>JBDVSG010000243.1:0-11682 GCA_039967155.1 Sulfitobacter sp. | reverse complement strand
GAATATGCCAAAGCACGCAGCATGTATTTGGGCGCACAGGCCCTGTTCTATGACACGCTTGAGGAGGCTTATGAAGAACTTGCCCACCAAGAAACCGTAAGCCCCGACACGCATGTTCGTTTGCGTCTTGTTGCATCCAAGGCCGCCAAAGACGGCGCCGAAGCAGCGCGTATGGCGTTTGCGCTTGGGGGCTCTACGGC
Source organism: Sulfitobacter sp. (assembly GCA_039967155.1). Taxonomy (GTDB): domain Bacteria; phylum Pseudomonadota; class Alphaproteobacteria; order Rhodobacterales; family Rhodobacteraceae; genus Sulfitobacter. The sequence continues at coordinate 11,482 of JBDVSG010000243.1, read as the reverse complement.
GATCAACGAAGGCCACCCGCTGTGCCGTTACATGCTCGACGCTGCGGGCGTTGCCCAACACGCCTTCCTAAGCGAAGGCACATGGACGGGCGCAGGTGCCGCCATGTTCGATGAACCCACCATGCCAGGTTACCCATAAGGATTGCTCCCATGACTGATAAAACACCTCTTCGCACGTTGCTGTGCTTTAACAACCACCCAACATTCTTTTCCTTGCCGTTTGACCAGATCGGCCCTGTCTGGACGGCAACGCAGGCCCTGATGATGGGCATTGATCAGATGGAAGGCGTGGAAATCGTAGGCACATTCGATGACGACCAAACGATGGTCGGCGCCACATCGGGCTTTCCGTACACATGGTATATTCTGGCGGATTTCCCTGATCGTGACGCCGTTCAGGCCGCCTGTAACCTTTTGCGTACGATCGTTGTCGGCGATGGCAACGACCGTTTGTGGAAATACATGACCGTCGAAGCCCGCATGGGCCGCGCGCTTGAAATCCCCAAAGCCCACCGGAGCTGATCCATGTCTCTAGACACCCCGAAATTCAGCGATCTTGATGCGCTCTATGATGTAGAGAACGCAATGGTTGCGACTGAAATGTACGAAGACCCTGCGCTTTTTGATGAAGAGATGCAAAAGATCTTCAAGAACACATGGGTCTTTGTCGCCCATGAAAGCGAATTTCCTGACAAGGGATCGTTCAAACTATCCCAAGTCGGTCTGGACCCTGTGATTGTGGTGCGTGACCGTAAGGGCAAAATCCACTGTATGGTGAACCGTTGCCGCCACCGCGCTGCAACCGTCTGCGAAGTCAAAAAGGGCAAGACATCCTCGTTCCAATGCCCTTACCATGGCTGGGGATACGGGTTGGACGGCTCTTTGCGCGCTGTGCCCTACCCTGAACAATACGGCGATGATTTCGACAAATCCCAGCACGGCATGCTCAAGCTGCGCACCGAAGCCTATGAAGGCATGGTTTTTGCGACATTCAATCATGACGCGGAACCGTTGGTCGAATTTCTGGGCCCCGAGGTCTGCCGCTATATCACGCTCTTCATGAAACAGGGCGGCGGTTTTCCTGTCAAAGTGATTGGTGAACACCAGTTCGCTGTGCCGATGAACTGGAAGGTTCAGCTCGAAAACACCACTGACGCCTATCATTTCCCGATCGTGCATAAATCCTTCATGCAGACTTTGGACGAGAAAACCGAAGATCTGTTTGCCTTCATGGAAAAGAACGAAGGCTGGGTCGAAGATTTGGGCAATGGTCATTCTATCATGATGATGATGCCAACGCGCGAAGATCTCGATGACCTTATGGAGGATCCGATCGAGCCACGCTTTGAATGGCTGGCTGAGGAAATCCGCAAGGAAGGTTATAGCGAAGAACAGGTCAAGCGGATCGTGCTGGCCGTTGGCGGCCCTGGGTTCAACATGAACCTCTTCCCGAACGTGTCGTTTTCCTTGTCCTTTTTCCGCGTCCTGACCCCTGTTTCGGTCGATAAAACCGAAATCCGTCACATGGCGCTGGGGATGGAGGGTGGTCCAAAGATCGCAAACCAGACGCGCTTGCGCCTGCACGAGCATTTTCAAGGGCCAATGGGCTTTGGCTCCCCTGATGATGCAGAAGTCTGGGAGCGCGTCCAGCGCGGCACCAGTGGCGGAGAAGAGCTCAAGATCCTTGTGAACCGCGGCATGGTTGACGAAGAGCCTGGCGTCATGGGCCCCCGCGGCCATGTGAGCGCTGAAACCGGCATGCGGGCGGCATATGAAATGTGGAAACGCATGATGCAAAAGGAAGCTTGAGCCATGACTGAACTGAGCACATCCGACACCACAACCTTGCTTGCTGAAGTCAGCGAATTCTTGTGGAAAGAAGCCGATATTCTGGACAGCAAAGACTATGACGCGTGGCTGGACCTGTGGCTGGTGGAAGGCACCTATATCCTGCCCATGGGCGAGGGAGAGGATTACGAAAACCAGCTAAACCTTTGCTATGACGACGATAAAATGCGCCGCCTGCGCATTGATCGCTTCAAACGCGGCTTCTCTATTTCCTCAGCGCCTGCCGCTGACACCGTGCGCACCGTGAGCCGCATCGTGATCGACAGCGTTGTCGGAGACGAGATCAAACTGCGTGCCGCGCAGCATGTGATCGAGGATAAATTCGGCCGCCAACGCATCTGGGCTGCCGATATTTCCTTCACCCTAAGGAAGACCGAAGCGGGCTTCAAAATTGAGCGCAAAATCGCAAAACTACTCAACTCAGGGGGGATGCTGAATTCGTTCAGCTATTTGTTCTAATGGCGACACCTCTTCCAGATACCATCCAAACGGCTGTTGTCACCGGCGGCGCACGTGGCTTTGGCGCAGAAGTGTGCCGCGCCCTTCACAAAGACGGGTTCCGTGTCATCATCACCGATGTTGATCCGGGCCCCGAGGCCGCCGCGCTGGCCTCTGAGCTGGACCTTGCGGGCGATACAGGCATGACTGCCACGCTCGATGTGTCCAACCCCGAGGATTGGCAGCGTGTTCTGGACGAATGTGTTCAGCGCTATGGCTCTGTGGAGGTGTTGGTGAACAATGCCGCCCGCACCGCCGTGCAACCGCTGCTGGACATTGATCCTGCGTTCTTTAATGAAATCATGGCCACGAACGCCGGCGGCACCTTTGCCGGAAGCCAGATTTTTGGGCGCCATTTCAAAGATCAGAACTATGGCCGGATCATCAATATGGCCTCTCTTGCGGGGCAAAACGGCGGCACCGCCACGGGGGCGCATTATGCCGCCTCAAAAGGGGCGATCCTGACGCTAACCAAGATTTTCGCACGGGATTTGGCGCCGTTCAACATCACCTGCAACGCCATCGCACCGGGGCCAATGGACACTCCGATGGTGCATGACGTTCTGGGCGATAACATCGATAAAGCCATTGCAAACATTCCCGTAGGTCATCTGGGGGATCCGCGGGTGGTGGCGGAATTGGTTGCGATGCTTGCTGGGCCGCGTTCGGCCTTCGTCAATGGCGCCTGCTGGGACGTCAATGGCGGGATTTACATGCGCTGAGGCTGGATAAATGACTGATACACAAACACTTACAGTTTCTGACCGCATCGATGACCGCGGCGATATCGCACGCATTCGGTTTGCCCCCAAAGACGGCGGCGCAATCGCCCCCTTCACAGCGGGCGCACATCTGGATGTCTACCTACCCGAGGATGATCTATGGCGTCAGTATTCTTTGTGCTCTGATCCTTCAGAAACTGGGTTCTACGAAATCGGTGTCCTCAAAGACCCCAATTCGCGCGGCGGATCGCTTGCCGTGCACCGCCTTGCCACCGCGGGGGCAGAGTTCAAGATTGAAGGGCCGCGCAATCACTTCCCCTTGGAAGAAGCCGCCGCCTTTTCTGTTCTGTTGGGGGGCGGCATCGGTGTGACGCCCATGATTGCGATGGCCAAACGCCTGCAGGCTTTGGGCAAGGATTTCATCCTCCATTATTGCACCCGATCAGAGGAGCTAACCGCTTTCAAGGAAGAGCTCGACAAGGCGGGGTTTGCGGATAAGGTCGTCTACCATTTTGATGATCAAGACGCCGCACAGCGCCTTGATCTGGGCCGCGATCTGCCCGCCGCCGCTGCAGATACGCATCTGTATGTTTGCGGACCTCAAGGGTTCATGGACTGGGTCATTTCAACGGCTGAAGCCGCAGGCCATGCTACGGCAAATGTACACCGCGAATATTTCTCGGCCGATGTTGACCTGACCGGCGACAGCTTTGAGGTCGAATGCACCCAGAGCGGCATCACCGTCACTGTCGGCCCCGATGACACCATCGCCCGTGCCCTCGCCAAAGAGGGCATCACCATCGAGGTGAAATGCGAAGAAGGCATCTGCGGCACCTGCATCACAGATGTGCTGGAAGGCGAAATTGAGCATCGCGACCAATTTCTAACCGATGAAGAGCGCGAAGATATGGACCAGCTTTGCGCGTGTTGCTCACGCGGCAAAGGCAAACTGGTTCTGGAAATATAAAGGAAAACTCAGGTGGAACTTAATCAGAACCAACTCGATTTCCGCGAAGGCATGAGCCGCATGGGCGCGGGCGTCAATCTCATTACGTCGGATGGCACGGGCGGCAAACACGGGTTAGTTGCCTCGGCTGTCTGCTCTGTCACGGATGCGCCGCCTACCCTTTTGGTTTGCGTGAACCGCCGCGCCTTTGTGCACAATAAATTCCTTGAAAACCGTGTTTTATGCGTCAACGTCTTGGCCGCCCATCACCAAGATCTGTCAGGCATTTTTGCACGTTTCGTTGAAGGGGTTGATCGGTTTTCGCATGGCGAATGGATCACAAAAGAAACCGGCGCGCCGGTATTGGCCGATGCGAATGTCGCATTTGATTGCCGCATTGGATCGGTCGTTGAACAAGGGTCGCATTCCGTAATGTTCTGCAACATTCAGGCGGTCCATTTGCCCGAACAATCCGACCGCGGTCTGGTCTATTTCAGCCGTGATTACCACCACTTGGACACGCATCAAGGGAAAGGAGCGTAGAGCGATTCCCGTGCAGACGGTGTCGATTTGATTAACCTTTGCCTTCATTTGAGCCGGCAACGCAAATCAACGCTCAACCTTTGATCAAATCCCAAAATATGACCCGATGCACACTGGAAACTGCCTCATAGCTCTCGTCTTTAGCGGCCCTCAATTTACAGTAGTTTTACCGTAACTAAATGAAAGGAAAACACAGGCTCCACCCACAACCGCAAACCACACATGCAAGCGCGACAAAGACCCAAATAGCATCCGCGCAGCAACAGGGAAAAACGAAATGAAAAAACTTTTATTACCGCTAGCAACCACCTTTGCTCTCTCCAGTGCCGCATTCGCGGACACGACTCTGACGGTGGCGAACTGGTTGCCCCCTTCTCATCCGCTCGTTTCTGAAGTGATCGTGCCGATGACAGAACAGATCAAAGAAGCCACTGGCGGCAGTGTTGTCGCCAATATCCTGCCCGCGCCTCTTGGACCGCCCCCTGCGCATTTTGACTTTGCGATCAATGGGGTGGCCGATATCACCTTCGGTGTCCAAGGCTATAACGCTGGTCGTTTCAAAACCACCAACCTCGCGGAAATACCGTTCCTTGGGGACAGCGCAGAGGCCGTATCAGTTGCCTACTGGCGCACCTTTGACGCAATGTTGAAAGACGCCGGCGAATATGATGATGTTAAGGTACTGGGCGTTTTCACCCACGGTCCAGGCCAGATTTTTGTCAAGGAAGCGGATGCTGCGGCAACCGATCTGCTGGACGGTCAAAAACTGCGCGTTGGGGGCGGCATTGCCCATGAGGTTGCTTCTGCTTTGGGTGCGGTGCCCGTCGAAGGCCCTTCCTCTAAGGCCTATGAGCTGCTGAGCCAAGGCGTCGCAGACGGGATTTTGTTCCCCTATGAATCTGTCAGCTTTTTCAAACTCATTCCTCAGCTTGAAGTTGGCGTTTCAGTTCCAGGTGGTCTGTATAACACCTCCTTCTACATCGTCATGAACAAGGCGAAATGGGACAGTTTGACCCCAGAAGAGCAAACCGCCATCGACGGTGTGACCGGCGAAGCATTGGCGCGTATGGCGGGCAAAATGTGGGACCGTGCGGATGCTGCGGGCCGAGAAGCCATGACAGGCCAGACCAAAGTCACGCCAGCATCTGCGGATCAGCTGACCGCATGGAAAGCGGCCTTGCAGCCCATCGTGGACGAAAAAATGTCCGAAGTTTCCTCTACCGGTGTTGATGCAGCGGCGGCCTTGGAAATGCTGCGGGCTGAAATTTCAGCTGTCGAAGCTGAATAATGTCACCTGCGACCAAAACAAATGTTCAGGAGGGGCGCGGTGCCGCCTCTGCTGAACACCACCTAACGTGGACGGGTATTCTGTTGGGCAGTTTGGGCGGTATTTTGTTGATTTGTATGATGGGCTTGACTGTTTTTGATGTCATTGGCCGGTATCTGTTTAACGCCCCAATCATGGGCGCAACCGAGCTCACTGAAATCTTGCTATGTGCGGTGATTTTCATGGGTTTGGGGGCTGTGTCATTGGCCGAAGACCATGTCACGGTTGATCTGTTAACGGACAACCTGCCCCAAGCGGTTCAGCCCCTGAGACAGGCGTTCACTGGCGTGTTCAGCGGTGTTGTTCTTGCTGTCGTTGCATGGCGCATCTGGATCTATGCGGATCAAATCGGGGGCTATGGTGGGCAGACCACCAATCTGAGCATTCCAATCGCGCCTTTGGGCTATTTCTGCGCTGTTTGTGCGCTTGTCGGTGCTGTGATCACCGCCTTTCTTCCGCTGAAACGTCTTTTCAGCGCCTCAAAGCCATAAAGGACTTTATCCATGGAACATTGGCCCGTTGGTATGGCATGTCTCGCCATCCTCCTCTTTATCGGCGTCCCGATTGCTTTTGCGCTGGCGGGGGTTGGTTTGGTTGGCGTTGTCTCGATCATTGGCTGGTCGCCGTCACTGGCGCTGCTGGGATCGGTTTTCTTCGACAATGGACGCGACTATTCCCTCTCTGTTTTGCCCCTTTTCCTGATGATGGGGAATTTTGTGGTGCAATCGGGGATCGCATCCGAGCTGTATACATCGGCCTATGCATGGCTGCGCCACCGCAAGGGCGGTTTGGCGACCGCGACCGTGGTGGCCTGTGGCGCGTTTTCCTCGGTCTGCGGATCGTCCTTGGCGACAGCGGCGACGATGACCAAGATCGCGCTGCCCTCCATGCGCAGTTTTGGCTATCCTGATCAGCTTTCTACCGCGTCTATTGCGGCGGGTGGCACCTTGGGCATTCTGATCCCGCCTTCGGTGATTTTGGTTTTCTATGGCATTTTGACCCAACAAGACATTGGCCGCCTCTTTCTGGCAGGCCTCATCCCGGGTGTGATTGGTATCATCGGATATTCAATTGCGGTGCGCCTGTCACTTCGGCTTCAAAAGATTGACCTGCCAACGGAAGACAAGCTCCCGCTTGGGGACCGTCTGCGCGCGCTCAAAGGCACGTCAGGAGCGTTGGTCTTGTTTGTGTTTGTTATGGGCGGCATCTATCTGGGGGTTTTCACACCCACTGAAAGCGCTGGAATGGGTGCGGGTGGCGCGTTTCTTTTGGTGATCCTGAAGCGGAAGTTTTCCATTGCCTCGACGCTTTCGGTCCTGTTTGACACAATGAAAACCACCGCGATGATGTTTTTCATCCTGTTTGGCGCGCTGACTTTCACCAATTACGTCAACATGTCGGGCATGACGATCGACATCCAGAATTTCATCACGCACGTCACCACAGGCCCCATGGGGTTCATTCTGGTGGTGCTGTGTATCTATCTGTTGCTGGGCTGCGTTTTGGAAAGCCTATCGATGATCATGCTGACCGTGCCCGTGTTCTACCCGATTGCTGCGAACCTAGGGATCGATCTGATCTGGTTTGGCATCTTCGTCGTCATGGTGACAGAGATTTCCTATATCACCCCGCCAGTCGGGATGAATGCATTTGTGCTACGTTCCGTAGTGTCGGACGTGCGTTTGGGCACCATTTTCAAAGGGCTAGTCCCCTTTGTCTTCATGGATATCCTGCGCATCGCCCTTCTCACTGCGTTCCCGATACTGGTGCTCATTCTCACGTAGAAAGTTAAGACCCAACATGTTGAAACCCTATAAAATTGGCGTCATCGGCAGTGGCAACATCGGCACTGCGATGGCGGCCCTGTTGACACAGTCAGAGGCCGAGGTCTGGATCACAGCGCGTGGTGCGCGGCTGGAACAGATCACACAGGACGGCATCCATCTGGATGAACGCGGCCGCAAGATTTCGGCAAAACCAAAGGCGCAATCCCAGATCAACCAAGCGATGGATGCCCTCTTTGTTTGTGTGAAATCTCAAAGCCTTGCTGCTGCCGTGCGCATGAACAAAGACGCGATCACCAAAGACACATTGGTCATCCCTATGGTGAACGGTTTGCCATTTTGGTTCTATGCGACCGATACGGCCATGGGCGATGTGCCCAGACTGGACCCCGACGGGGATCTTGCCCTGATCCTTCGCCCCCAGCAGGTACTGGGCGCTGTGCTGCTGATGACTGTCCAGATGGATGGCGCTGGTGTTGCGAAATCCAGCAACACGCCGACCCTCAGCCTTGGGGCTGTGTGTGAAGGCTGTGATGACGCAAAAGTTGCGCAGTTGGTCTCGTATTTGGAAACCAGCGGCATCAAGACGGAAATCAGCCCCCAAATCCGCCAAAAGGTTCTGGTAAAGCTCTTGGCCAATTTCACCACAAACCCGCTTTCTGCTTTGACGGGCGCCTTGCTGGAAGACATCGGCCAAACCCCTGCGCTGTGCGACATTGCCACCAGCCTCGCGGATGAATTTCGCATTTGGGCCGAAGATGAAGGGTTTGAGCTGCCGCCAAATGACTGGTTGGTCGATCTGATGATCGATGCAGGCCCCTTCCCCACATCGATGTTACAAGACGCGCAGGCCGCCAAACCGCTAGAGCTGGATGCCATCTGCTATGCGCCCTTTGAGCTGGCGCAAACCAAAGGCTTTGACATGCCCGTCTTGTTTTCGCTTTTGACCCTTCTTCAGACCACACCGATATTACCAGCCCCAAAATCGCAGATGTCAGATCTCGTTGATCAGATACGCGGGCACTATCCGCAAGAAAGGATATCATCATGACCTCCCCCACACCTGATGCAGAAATGACCGAGGCACAGCTCCGTCAGCAGCTGTCCGACTTCTATCACCTCGTCAGCTACCTTGGCTGGACAGAGCTGATTTTCAATCATATTTCGGTCCGCCTTCCAGGTGCTGAGCACGCCTATCTGGTGAACCCTATGGGTCTTCACTACGACGAGGTGACGCCTGAGAACCTGTTGGTCGTTGGCGTGGACGGGAAGCTGCTGCGCGAGAGCGCGTATAAACCAAACCCAGCGGGGTTTGCGCTGCACGGGGTGATCCATGAGCACCGCCCAGATGTGGGCTGCATCGCGCATACCCATACCACGCCGATTTCTGCGATGACGATGAAGGCCTTTGGGATCAGCCATGACAGCTTTTATGGTGCGCAGCTGTATGGACGGGTTGCCTATCACACGTTTGAGGGCATTACGATCTATGACGAAGAGCGCGCGCGGATGTTGGACTCCTTGCAAGACAAACATGTGCTGGTTCTGCGCAATCATGGGATCGCCGTTTGCGAAGCCGATATTCCGCTGACCTTCTTTTTGTTGTGGACAGTGCAGCGCGCGGCGGAAATCCAATGCGCGGCCAGCAGCATACCGGGTCCGGACAATCTGCTGCCCGATATGATCAAACAAAAATGCGCCGATGACGCGCAACGTCTGAAAGACAACGCAGGCTTTGCCACATTGATGTTTGACGCCATGGTGCGCAAAATGAAACGCGACCGGCCCGAATTCGCCTAAACCCCCTATCGCACACATAAAAACAGGGCTTCTTTATGGGGCCCTGTTAATATCCCCTATCCCTAAAACACAGCGCACGCACGCCCTCAACAGACGGTAATTTTCGCGTTCTATTTCTGGCCAAACCCTTTTACAGTAAGGCTATTAACTCACGTGGAGGCCCCTTTTGTGAGCGCACAGCACGATAGTCCAAACAAATTTAAACAAAACTGGCCGTTCTTCTGGGTCAGCCAGATCAATGCAGCCTATACCAATGCGCTTGAACGCCGCATAAAGGCCTACGGCATCGATATTCCACGCTGGCGCGCTATGATGAGCCTCTATGAAGACCAGTATCTTTCGGTCTCGGAAATTGCCGAATTTTCTGCCCAAAAGCTCAACACAACAACAAAGGTCATCCAGCGCATGATGAGCGATGGCTTGGTGAGCACGCGGGTGCGCCCGCAAGACGGCCGTGTGACCGAAGTCTGCTTAACCGACAAAGGTGAGAAGCTCCGCAGGGATGCTTTTACCGAAGCGCAGGCCATTTTTGACGCCACCTTTGCGCAGCTGTCCGAAAAAGAAATTGAGCTGCTGAATGGCACCCTGTCCGATCTACACACGCGGCTGAAAAAACTGTAAGCCCACAGCCCGATCCGGACTGTCAGCCCCTTACACCAACCAAGCACACCAGCCCCGTGCCAAACGGCCCGATTAACCGACCCTTAGGCCGCCCCCCTCAATGACATGCTGCACAACCGCCTGCGCGCCTTCGCCTTGACGTAACGCGCAAAAGACAAACGGCAGATCACCGCGCATTTTGGCAGCGTCGCGGGCCATGACCTCCAGTGAGGCGCCCACATGGGGGGCCAGATCGGTTTTGTTGATGACCAGCAGATCGGATTTGGTGATCGCAGGACCGCCCTTGCGCGGGATTTCCTCGCCTGCGGCGACATCGATCACATAGATGGTGAAATCAGCCAGCTCGGGACTGAAGGTCGCCGACAGGTTGTCGCCGCCGCTCTCGATCAGCACCAGTTCCAGATCCGCGTGACGCGCGCGCATCTGCGCCACCGCCGCAAGATTGATCGAGGCATCCTCGCGGATGGCAGTATGCGGGCATCCGCCCGTTTCCACACCGATAACACGATCCTGAGGCAGGATTTGCATCCGCATCAAGGCTTCTGCATCTTCTTGGGTGTAGATGTCATTGGTGATTACGCCCAAATTAACCTGCGGGTGCAGTGCACGGGCAAGTGCTGCGGTCAATGTTGTCTTTCCCGCCCCCACAGGGCCGCCGATGCCCACGCGCAAGGGGCCGTTCATCTTTGTCATGTTCGAAAAATCCTGTGTTCTAGCGTCTCATGTCGCATGGCCGCGATATCTGCCGCAAAAGTAGTGCTGGCCAGATCCTCGATCCCGTCTTGTGCGGCTGTTTGTGCAATCTGTGCGCATAGACCTGCCAGCCGCTGCAACACCCATTGCCCTTCAGTCTGGCCCAATGGCACCAGACGCACAGCACAAGAGACCAGATTGGCCGCAAATGCCTGCAAATACAGCGTGCCTGTCAGATCAGCTGCAATCCCCAATTGTCCTGCGGCATAGCCCACCGCAACGGGGTGCGTAAGCGGTGGCAAATCGATCGCCCAGATTGCAGATGTTGTGCGGCAAAAGGCGTCGCCTTGCTGAACCCCTTCATGCAACCGTTCGGCGCTGGGGGCAAAGGCACGGGCGGTGGTGTCGACCGCCAACGCGGCAGCATCATCGCGACATTCATGGGCTGCGTACAGCAACGTCACATCGCTGCGCCCTGTGCCATAGGTCAAAAGATCGCGCAGCCAGTCCTCTAGCTGCTCCGCGGTTTTGACACGGCCGTCCTGAATGGCCGTTTCTAGCCCGTGCGAATAGGCAAAACTTCCCAAAGGATACCCAGGAGAAAACCACTGATTTAAAGTGGTTAGCTGGTCAATCTGCATGGCTGTGATCGTGGCTATGGGGGTGTGAATGGTCATGATCATGGGCGGTCGCACCGTGC
>JBDVSG010000242.1:0-19779 GCA_039967155.1 Sulfitobacter sp. | reverse complement strand
GGAGATAGGGGCGTGCGCCAGGTTTCGGGGCGCCGGTTACCGATTGGCGCGCGCTGCCTTCATAGATGAAATCAAGCGCCGAACGGGCCGCGCCAAGGGCTACAACCGCCAAAACCTGAGAGGCCAATGCCATAGAAGGATAGCGGAAAATCCGGTCATCCATCGTGGGTTTGGAGCCGCGCACAAAAGTCCATTCGCGCGGCACAAAAACACCGCTCGCCTTGATATCATGGGATCCCGTGGCGCGCAGGCCCATGGTTTTCCACGTATCGACGATCTCGATATCCTTCTTTTGCATGATGGCAATCAGAGGGAGCTTGCTTTTCTGATCCTCGACCTGGATGCCAGCACCGGCCAAATCCGCGCCCATAACACCAGAGCCCCAAGGCCACTGGCCCGTGACCTCATAACCGCCATCGACCGTTTTGGCGGCTTGGGGGGGGAACATGGCGCCCGCAAAGACGGTGTCTGGGTTTTTGCCAAAGATCTCTTTGTAGGTGTCTTGGGGCAGGGTGCTCAGGTAGGTTGCGGACACCCCAAAGGAGGCGACCCAACCCGCAGATGCGTCTGCCGTGGCGATGTCCTCGATCAAGCGGCAAAAATCGGCAGGGCTCTTTTCATCTCCGCCGAACCGTTTCGGCACAAATGCGCGGTAGACACCCAGACCTTTGAATTGGTCCACCACATCTTGGGGGATGTGGCGCAGTTGCTGAAATTCACCCGCGCGGCTGCGAATGCCGTCAAGCACCTGTTGTTTGGACAGCGACTGGGGGCGCGCTGCAAAAGCAGTAGTCATATTTCTTTCTCCAATTGGAAAACGGTGAGGGTCGCGGCCAATTCTTCAGCAAAGGCACAGAGGTGTTCATCCTCGCCTTTGCGACCGATGATCTGAACGCCGGCAGGCAGGGCGTCAGGCCCCGCAAAAAACGGCAAAACGATTGCAGGGTGCCCGCTGAGGTTAAAGGGGCGCAGCATTTTGGTGAGCGGTAGAACTGTTGCGGGGTCTTTCGCATCCTCAAGAGTGGGCGGAACGAGGGGCAGTGCAGGGCAGACCAATACATCGTGATCCTTCAATGCCGCATCGACCTCATTGGTGAAGGCGGTCCGGATGTCTTCGGCGTGTCGCAGGCTCTGATCTGGGATCTCGCGGGCGGTGCCCAGACGGGCGCGGATGTCTGCGCCCAAGGGTTGATCACCCTCAATCAAACCGCCAAAAGCCTGCGCTGCTTCGACCCCAATGATGGTCATGCCTGCGTCGAACGCGTCCGACAGATGCGCCAGCGTCAGGGGGGCTGCTTTTGGGAAGCTTGCGTCTAGCACGTTGTCTATCAGCGGGTCTGCGTCGCACATGATGCGCGCAATGCGGGGAGGCGTGGCTATGGGGTGTTGCTGAAACGTGGGGTCGATCGCCGCCATCCCCTTGGTCAACATCTCAGCTGTGCGGGCAAAGACACCGACGCAATCCAAGGAGCTGTCCACAGGGTGGCACCCCGTGCGACTGACGCGGCCGTAGGTGGGTTTGATCCCGAAAACGCCGCAGCAGATCGCGGGCTGGCGCACGGAGCCGCCAGTATCCGTACCAATGGCAAAATCGCAAAGCCCAGCAGCCACCGCAACCGCTGATCCTGAGGACGACCCGCCAGGAATACGGTCCGGCCAGCGTGGGTTAATAGGGGTTCCAAAGGCATCGTTTATGCCAGTCATGCCATAGGCCAGCTCATGCATATTGGTTTTGCCGACGATCTTGCAGTTTTGGGCCAATAATGTGTCGACGACCACGGCATTTTGGGCCGCAGGCAGGCTGTCTCGCAGCGCGGCAGAACCGCATGCGCTCACCATGTCTTTGATGTCGATGCAGTCTTTGATCGCTACTCTTGGGCCGTCTTTGCCCATGTCTAGAGTATGCGCCAAAGCGCAGTAATCGGAGGTGGCTACAGTCATATTTACCCTGTGGCTTTTATAGATGTTGTTACGGTAAGATTACTGTAAAAGGAAAGTGGGTCAAGAAATTTCACGTGAATATTGAATTAAATTTCGATATTCTGCTGAGGAGATGAAAAATGAAGAAAAAAGTCGCAACAAAGGACGAAACGCATGGCAAATGATCGCATTGAAGCCCTAGAAGCCCGCTTGGCCGTTCTAGAGGCTGAGGCAGAAGTCCGCAGATTGCAGGCGCGCTACATGTTTCTATGTGACACGCCCAACCCAGAGTTTGGATCACAAGACGATGCCGACCGCGTGGAACGGATCATGGAGCTTTATGCCCCCGAAGCCGTCTGGGAAGGGGTTGGCGAATATTATGACGGACAATTTGGCCGTCTTGAAGGGTGGGATGCGGTCAGGGCGCATTTCCAAAATTTCTGGAGCGGTAAAACAGACCCTGCCTTGATCATGAATTGCCACTATATAACATCAGAACAAATCCGCGTGGCGGATGATGCCATGACTGCAGAGGGCAATTGGGTGCATATGCAGCCTTGGCTGTTCTCGGATGGGAAGGCTTTGCTCCGGTCCTCACGCTTGTTCAACAAGTTCAAAAAATGCGAGGACGGGATGTGGCGGTTTACCCATAACCGGACTGAAAACGTGTTTGTCGCACCATTGCCTGCCACTTGGGCCTCCGATTACCCGTCCACTTCGGTTTTGATGAAGCGCTGATTTACGGTTGCAGGCCACTGTGCCGTAGGTGCCGTTTTGAGTGGCGCCTCTGGAAAGGAAGATAGAGGCATTGGGGAAGCATCAGCGCACTCAAGGGCCAACCCGTTGGGCACTGTATTTTCAATTTGTTCAGATGTTCATGCGAATAATCCAATCCAACGGCAAGATGTTGCGCTCGATTCTACGATCCATTTTGGCTTTCGGTGGCCAAGGCGGGGGTGCGAAATTTCAGGCGGGATGGAATGCATAAAATTGACGTAATTTGCGGTTAACTTGATTGTGTAACTTAACATTGTATTTATTTTTTGGTGGCTTGGACCATGGCTGATACCCTTCTCGGCGGCATTATCATTAACGAGATCCTTGTTGACCCTAACGGGGCTCTCAACTTTGACACGGATGGGAACGGCACGGCTGCTGCGATCGATGAATATGTTGAGCTGTACAACAGCTCTAACAGCGCAATCGACATTTCGGGGTTGGAGCTTTGGGATGGCGGTGTCGGGAATTGGTTTACCTTTCCGTCTGGCACGATTTTAGAACCGGGTGCCCACGCCATGGTGATGAGCGGCCTGCAGCCCGGCGGTAGCCTGCCTAGCGGAGACGCCGATGATTTGTTTTTTGAGGCGGGCCGCGGCACAGCCCTGATCAACAATGGCGGCGACAACGTCACCCTTTATGATCCAAACAGCGACAGTTTCGTTCAGGCGACCTTCAACGGCGATGCATTGGATGACCCAACATTGGGCGGGGCTGGGTATACAGGGTTTTCTGGAACGGCGACCAGAATTGGCTCTGGCGAGGATTTCGGTAACGATACGGACGGGCTGTCGGTGCAGCGTTCGGGCGACGGGAATGATGTTTTTACAACGGATGCACCAACCCCTGGTGTTACAAATGTTTGCTTCGCGAATGGCGCGTTTCTTGCCACCCCTGAGGGGGAGCGCTGCGTCGAAGACCTCAAAGTCGGGGATAAGGTGATCACTGCGGACCATGGCGTTAAATCAATCGCTTGGGTGCTTTCAAAAACATGGACCGCAGCCGAGGTCGCACGTTCCCCCAATTTGGCCGCAGTGCGCATTTCTGCGGGTGCCTTTGGTCATGGATTGCCGACAAAGGATCTGTGCCTGTCCCAACAACACCGCGTGTTGGTCCAAGGTCCAATCGCTCGGCGCATGTTTGACGCCGCCGAAGTGCTTATTCCTGCAAAAGCGCTTCTTGGGCTTAATGGCGTGGGCTTGGATTTTCCAAGGGACGACATCACTTACTATCACGTCATGCTCGAAGCGCATGAGGTTCTGTTTGCGAATGGCATCCCCGCAGAAAGCCTCTATCTGGGGAGGCAAGCGTTGAAATCAGTCCCGAAACTCTATTGGCAGGAAATTGAAGCCGTCTTGGGGACATCAATTGATGATCTGCTTGAGGGGTTGGACCGCGTCGAGCCTGCCCGAACACTGAGCAAAGCAAAACGCGCCAACCGTCTTGTCGCGCGCCACGCAAAAAACAAACGGCCGCTTCTCGTTGGGAATAGCCAGCGCACGGTCCCCGCGCGGGCCTCTAGCGTGGCCTAACCGCGCCAAAGGCACTACAAAGTGTGTGTTATTGGCAAATCCCGGCCAGTCCAGCCACGGCCAGCGGTCCATGAATTTCAGCCTTACCCTTTTGTTTCGGGCCTATTGTTGTCAGGCGAATTCTGCACTATCTACATGCACTGCTGGCTTTTGAGTGAACGGATCCGTTAGGTGTCTGAAAGTA
Organism: Sulfitobacter sp.; assembly: GCA_039967155.1. Taxonomy (GTDB): domain Bacteria; phylum Pseudomonadota; class Alphaproteobacteria; order Rhodobacterales; family Rhodobacteraceae; genus Sulfitobacter. Next base: position 15,366 of record JBDVSG010000242.1, on the reverse strand, counting down.
AACAATATAATTTACACCACAGTGCGCGGCTGTCCGTGGCGCCCATGATGGATTGGACGGTTGTTTCTTATTCTGATTATTTATCAGTATCTTGAAGTTCAAAAAATTGATGAGTCATACTTGAGTCATACAAAAAAATATTGTGTAGAGTGTTAAAACGACAAAAGCCCGCGTGAGCGGGCTTTGTGGGCAGGGATGTTAAGTTTGCTTTAGGCGTGCATTAATTCGGATTCCCGACGCCCTTGTGTCGTCCGTTCGTCAAGGTACGACGCCAAATCTTGAACGTGGACTCCTTTAGCGGTCTTTTGGCTGTCTTCCATCTTGACGATAGGTAGCTTGATGTCAGTGTTTGCAATTTTGCGCAGAAGTTTCGGCAGGGTCAGGTGCGAGAAGTAGTCCTTGCGGACGGTCTCGATGGGGATAATCGGCAACCCCTCGTATCGTGCCATCAACATCCAAATCGTATCCATAAATCAAACCTACCTTTCTTTCATATAGCCATCCTAAGCTTTTGTATTTCGCTAGTGTGGATATAGGTGGCTCGCTGAATTCAGTCAAGTATCTGAAAACGTTGAATAAAAGTATAGCTAGGCGGGAAATTTGATGAAATCGTTGTATTTCAGGTGGTTGGTCGTTCTAAAAGTCCAAAAGTATAGCAACGAGAAGTTTCTAGTGCTTTGTTATTTATGGATTCTTTTTCGACCGTTGACCGCAACAGATTGGAGTAAAACGTGGTAAAATAGGTCATCAAGTCAAAACTTTAACACCACTAAAGGCACCCTCCTAAGATGACTAATAAGAAATTTCTAACGATGACCCAGATTGCTGATGCAATCTCCGCTCCTGAATTTGCGGCTCGTATCATCGTAGCTCGCACGTTTGCTGATCTACCTGTGGCGTACGTAAAACCCAAAGGCGCAAAGCGTGTACATAAGGGCTACGAAGTATTTTCGGTCGTTGAACAGTGTCAGCAACACCTCAAATATTACAGTGACAACATCGCAGCAAAGTTGATTGCCAGCGCAATGCCCGCCGTTCGCGAGGTAAGCGTATGAATAATGTAACCAGCTTTTCCGCACTCCTTGAGACGGACCCAACAATGGCCAAGTCCTTTGAGGTCCTGACAGATCGCTTGATCGCTGACAGCAAGCCCCCTTTGACCAAAGATCAATGCAAGCAACTTACGTCGGTGCGCCTCGCAACTCTTACTCAAACGGACGTTGATCAAGAGCAATATACACAGGAACTGTCTGACAACTTCGAAATCTTCCGTCGTTCACGCGACGAGGCAAGCCAAATCCAAATGTTGATGGATAAGAAACTTGCAGAGGCAGAGGCCGCCGAAAAGGCATTGGGGCTGTCTGATATGGACCCCGCTCAACGGCTTGCATTCGGGCGTGCAAACAATCTCATTTCAACGAAGGCACCGGAACCCGCCAAAGCACCTACTGATCCACAAGAGAAAGCCCGCTTGTTGGTTGAAAACTCGAAGCTTCGTTCTGGAATGAAAATGGCGCACGCCCGTGCACATGGGTTGTTTTGATGTTGGAATCCAACCTGATCGGCAACGCCGAAATGACACTCGTTCCTATGGTTGAAGAATCCAATGTCGCGCAAATTATCGCTGTGATGTCTGCTCGCGATGTGCACGACGTACGCAGCCACTTTCATCGTACGCAAAAGGGCGGCGGATGGACGCTGCGCGGGACAAGCTACCGCGCAAGCGAAAGTGACCTTTGCTCACTGGTTGAGTTCTTTGCGGCGTCCAAACTGGGTCATTGGAATGACTGACGCCTCGCTGCCTCTACGTGATCGCATGGAGGCGTTTGCCGTTTCATTGGCTCAGGGTCGGACCCAAGGGCAGGCCTATAAGGATGCTATTCCAAAGGGTGAAGCGCATAGTCTCGCCCCTACAGTATTGCGTGTCAGTGGACATCGTTGGGCATCGCGTTCCGATGTGAAGCTAAGGGTAGCATATCTTCGCCGCCAAGCCGCTGGAGAGGTTGAATCAATTCCTGATCAACTAACAAAAGCCAATATCATTGACCTGAACAACGAAGTCGCGGACCTTCTTAGGGAGTGCTACGAAACAAGCAAAGCCATCGGCGTCACGTCCCAATCTAAGCTCGAAATGTTGCGCAAAACGCTCGCGCAACACCTGTCGCGCATGGCCTTGCTCTCCGCTGAAAATGAAGCTCCCGCACAAGGCACTGACCTTGATCCAATGCTGAATAGCATCTATACTTTGGGGGCGTGCACATGTCGGGATTGAAAAGCCGCATCGCCCAGCACTCGCACTGGGTTGTAAAAGAGTCCGTCCAGAACATCCGCATCCTAAGTACGCAATTGGATCAAGAATCCAGCATTGACCGCGTCCTGCAGGAATGTGCGCTGCTCAGTACCAGCTTGAAAAAGCTAGAACGCATTCTCGAAGACGACGCGCAACAATCGCCCAAAGAACCGACCGTTTTGGGCGAAGAGGTTATCGGCGTTGATGACGTCAACTTCTACCTGCGTATGCTGACACAAGGCCGTCTTTGCAAATGTGGCGGCTTCATTCCGCGCGCCAGCTTAAACTAATAATCTGCACCCCGAATGCAGGTTCTAAAGGACAATCCCGTCCAAACCCTAACTTATGACCCGACCATAGGCTCCAACTTATGGACCCCATTATTATGAACCTACCAACCTTCACGCCCGCTACGCGGGCACGTCTTATGCTATCAATGAATGAAGCACTGGGCCTGCCAGACGAAGATACGACCAGCCAAGCAAGTGCTTTTGTCAGTGCAGTTACGCAATCAGAGAGTCCCGGTACCATTCTGCTTTTGGCCGAATGCGTCGAAGACTTGATTGATCGCCTTATCAGCGCGGATGTGCGGCATGTCATCGTCGATCCATCGGCGCTCTTTGGTCGGTACGACGCGCACACTATCGCGACAGCCATGAAGCTCGCCGGATGTACTGCAAGCCCGCGTAGCGGGGGAAATGTCTGGGCAACTTGCGCGGCACCTATGGCTGCGCTCCCGTGCCTTGTGATCAGTGGCGATGTTTTGGAAAGCTGGATCAAGAATGACTGAATACATCAGCAATATGGCGATTGATGCCGTGGGCCGCTTCTGGTCTCCGGCACAACGCGAGATCGAATTCCTTCGCTATCCCTTCTCACTTACTAGCCGCGTTAGCGGCGAGGCGAAAAACATCGAATGTCGCGACGATCTCAAGGCCTTCCTGATCCGCCATAAGGATGCCGGTGCACCGTCAATGGACATCAGCGAGGTCCTTGATTGGGTGGACGACCAATCGTTGCCAAAGGTAAATCCCCCAAAGCACAACTTCAGCGCCGACCCCGGCTGGATTTACTATTGTTAAGTCGAGGGTCTCTTAAGTCATTGGAAAATATAGCTTGTGATAAATTCTTGCCTAGCTATACTTTTTGATTGACAAATGAATAATTGATAAAATCAACGCCGCAATGGGTTGATTTTTGATTCGTTTTTGTGTTAGGCAGAAAAAGACGCAGCGCTCACCTCGCCAAAGGTGTGATCCAAGGAAAAGGGATCAAGGCTGCGTCTATATATGCACCCTCAAACTACCCTCAAAAGCTATGAAATGCAAGGGAATGTGGATCGATAAGGAATAGAAATGACCTCACAATTGAATACCATGGGGCCGTCAGGCCCTTTGAATGGAATGCTTGCAAATGACCATATGAATGCAGACGCATTGCTGGCACGGCTCTTGGATGGCGTGAAAGACGTGGACGCGCGTATCGGCCTCAAAGAGGCGCATGCCAAATTCCTTGACCTGCCTGACGAACCAAACAACGATCAGTGGCAAGAACTGATTTATGCCATTCACCATGCCGACGCCGACGAAAACGAGTATGTAGATACAGACGTCCCGTGGAGCAAAGCGGCAATTATTCTCGACTTGCTGGCAGATGCGCACGATGAAGCCGTTTTCATGCCGGTCTATGTCGAAATTGGACAGAAAACGAACAATGTTACTGACGAAGTCATGCAGCTGGATAAGAAACTCACGCCTTCACCAGTCAAACTCAAATCCAGTGACATGCGCGATTTGGTATTCGACAAAATCGACGCCAAAACGAGTAAATTCACCCCCCGTACGAAAGAAGCGGATATTGATAAGGGTTTGAAGGTACTCATCAAATATGGATTGGATGTATCCTCTGAGGCCTACCTCGTGGATGCATTGACGCAGCACACGAGCCTTGGGAAGGTGAAAGCTCGCAAAAAAATTGAGGAGTTAATTGCTGCGGAAAAGAAAGCAAACGCCCCAGCTAATCAACCTGTCAAAGTCACTGCAAGCTCTACCCCTGTCATTAATCGGTGGGGCGAAGAGGAAATGGTTGAATACGTCTATAAGAAGATGGGAGACACGGACGAGAACGGCGACCCGATTTTGTATGAGTACCACGACAATGTTTGTACCGAAAAGCAGGGCAAGCGCTTCATGCCGTCCAAGCCGCAATTTAAGGCACATGTGAGCAAACACACCTCATGGCGGACGGCACAAGGTAGCGGCGATGCAGAAATTTTTCGCAGTGCGTTGCCACCAATCCAAATCACCGAAAACGTGTACGATGTGGAACCCAAGCCATTCCCAACTCTCAACAACATTATGACGACGCCATTCTACACCCCTGACGGGGTATTAGTGAAAAATGAAGGCTATCACGCTGAGTCAAAGACGCTGTTGCGCCTTGGCGACCTGAAACTGCCAGACGTTCCAGATAAACCAAATGACCAAGAGGTAACGGCGGCGCTTTTGCTGATCATTGAGGAAGTGTTTGGTGACTTCCCAATCGGTAAAGCTGACCGGGATACTTTGATCCAATCCGTGGTCTATGGGCAGGGTGAATCTAACCCAAGTGCAGCACATTTGCTCGCAATGGTGTTGCAACATTTCGTGCGCGATATGATCACATCTGTAACGCCGATGTATGCCATTACTAAGCCAAAGCCCGGTACGGGCGGTGGACTGTTGGTCGAAGCCACGTCACTTATCACCGATGGCGCGTCAGCGCCCGTGCTGACCATGCCAGACAGTGACGAAGAGTTTACGAAAACGATCACGTCTCTTGTCGAAGAGGGGGCTAGCTGGTGCTTCTTCGACAATATGAATGCTTCCCTCATGTCGGGCAATCTGGCGTCTGCGATTACGGCCCCCGTTTTCAAAGCCCGGTTGCTTGGCAAAAACACTACGTCAGAGGCCGCAATTCGTTGGATTTGGGTTGCTGTTGCCAACAACCTTTCCGCCTCAAATGAGAACTTGCGCCGTATGGTTATGCTGGAACTCGACGCGGATATGATTGCGCCTGATACGCGTAGTGATTGGCGGCATGCTGACCTGCAAGGATATATCAAAGAGCACCGTGGCGAGCTTGTGCATGCCTGTCTGGTGTTGGTGAACAACTGGATTGCCAAGGGAATGGATAAATTTTCAGGCAAACCTCTCAACAGCTTTGAGTCGTGGTCGCATGTATTGGGCGGAATTCTTGAAGCGTGCAACGTGCGTGGGTTCCTCGAAAACCGGGATAAGCTGAAAAGCTACGGCGAAGTGGCGGCTGACAGTGATACACAGACTTTGTGGAACGCACTTTCGGAATATCCCAATGGTCAAATTTTCCGTGGTGGCGGTACGGGGGAGGTTCGTGGGCATAGTGGCACCGTAGAATCCATCAAAGCGGTGCTTGAGGATTGTGGTGAAGGCGACGGTGCGCATCCAATCCCCGATTGGGGATTTTCAAAGGATGAAGACGGCAAAATTCGCTACGGAACGTCCAAGAAAATCATTGCTAACTTCCGCAAGGAGGTCCGCGCACCTCAAGAGGGAAGTGGCTATGTTCTGCGCTTTGGCGAACATGCCGACACGAAGAACACTGGGCAATATTACTGGATCATGCGCAAAGAGAAAATCACGCCCGCCGAACCAGAATAGAGCACAACTACATGTATACGGAAGAGATAGGCACGTGCATGCGTGCCTTCTTCATTTGTGAGCGGGCGTAGGGCGGGGGTACATTAATATGGCCCGCACCCGTTATTTATATGGCCGCTATGTACGTTTGGGCGGGGGTGCGGGCGTAATTGGCCAAGTCCCAAAGCAGCGCCATTACTATTATTTTTTCTGATTAGAGCGAGAGTGGCGGGCAGAGATTATCTTTTATTTCCACAAAAAATAGGAATCGGAAAAATGGCCCGCACGCCCGCTTTGATGAGTGTTTCGATCATATAAATAAGGGGGTGCGGGCCAAAATGGGGTACCCCCGCCCACGCCCGCTCTGGCCCGCCCTTCAATTGAACTCTTTTTGATGCTGATACTGTCCCACGCCAGCGGGTTAGTTATAATCAATTGCCCAGCAGAAAAACGTGCGGTTCCTATCGACGTTCAACACAACCAGAAATAGATTGCATGGATATTTGGTCAGGCTAACGTGACCGCTATGACTTTGGAGAATAAATTTTGGACAACTCTATCGGCCTTCATATCTATGCAATAACTCAGCATAAAACACGGAAGCCCAAAAAAATTCCGTTTACGAAAGACGGCGACGGTTCCCGGCTATTGAAGGCTATGCCTCACTTCATCAATAAATATTCAAATGCTGAATACGAAGAAGGTGAAACACCGCGTCCTTGGTTTCTTGATCCCAAGAGCCAAGTTGGCGGTACGTTCGAAGGATCGATCATGTATGGTAGCTCTGGCTTTGCCACTGACATCGTTGATCGGGAAACACGCTCGACACAATACAAACGCAAAATTAGCGATATAGAAATCTTTCCGCTTTATTATCGGCTATGGATTCCTGATGATGGTGATTATGCGTTGATGGCACTTCAAACATTTGGTCAAAGGTCATGCGTTGGGCGCTTCCAGCTTGCTTTGGAGTCGGGGTTTCGCCAAACGAATTCAGGCCATCGCATCACGATCAGCTCTGTCGCACCCGGCGAAATAGCCTCATATAAAGTGGCGGAGGTCAAAAGGTTGAGCCTTACTAAGCGCGACTATTCGAGTGATGCAGCTGAGAACCAGTTGGGTGATCCGGGAGCACTAGTCGATCTCGGAGTCTCTTTTAGCGCTAAATCCCGTTCACACCTTGGCATGTTGAAGAGCTTCTATGACAGAGTTAAGCCCGCTGCATCTGGAAGTGTGTTAGAGTACAATGACACACAGTTTGACGAAGCAACGGCTGAGATCATGGTGGGCGGCAAGAGACGTACCGTAACACTCGTTGGTATTAGTCGAAACACGGGTAAATTTGACCTTTCAGATCAAGTAAGCCGAGGACCGAACGGTATGCCTAAGTTTGACTCAATTAGTTCTGAAACAGCCAACATTTTTGCTGATATTGCGGCGGGAAAAGTATGAATAAGGTCAATATTTTCATCGTTGTCAGGGATCATCTTGCTACTTTGTACGACGATACTACCGAAAGATTCTCTTACGGCGACTTAGCATTTTTTTACCTACTGCCTCTCGTGTTCGGAGTGCTTTATTTTTTGTTTCCTTTTGCGTTGCCGTCTGAGGTCAACGGTGCGCTAATCGCTGTATTTTCAGTTTTTGCTGCGCTTTTGTTCAGCGCCCAAATGGCCCTTTACGGATTGTCCCCAAGGGAGCCTCGTTGTGGGAAAGATGACACTTCAGACGCCCGCGAACGAGTAAGGTTCGAGCGGGATAGGAAGTTTTTTGCCGACGTCAACTATAACGTCTCATACCTGATACTTCTTTCGTGCCTGTCATTGCTGATCTTTGTTGCAATGATGATTGCGAGCTTGTCGGGTAGCATTGAGGGGGCCGTTTTAGTGGTTCTAGTCTCGCACTTTTTTCTTACATTGCTGATGCTGGTTAAGAGAACTCACATAGCGTTTTCATCCAAGTACAATGAATAGTGTAGAGAAGTGGCTTTGCGCCACAGGTTAGCTGCGAGTTCATAGCAGCCACTATAACAACTAACGAAAAATGCCCGTCCTGCTGTTTTTTAGGTATGTATTGCTGATCTTTTCGCGTTTGTGCCCCGTTCGCCGTGCGCGCCCCTTAATCGCAGGCAATATTTTTCGGGTTATCAGAAAAGTACGTTTTGACGTGATACATCCAAATTTCGCATCACGATCCCGCACTTTTTCTGGCGCTACGCGCACCCTCATACAGCAGTCAAAATCCCACCCCAAATCGGTGCCAATTCCCTTCGGAAACGCCCAATTAGAAATGGTATGTTTCTACACAACACATTGAAATAACTCGCGAATCATGCTGTATCGCGATATATAAAGCTCAACGAAGAACGAATTTTTATAAAAAGGGCGATCCAGCATGAAGCAGTATGTTATTTACCGTCGGGTCAGCACCAAAGGCCAAGGCGAGTCCGGTTTGGGTTTGGAAGCGCAAGATCGCGATATTCAACTGTTCTTGGAGAATTATAGCGGCACGCCATATGAGGTGCTGGGCAGTTTTACGGACGTCATATCGGGCAAGTACGCAAGCCGCCCCGAATTGGACAAGGCACTGGCGCTGGCACGCTCTACAGGGGCAGAGCTACTGATTGCCAAGCTTGACCGCATATCAAGGAAGGTCAGTCAGATCGCGACACTCATGGAAGATACCAAACTGACAATCCGTGTTGCGGCAATGCCTAACGCTGACGCTTTCCAGCTACATATCTACGCGTCATTAGCCGAACAGGAACGCAAGATGATCAGCCTGCGAACCAAGGCAGCACTACAAGCGGCTAAGGCCCGTGGTGTGAAACTAGGCGGATACAGGGAAGGACACCAGCAACGTGTCGAGGCCATTAAGGACGCCGCCGACGCGGCTGCAAATAAAGTCGCCAGTATCATCACGCCAATGCGTTCAAGCGGTTCTACGTTTCAACAAATCGCAGATGCACTTAATGCCGCCAATGTACCCACTCCACGGGGTCGCCAGTGGCAACCTACTAGTGTCAAGAACGCGCTGACGCGCTTGGCAGCATAGTCATGCGCATTCTTGAAACAGCGATGATGATTGTGATGCTCTTCATTCTGCAAGGCTTCATGTAGCGCCACACCGCACTACACCACGCCTACGGCGTCACCAGCACACTGTCAGTTGTGCAAGCGATAACACACCAGCAATCAACCCAATCACCACTCACACAGCCCGCTACGCGGGCTTTCAGGCAACTTGCATCATCACCAACCATACTCGCCAGCCGTTTTGGTCGCGCTTGTTGGGTTGGTTCGCTTGATCGGTTGGTGTTGCTACCTGTCTCTACTGGCGTGCGTCAGCACGTGATTGCCTGTTTGATTGGCAACGCGATCAACAGTTCATTCACCAATTACCATCTAAATAATTGATGTTAAGTAATAACCTTGGGTCCCAAGGGCGGGTATGGGCTACCCCCTAGGGTGCACCTACAGTACTTGCAAACCCCTAACGCACCAATTTATTAGCGAGTGACAAGATTGATAAAAATCCAGATTCCGCTCGAAAATTATCGCCCAGAATGGCACTGTTGCAACAATGCCGCAACAGTAAGTGCGTTGCTAAAAACTGGTTGATCCTAAGAGGGCCAAAATCGGTTTTGCGCTGAATTTATGCTATACTCAGCACTAAGTTATCCCCACATTTTCAGGTAAAACCATATGGAAAAATCCAGCCGTCAAACCGTGCGCACGCGCATCATTGAATCTCAGCACGAAATTCTGACCCGCATGCACGAAGACGCGAAACAATTATTGAGCGTCACCCAATATTTGGAATCTACGGCGGGCAACCAGTGAGTGCGGGCGTTCTTCTTTCGCAGGTGCAGAACGTCTTTTCTGTGATTGAGTCCGTTGATGCTGACCTTGCGCCGAAAATCACGTTTCTTGAGGCTGCGTACTCGACTTATGACACGGTTACCCGTGACTACACAGGAGGGTACTGCGCCCATGAGGGTGTTATCTGCGTTCGCGCAGGCCTGACCGACGATGATATGCAAGATACTGAGATCGTGACAACCACGGCTAAATTCCTAATCGCTTCCAAGAATTTGCCCGATGTTACGCCAAAAATTCAAGACAGGATCATGGATGCCGATGGCCAGCACTATTCAGTTTTGAAAGTGAAGACTGTGCCGGGAAAATCACTTTGGATTTTGTTCGGTATCGAGACGCAGCCATGACGCCGCCCTTCACGATTACCTATAAAGATGCAGCGCCCACACCACCTAAGAAGGCCGCGTATATCGTTAGCGGTGGCGAAGCTAATTGCACAGCCTCTACCAAAACGGATGCCAACGGCTTCACAATCTTTTACAAGGATCAAGTAGCGGATGACGTTGTTACCGCGCCTAAGAACACGATCATTCTTGACGCAGGCGGCGCACAAAACCCAACTTTGCCTCAGATTGGGATTGGGCGTGGCGATGCCGCATCGGGTTGCGATACAATCCAAATCCGTCGTGACTCGCTGGCAAACTGGGCAGTCCACAACCCGATTTTGGCAATGGGTGAGTTTGGGCATGTTATCGGCGAACAAGACTTGCGCATCGGCGATGGTGTGACGCCATTTCTTGACCTATCGAACTTGCTCGCAAATCGGCCTTACGAAGCGCAACTCGTTGGTTCTTGCGTGACGATCACTGAGGCAGTTCATAAACAGGGAACGCGCCCTCAGATCGAGGTCTATGCGCCGGACGGCGACGAAGTATCTGTCGCGGTTAGCAACAGCGCCGGAACAATCGAGATCGCATCCAGCAACGACCTCACAGGCCACACGGTAGTCATTCGCGTATGATGCAAGGCACCGAACATAGCTGCCTACCTCCGAACCGATATAAGCCCGGCAAGTCCTCTCAGAACAGTCGTAAACTGATCTCTCTTTCCTCCATTATTGTTGATAATGTCAGTCAGAATGTAAGTTCTGCTCACGTCCTTTGTGGCTTGTAGGCGGGATGCTACTTCTTCCGTAATACATGCCGCGATTAAGATAGTTTCCGCATTAGGAGCTACTCCAAGTATCTTGTCAAAAGACTTGAGCATCGCGCCATGTCGTTCCAGTGCGCCAGCGGGGTCTAGTCCAGCCTTAATTTCAACTCCCGCTGCGGTCTTACCATCTGGGCTAACTATTGTAATGTCAGGTTCACTTGCAAACAGGGCTGTCGAACCGTTTGTAAAGGACGCGGATTGGACTTCGGCTGTTTTGGCATCAAGCCATTTGGCGTCAATGGTTTCCGCTTCAATCGTTTCGCCTGTCTTTAGAGTCACGGCTTTAAGTTCGTTTTCTTCGAGGCATTTAATCATTAGCAAGGAGCGAACAATTCGTTCACCTTCTGCGCCAATAGCGTTGCGCCAACTCCCGTCAATGGAAGCGCCAGCGGTGGCATACATGATACCCTTCATCTTTTCGTCGGAAGGGAGTGAAACGCCGTATAGGCCAGATAGGATTGTATTGATCGTCGTAGTAAGTTTCAGTGCATGTTCTGGCGTGCATTGCCTTTTTAGCGTTTCGATCTTCTCTAAGGCAGAAACGCCTGAGATCGTCTTCAAGCCCTTCTGAGAAAGTACAGAAATGCATCTGAAATAGACAAGAAACTTGCCATTAGCGAGTAAGGCGTTTGGGTGGCAAAAATATAGGGATGGGTCTTTTCCAGCAGCAATAAGCTTTGCGTAAGCATCTTCGCGGATCGCGAACTCCGCTCTGTTATCCCAATCGAGGGTGGCAGAAATTTTCCGCAAATTAGAAAACGCGAACTCAAAAAGGCCAATGATCTCTAAACCTTCAAGACGGTTAGCAAAGAACGTTGCCTTTAGCTCATACTGTTGTGCGGTTACTTCGGCTGGAACTTTGGGCATTAGTTGTCCTCAAAAAGGATACTTGAGATCAGGCTTGCTGCGACTGCTTGTGCGAGCTTTGGCGGCACAGCGTTACCAACCTGACCAAATTGGGTCATCGTAGTTTTTCGTTTGCTACTGTAGCTGTCTAGCCTCACACCGATGAACTCCCAAGTAGTTGGAAAGGTTTGCAGCGATGCTAGTTCCCGCACAGTTAGCATCCTGTCTTCGGTAGGGTGGATAAAGTCACGGTAGCCGCTACGGGTTATTGTCGGGCACGGCATATCCGGCGCTAGGCGTCGGTATGTCGAGCCAAAAGTCTTGTCAATTTCAGAGAGTTTTCTACCTTGCGGAACCCGTTTGATTTTCTCCAAAGTCGAAGGCGCATGTGCCGTGACTACATGGTTCTTAATAGCCATGTTTAACCCTTCTCTCTTTAATTGTTCCAGAGACGCGTAATGCTGTTTCGGAAGGCTGATCGGCTTCGGGTAACGAGTTTAATACCTTTCCCACATTCCGAGTTGCTTTTAGTCCGTTGTTGTACTGCTTCTTTGGCGAATTGTGTGTTGCTTCGGGGAACGACATGGATTTTTCCAATCTGTTCCCAACAACGAAGATGCGTTCCCGGTGTTGAGGAACTCCAAAGTTAACCGCATCTAAAACTTTATGCTGGGCTTTGTACTGGTATTCGTTCCCTTGCAGAAGGACAGGAGCTGCAATCTCGTTCTCAATCATCTCAAGAACAGCGCCGTTCTGCCAATTCATCATTCCCTTTACATTTTCCATCACAAAAGACTTGGGGCCAATCTCTCTAACGAGCCTGATAAAGTGCCCGACCAGCTCCCCTCGCGGATCGTTAAGCCCTTTGCGATCACCTGCTAGGCTAAATGATTGGCAGGGGGGGCCACCAAACAGGCAATCCACGTTGCCGATGTCAAGCTCGGCTAGGTCGCAAAGTTCGACTCCGCTCAACTTTGAAACATCTGCTTCAAGCACTTTTGTTTTCTTTAGATTTGCCCTGAGGGTGTCACAGCAAGAAGGGTCGAGTTCGACAGCCAATCTCACATCAAAACCTGCTTGGGCAAACCCAATGTCCATTCCGCCCGCACCGGAGAAAAGTGATATTGCCGTAGGTTTTTGCATCATAGTCCCTTTTAGACGTTTCTCTATCGCTAAAGTCTAGATACTTCTACCTAAAGATTGGGTATCAACTAGCCTCTTCAAGCCATTTCCATCCCTCGAATTTGTCACCGTGTTGCCGGATATGTGCATATCTCTTCAAAGATACCCATGACCTGTGCCCGGTGACGTTGGCGACCAATTGAATACTCCAGCCCATTTCGCAAAGCCGTGACGTACCTTCATGGCGCATGTCATGGAAGTGCAGGTTATTGATACCAAGACACTTGCATGCATGGGTAAACCGACGGCTCACTGTATCAGAGTGATATGGGAATATTCTGGCGTCAATTTTTGGCATCGTTGTTATTATCCCTGCACAGTGGTCGGGTAGATCACACCACGTGTCATTTCCGTTTTTATCGCCGGGGTGTTTGAGGTCACGAACCATTACACGGCCTTCGTCGGCTTCGTAGTCATCCCAAGTTATGCGGCATATCTCGCCCGTCCTACGTGTGGAAAAGATAGCAAACGCCAACAGGCGGTGCATAGGCACAGCACGTGGATCATGTTCGGACGCTGTTGAAAAGTACGTCATAAGACCATCTAGTTCGTCTAGGGTAGGGCGGCGAGTGCGCTCCTTTGACTTGCCAGTCTGCCCCATCTTTTTTAGCACGGCACGGGCCTTACGCATTTCGTCGTAGTCAAGAGCAACGCCCCACATCGAACTTGCCACGGAAAACACAGCGGATAGATGCTCGATGTAATTGCTTACCGTGGCGGCGCTGTTAATGCTTGGTCGATCCCACAACTGACTTGCGAAGGATACAATGTCGGGGCTCGTGATCCTGTCGCACTGCATTTCGGCAATCTCATATTCTTTACGGATTGTGCGAAGAACTTGCGTTTTGGTATCGCCCATTGCGATGCGATTTTCAGAAATATAGCGGTCCATTACGTCGCCCAAAGTGGCTACTTTGTCGCTACGTTTCTTTGGTACAACGCCATCCTTGATGTCGGCGTCAATCTCGCGTTCACGTTTCATGGCCCATTTCTTCGCAGTGCTTTCCTTGTCGAAGGTGCGCGACTCCTGATAAGCGGGGTTACGGCGAATAATTTGCGCTGTGACGCTTGTTTTGCCTGATTTGAGTTTTCGAGTTCGATATGTGGCCATTGTCGTATGACTCCGTGAAGGTTTGTATGACTCTGAGTCATACTGTATGTCAAAACGGGCGTAAATAAGGGCAAATAGGCAAGAAACGGACGAAGTGAAAATTGACTGAAACGCGAATTAATAAAATAAAATCAGATATTAAGCGTACAGCACGTCTATCTGTCGCACCTATGATGGACTGGACGGATCGGCATTGCCGGTACATGCACCGTTTGATGAGCAAACGGACATTACTCTATACCGAGATGGTGACTTCGCCTGCGTTGGTGCGCGGCGGCGCGCTGCATTTGTTGGATCACGACCCTTCTGAACACCCCGTGGCCTTACAGCTTGGCGGCTCTGATCCGGCAGAGCTGGCTGAGGCCGCGCGGATCGGTGCACAGGCGGGTTATGACGAGATCAACCTAAACGTCGGTTGCCCGTCGGACCGTGTGCAATCGGGGGCCTTTGGTGCGGTGTTGATGAAAGACGCGGCATTGGTCGCGCGCTGTGTGACTGCGATGCGCCATGCGGTTGATGTCGAAGTGACAGTGAAATGCCGTATCGGCGTGGACGACCAAGACCCGCATGAAGTGCTTCCAGAATTCCTCAGCCGGATTGTCGGGGCAGGGATAGAGCGGGTCAGCATCCACGCGCGAAAAGCATGGCTGGACGGGCTGAGCCCGAAGGAAAACCGTGATATTCCGCCGCTGGACTACCCGCTGGTCCATCAAATGAAAGAGCTGTTCCCGAATTTGCATATCTCGTTGAATGGTGGGGTGACGACACTGGAGGCGGCCAAGGCTGCGCTGGATGGGGGCTTGGACGGGGTGATGATCGGCCGTGCGGCGTATCACAGCGCCAGCGAAATCCTGTGCAAAGCAGACAGGCTTATCTATGGCGAGGGCCAAGACACCACGCCCGAGCAGACCGTGCTGGCCATGCTGCCCTACATCGAGACCCATTTGGACGCAGGGGGCAAGCTGCCGTCGGTCACGCGCCACATGCTGGGGCTGTTCACTGGGCGCCCTGGTGCGCGGATCTGGCGGCGGGTCTTGTCCGAGCAAGGCCACTACAAAGGCGCAGGCACCGCGCTGGTGCGCGAAGCGCTTGAACAGACCATGGCGCAAAGCGCGCTCGCGGTCCAAGCCCGCACAGTATAGAGAATGCGCAAACACAAGGAGCGATGCCAATGCCTGATACATTTCTACTGATCCAAATGGTGGTGCTATTGCTGGTCATCGGGGCCTTTGCAGGGGTCTTGGCGGGGCT
>JBDVSG010000241.1:0-3804 GCA_039967155.1 Sulfitobacter sp. | reverse complement strand
CGAGATATGAAGTCGATTTGTGACCGCTTGAACGGCACACCCAGAAAGTGCCTGGGATGGAGAACACCAACGGAAGCCTTCAGGGAAGAAATGATGAAACTGAGATAGCGGAAACCGTCGCAACGACCCTTGAGAATCCACAGCCGCATTGCGCACTTCCTCCAATCTCGTTGGGGCGCATGCCGAATGAAAGAAAGCACCTTCACTGTCAAACCGGTGAGAGCGGCGCAGACCGGTACAACGGGAAGACCTCCGACCGCCACAACGCAACCCTCGGCAGGTGCGGAGACATTGGTTTTTATCCACAATCGGCCGACAGATCGTCTGGCGTTGCCGCCGCGGCCGGCTTAGATCGAGTTTCTGTCATGGTAGGTCTTCAGAAACCGTTTGATCCGCGCGTCTTTTGGGGTTTTGAAAATCTCGGCTGGAGGCGCGCAATGCACCAATTCTCCCGCCTCAAGAAAGGCCACCTGATCAGCGACATGGGCCGCAAACCCCATTTCGTGGGTTACAATGGCCAACGTCATGCCTTCCTCAGCGAGGGTCTTGATGACAGTCAGCACTTCGCCAACCAATTCAGGATCAAGCGCGGATGTTGGTTCGTCAAACAGCATCAGCTTTGGTTCCATCGCAACCGCGCGGGCAATGGCAACACGCTGCTGCTGGCCGCCCGACAACCTGTTCGGATAAGAGCCGACGCGATCAGCAAGCCCAACCTTGATCAATGCCTCGTGCGCCTTTGCTTCGGCGTCGGATTTGGACAGTTTTTGCACCTGAACCAAAGCTTCGGCCACGTTTTGCAGCGCAGTCATATGAGGCCAAAGGTTAAATTGCTGAAAGACCATGCCGATTGAACGCCGCATTTCCCGCAGGCGGGTTTTAGACATGGGCTTGCTGCCCTCGGCTTCGTAGCCGATGATTTGGCCATCGATCTCGACCGCACCGTCTTGGTATTCTTCAAGAAAGTTAATGCAGCGCAGCAATGTCGATTTACCAGAACCAGAGGGGCCGATCAGGCAGGTGACTTTGCCTTTGGGAATACTGAGATTGATATTCTTGAGCGCATGAAAATCGCCGTAGTGTTTATTCAGGTTCTTGATTTCGACGGATGAGGCTGTTGATGCGGTCATGCGCTTGGCTCCTGTGAGAGGAAAGCGTTGGTTTTGCGTTCCAATTTACGTCCCAGATATGAGATGACTTCGACCAATCCCCAATAAAACATGGCGAGGACAAAGGTAGCTTCGACAAAGGCAAAGGTTTCTGCCGACATCGTTTGCACCTGATACAACAGCTCAGGCACAGTTACGATCGACAGGATCGCGGTTTCCTTGGTTAAAATGATTGAGAAATTTGTCAAGGCGGGCACAGATGAAACCATCAAAACCGGCAAAACAATGCGGCGCAAAATAGTGGTTTCCGGCAGTGCCATTGCGCGCCCCGCCTCGACCAATCCGGTGGGCACCGATTGAAGGCCCGCGCGGAAAATCTCGGCGTAATAGGGGCTGCCGTAGATGATCAGCCCAAGAATGCCCGCAGGCACAGGATCCAGACGCAGACCAAAATGCGGGCCGCCATAATAGAGGATGAACAGTTGGATCAAGAAGGGCGTGCCGCGGATGATCTCGACATAGGTGCGCAGCAGATAGCGCAGGTATGCAGGACCATAATGCAGCCCAACCGCCACGCAGAACCCCAGAATAATACTGCCAGTCGCGCCCGCGATCCAGCACAGCACGGTATTCATTAATCCCCTGAGCAGCATTGGCCCGTATTGGATAAAAAGATCGAATTCCATCAATAGGCCATCCGTTTTTCGATCCACTGGCCCAAGGCGGCAAGCAGGAGGTTAATCACAAGATATATCGCCGCAGCGGCGAGGTAGATTTCCAAGGGCCGGAAGGTCGCGCCTGCCAAAGATTGGCTCATACGGGTGACATCAACGATGCCAACGACGGATATCAAAGATGATACTTTTACCAGCAATATCAGTTCATTAAAAAGAGACGGCATGGAGATTTTCAATGCCTGTGGGATCAATATGCGGATCCAAATGGTGACGGGCGACATGCCAAGGGCTATGGCGGCCTCTTCTTGGCCCTTGGGGACCGCAATCAAGGCGCCGCGAAGAATTTCCGCGATATATGCACCAGCGCAAAGGCCGATTGTAAAGACGGCTGCAGGTAGGGGCGGTATGTTCAAACCAACGACCGGTAGCAAATAGTAGGTCAGCAGCAGTTGCACCAACAGGGGAACGCCTCTGAAAAAGCTAACATAAAGGGCGGCCGCACGGGTCAAAAACCGAGATTTAGAAAACCGCCATGCACAGATGAGCATGCCAAACACCATGCCCAGCATCATGCCCAAAAAGGAAACGAGAACGGTAAAACGCGCCGCTTGCAGCAGATATGGCAGGTTTTCGAATATCGTAGACCAAGAAAACATAATACTCTCAGCGGATTAGATCAAAAATGCGGGAGGGGGCCAGCCCCAAGGCTAGCCCCCCGTTTAGACGCGTTAAAGACAAGTTACTTAACAACTGGCATTTCGCGCGGCAGAGCGACAGCAGACCCCAACCATTTTTCGTGCAACGCTGCCATACGGCCATCGTCATGCATTTTGAGGATAATGGTGTTGACCTCTTCGATCAGGCTTTCGGTTTCTTCTGATTTCACGGCAACCCAAGCAAAGTACTTCTTTGCACCGAAGACTGGTGTGACGGTTTCAAACATCTCT
Source organism: Sulfitobacter sp. (assembly GCA_039967155.1). GTDB lineage: Bacteria > Pseudomonadota > Alphaproteobacteria > Rhodobacterales > Rhodobacteraceae > Sulfitobacter. The sequence continues at coordinate 1,071 of JBDVSG010000241.1, read as the reverse complement.
GGGCGCTTTGAGGCCATGTAGCCAAGCAGGGGGAAGGATCCGGCAACCGCATCCAAACGGCCTGCAACCAGATCAGCATAAGCTTCGTCTACTGAGGAATATTCGCGCGTGTCAACGCCGCCCAGCTCTTCGCCGTATGCTTTCAATTGGTCCAGCTGTGCGGAACCTTTTTGGGACCCGACAACCAGCCCTTTGATGTCTTCGGGGGATGAAATGCGGTCGTCCCCTGCCCGTTTAACCAGACCAACAGATGCGTCCGCAATCGGAAGCGTGAACGCATAGCGTTCCAGACGTTCGGCAGTGATGGTCACTGGGGCGTTAACCATCTGGAATTTACCGGATTCGAGACCAGGCAAAACCGATGTCCATGGCAGGTCATTATAGACAGCTTTGACGCCAAGTTCTTTTGTGACTTCATCCATCAGGTCTTTGCACAGACCTTCATATTTGCCGTTTACCAGCAAATCGAACGGGGCGTAGTGCATTTCGGTCCCGAACGTCATTTCACCCGAGGCTTTGATGTCGCTCAGCAGATCTGCCTGTGCAGTTACAGCTACTGAAAGAGCCAGACCAAGTCCCAGCGTCAGGCTTTTGAAAATTTCGCGTTTCATAGTGTTACTCCGTGTTGATGATAGATGTTGACCCGTTTTGAGGGTGGGCCGTTAAACGCCGGGTTTTAATCCCAGCTTTGTAATAGCTTCCAAGAAAGCTTGGTTGTTCTCTGGCGTCCCGATGGACACGCGCAAGAAGCGCTCAAATCCAGGCTCTGCCCAAGGTTTGATCAAAATTCCCATGCTGCGAAGACCCGTGGCCACGTTTTGGGCGTTTTGATCAGTCTCAAAGAAAACGGCATTGCTGCGAGAGGGGGCAGGCGCAAATCCCATCTCCTCAAGCGCGCTGTGCAATGCCGCCCGCGCCGCTGCCGTTTTTTGCACCGTGTGGGCGAGAAACTCTGTGTCGGCCAAGGCTGCGGTGGCCATGGCCTGTGCTGTTGTGTTCACGTTGAACGGCGCGGTCAGATTTCGCATACCATCCCGCAGCGCCACGTCAGAGCACAGCCCATAGCCGACT
>JBDVSG010000240.1:0-11713 GCA_039967155.1 Sulfitobacter sp. | reverse complement strand
ATGGGCGCAGGTCTTCGGCGATGCATAGATGACAACAGCACTCCTCGACCGGCTCACACACCGCTGCCACATCCTCGAGACTGGAAACGACAGCTTCCGCTTCAAGGCCAGTTCAGAAGCTACAATGAAAACCACAAAGGAGGCCACCACATTGCCCAAAGCATAGCTACCGAAACATAACTAAGAGCGGGTCAATTCTCGGTGACAATTTATGGAGCTACCGGGTCAGTTCTCAATGACATTCAACATGTCGTAAGATGGCCAGCAAACAGCGAATATTCCGCCACTAATTTTTATTAGTCGACAAAGGTTTGAGCTTCATAAAGAGAAGAGGCGTCTTGATCGACTAGGAAAACTAAAATGTGAGCGAGCGCAGTCAAACCCAGCTTTTTACCATCCGGAATTGCCGCATAACGGGTGATGAGAATATCCTCTTCTTGGCGCTTAACCCGCCGAGAGCATGGGGATGCAAATAGGCCATCAGCATCGAAAAATGTATGTGTGCTGGTCTGCTCGTCGCGTTGAAATTCGTTCAGGAACAGGTTCGTCTGTGGGTGGGAAAAATTTAACCCAAAAATTGAGATAGGTGAGCAAAATTTGCTCAACATTGATCGGTTAAGATGGATATGGAAACATAATTCCTCATATTTGACTTTAACATCTTCGGTAACATCTTGTTTGCCGAATTAAAAAAGGTCATCCCATGAGCCCTCAAACCTATGTCTACAAATGCATTGCGCGCGCCACCAAAGATCAGGGCACGACAGACTTGTTTGGTCTAATGGGGGATGCAAACCTGTTTATGGTCGACAGTTTCGTGCGCGACTGCGGGGGGAAATTCATCCCTGCAGCACACGAGGGCAGTTCTATTTTGATGGCGGCGGCTTATGCCCATGTTTCAGGTAAAGTCGGCGTTGCAACCGTGACGCATGGACCGGCCCTCACCAATTGTGTGACCGCTTTGACCGAAGCCACCAGAGCGCACGCGCCACTGGTCATTCTGGCTGGCGATACGCCAACCGACAATCCGCGCCATCTGCAAAGCATCGACCAACGTGAACTTGTAAAGCTAACGGGGGCTGGGTTTGTGCAGCTTCGCACGCCAGCGACCGTCGCAGAAGATGTGGCGCAGGCGTTCTACCGTGCGCAAGTCGAACGCCGCCCTATCGTTTTGAACATGCCTGCGGATTTCATGTGGCAGGCCGCGTCATACGTGCCTAAAACCCTTGAGGTATTCACAAAACCCGGGGGGGTTGCGGAAGGGGATGTTCTGGACAATGCGATTGGTATGATCGCTTCGGCGCGACGCCCGTTAGTTCTGGCTGGCGGTGGAGCAATCGTCGCGCGCGATCAATTGGTGCGTTTGGCGGACCGCTTGGAAGCCCCTCTGGCGACCACGTTGCGCGCCAAGGGCCTATTCAGCGATCATCCCTATAACATCGATATCTTCGGCACACTGTCCACGCCGGCGGCTTACGATTTGATGGCTCAATCCGATTGCATCATCTGTTTTGGCACGGCGTTACATGACTTTACGACGGATCGTGGCAAACTGATGAAAGGTAAGCGCATCATCCAGATCGATACCGACCCAACCGCGATTGGGGGAGGCTTGCATCCTGACGCAGCGCTTGTTGCCGATTCAGGACTGGCCGCCGAAACGATTATGCATTGGCTGAATGAAGCAGAGATTCCGCCCAGTGGTTTCACCTCTGAGCTGGATACGGCAATCCTGACAGAGCATGCTGCAGGTTCGGGCAAAGCTCCGGAAGGTTTCGTTAATTACGTAGATACACTCAAGCGGTTAGAAGACGCCCTGCCGGAAGACCGCGTGTTGGTCACCGATGGCGGGCGTTTCATGACCGAGGTTTGGTGCCGCCTGTCTGTTCCAGACCCCCAAAGTTTTGTCAGCACTGTTAGTTTCGGGGCAATTGGTTTGGGTTTGCAAGAGGCCGTGGGCGCGGCCGTGGCAGCACCGGATCGCCCTGTGGTTTTGTTTAGTGGCGATGGCGGGTTCATGATGGGCGGGATCAACGAATTTAACACCGCTGTCCGCCTTGGGCTGGATCTGATTGTGATCATCGCAAATGATTCCGCTTACGGGGCCGAACACATCCAGTTTGTCGATCGTCAGATGGATCCCAGCTTAACGGAATTCAATTGGCCATCCTTTGCCGAAATCGCGACATCCCTCGGCGCAGAAGGGTTTGACGTGCGTTCAAAAGATCAGCTTGAAAATGCATTGAAGGCCCTTGAGAACCGCAACGGCCCCGTTTTAATCGACCTTCGCCTAGACCCAACGGATGTTCCTGCAATGCGCATTTAAACTGGGATAAAGGACGAAATCCAAGTGCTGCACGCCAAGATAGGAAGATCAGCGGTCAAAAACGGTTTTTGTCACAGGAGCTGAAGTCTTACCCGCACGGTCATGCTCAGCATGGGCGCGAAAAGGGGCAGCCGCCAAATTACGGCTTTTCCGTTGAAAAACGGGGGGCTGCATGCCTTCGCCCTGTGCGTGGTCTGATGGGCGAAATCTGGCCAAAGGCCATCGACAACGGACCCAATACCCTTCGACCTGCAACACATGTTTTTCATGGGTGAGAGGAGGGTAATAACATGCCGAAGCAGCGCATTTACCCCTACTTGCTGCGAAAGTTGCTGAGTATGGGTGCGAACCATGTTCTCCTCTGGTCCATGTCAAATGTACTGCTGGATTTTGGCCAAAACCTTTGATCGAACGGTTGTAGCGGTCCCTCAAACAGGAGGCTGTTGATCCGCATGACTTACTAGTGGCTTCCAAGCCAAACGCGTAGCCAACGACTGTATCACCGTCTACAACTTCGATCGACGCCGCACGGCGCTCGACAAACAATCCCCTGACGACGCATTCTTCGCGCAGAACGAACCCAGAGGTGGGCGTAATGCCAACTCGATTACATCTTCGCGGTTCTGCAAATCTGCCCAGAAAAGCTGGAACGCTTCAATAATACCATGGGGCCAAAGGCCTGATTTGGGCTGAAATTGAGGGGCAGGGGTCCACGCGGGGTTTCAATGCGCTTGTAGGTATCCAAGGTTCGGGACACCGACTATAAGGCGCTCAACACGAATCCACAGTGCTTAATGAAGGACCTCGAGATGATCAAACCAACCCTATCGTTTAAGGAAAATTTGCAACTTTTGCCGTCCATTGAACAGCTCGCACGTATCGATCTTCTTGATGCCGCGGGCGCACGTGTGGGATCCATTGAAAATGCACCGGGCAAGCAGGGGTCACTTGTTGTTTATCAATATCTGCAACAGTCTTTCGGTGCTCTTGACGCAAAAGCGGCGGAGCATGGTCTTGAGGTTTTTGCCGAACATACTGCGGATGCAAAAAACCGTCCTGGGGCACACCCCAACATCGACCGTTTGCTTGCGATCGTAGGGGGCGGCGCTGCGTTAACGATTGAGCTTGTTACCGTCTAAAGGGCGCGCTGTATCTGCAGCCAGTGCGTAGATTTCTTCAGATGCGGTATCCGGCTGTAATCGGCGGGTTCCGCATTGGCGCATCGCACCCTCAAGGGTTGCTTTGACCAGCGGGCAATGACGACACATGTTTCTATGATTACAATGCACCCTTTTCTTGCATGTAATGAAGCATCGCAGGGCGATAGGTTGTGAGCTCTGTTGCCACTGCATCGTGCCTGAACATGTCTGCGCGGTAGGTCTGGACTGCCTCTGGCCAGTCCAGCTGGGGCACTACCGTTCCTTCAAAAAGGGCAATCCATTCAAGGGTCACAATAGTTCCAACATCCCCCATCCAAAGTCGGTCACGGGGCAGCTGGGATCGCTGCAACATCAGACCCAATGCCTGCAGGCGCAAATTGATCTGGGCGTGTGCGATGCTGATTGCGGCAGCATCCCGCGTTTTTGGATCAACATGCGGAAAGGTCAGGCGCAAGGCAGGTTCCAACCGTGTATCCGCAAACCGAGAGCGTTCCCGAGATTTGGCGCGCGCGCGCAGTGTGTCTGGTAACATCGGAATGTCCGGATATTTTTCTTCCAGATATTCGGCAATCGCTTCGCTGTCTGTCAGCGTCAGGTCCCCGTCAACAAGCGCAGGAATATTGCCCGATGGCACAAGCGACAAATACGTAGAAGATCCCCCTCCGCCCGGCGGCGGGGCTTCTCTAAAGGATAGCATCTTATGCCGCAGCAAGATCCGCAACTTGGCGCAATAAAGCGAATGGTCAGAGGAATAGATCAGCATATATCACATGGGTTTGCTTGCGGGCATCTTTAGAAGATGCTGTTCCTCTTTGGGGAGATGCAAGGCGAAATGTATGAAAGTCATCCGTTTGGTCCCGCCACCTCGGAAACTTAGACACCCCCAAAGATGCGTATGACATTTGCCAATGAGCACCTTAGGCAAGCCGTTGGTTGGTATCGGGATGATCGGCAGCGCCATGATGGCGTAGGCTGGGAAAAGCGCTGGTAGTCCTTCCTACCGCCTGTGAAAGGTGAGGGGCCAAAACCAATGCTTGGGGTGGCCCGATAGCGCGATAGGTCCAGAGGTGTACTTTTTGCGGGGTTTTCTTTATGGCTAAGGCTCTTTTTTGATAAGTTTTGTGAATACGCTATGACCTTTGAACAAATCCGAACCTTTCTGTGGGTCGCTCGGCTGGGTGGTTTTAGGAAAGCAGCAAACCGTCTGCATTTATCGCAACCCGCAGTTTCCACGCGGATATCGAACCTTGAGCAAGAGCTCAGGGTTTCCCTGTTTGAGAGAGGGAACGGAGACCTTGTGCTGACAAAGCAAGGTACATTGCTGCTGTCTTATGCAGAGCAGATGCTGTTCGTTGAGGAAGAAATCAAGCAGCGGGTTGCCAACCCAGCTGAGACTGAGGGGCTGTTTCGGGTTGGGTCTTCGGAGACCATTGCGCAGGCTTGGCTGCCTGAATTCCTCAAGGCGTTCAGCAAAGAATACCCGCGCGTCAACGTCGATCTAAAAGTAGATATTTCACGCAATCTGCGCGCGGCGCTTCTTGATCGCAAGCTTGATCTGGTTTTCCTGATGGGGCCTGTGTCCGAGTTCACCGTGGAAAATGTCGCCTTGCCTCCCTTTGAGCTGCATTGGTATCGGGCGTCCACAAATCCCGTCACGGATCTGAGCAAAATTCCGGTGATTTCTTACTCCAGCAAAACCCGCCCTTACCGAGAATTGATGTCTGAACTTTCGCGCAGTGTTGGGCCAAAAGCGCGCGTGTTTGCCTCAGCGTCATTGTCGGCAAGTCTGAAGATGATTGCAGCAGGAATCGCTGTCGGTCCTTATCCGCGCGCGCTTGCCAATGATTTTTTAGCCTCGGGCCAGATTGTCGAGTTTGATCCTGGCTTTCGGCCACAACCTTTGAGTTTTACGGCAACTTATCTGTCTGAGCCGCGTAGCTTTCTTGTTGAAAAAAGTGCAAAAATTGCCCGTTCTGTTGCCATCGAATGGCATTCTTCTCGCCCTAAGTAGTTTCAAATTTTCTATCACCTGTGATATAAAATGATAATTTGAATAAATGGGCAATCCCATGTGATGCTAGCTTAACATCACAGGGGCGATCAAAATGAATTCAAATGCCGTATCACATGCTGACCTAAAACCCTCTTCAGGCGCACAGGTTCGGGCGGCAATTCGGAATGGATCCTATGAAGGGCACACGGCTGGTTTGGCCGCAGGCAAGCTGCAATGCAATCTTGCCATTCTCCCTGAAAAATACGCGTTGGACTTCTTGCGGTTCTGTCAAAGAAATCCAAAACCGTGCCCCTTGGTCGGTGTGGGCGATACTGGCAGCCCAAATCTGCCGACCCTCGGTCATGACATTGATATTCGCAGTGACGTTTCAAAATACCGGATCTTTCGCGATGGCGTGCTGCGCGATGAAGTGACGGATATTTCGGATATCTGGTCCGATGATCTGGTCACTGTCGCACTTGGCTGTTCGTTCACGTTCGAGAACGCGCTTTTGCGCAATAACATCCCTGTGCGACATATCGAGACAGGCCGCAACGTGCCGATGTACCGATCCAATATTGATCTGGTGCCAGCGGGTCAGTTTTCGGGGAAAATGGTCGTTACAATGCGACCCATCCCCGAGGCCAAAGTGGCCCAAGCTAATGAAATAAGTGGCAAATTCCCGCAAGCCCACGGATCGCCAATTGCAGTTGGTGACCCTGCGCAGGTCGGGATCGCGGATTTGTCCAAACCTGATTGGGGGGAAGCCGTCGAAGTAAAGGCAGGCGAAATCCCAGTTTACTGGGCGTGCGGTGTCACGCCCCAAAATGTCCTGCTCGATGCGCAGCTACCAATCTGCATAACCCATTCACCGGGTCACATGCTGATTTCGGACGTCGCTGAAGACGCAGAAACAACCATTCTATCAAAAAACTAAATCAACAAGGGGAACTACAAAATGAAAAATACAATTGCACTTCTCATCGCAACAACGGCACTGGCGTCACCTGCCATGGCAGAGGATCTTTCAGTTGTTGGCAGCTGGTCCAGCCTGCCGCTGCACAAACAATACGAAGCGCCATTTTGGGGCACCACATTGCCTCAGGCCTCTGGTGGAAAAATCAACGTAGAGCTGACAACGCATAACGCCATGAGCCTAGGTCTGGGTGATATTTTCCCGCTGCTTGGACAAGGCGTCTATGATGTTGCAATGACAGTTGCTGATTATGCCGTTTCGGATGCGCCCGAACTGGAAGGTTTGGATGTGCCTTTGCTGGCGCTGACAGCGGATGAGGCCCGCGCAATGGTCGATGCGGCCCGCCCGATGGTGGCAGATATCTACCGCGACCGTTTCAACTCCCATGTTCTTGCGGTCGCACCGTACCCGCCACAGGTCGTTTTCTGTAACGCCGAGGTCTCTAACCTTGCGGATCTGGAAGGCCTGAAAATCCGCGCGTCAGGTCGGATGACCGCAAAATTGCTGGAGGCCCTTGGCGCCGAAAGCGTAAGCGTTTCGTTTGGCGAAGTCCCAGGGGCGTTGCAAACAGGCACGGTTGATTGTGCTGTCACGGGGGCAGGGTCTGGGTACAGCGCTGGTTGGTGGGAAGTGTCGACACACCTGATGCCGATCCCATTGGGTGGCTGGGATTCAGTTGTAACAGCCATGAACTTGGACAAATGGAACAGCTTGGACGCGGATACGCAGACGTTGATCTCGGCCGAGATCGCCAGCGGATTTGAGGCCCCAGCATGGGCCAGCGCACAAGATGCCTTGGTCAATGACATTGCCTGCCTTACTGGCAACGGCGAATGCCCTTCTGGTGATGCGCGGTCTATGACCTTGGTTGACGTGAGTGATGCCGACTTTGACACTGCGCGCAACATCTTGACCAGCGAAGTTCTGCCAGAATGGGCCGAGCGCGCAGGCGGCGATTGGGCCGAACGTTGGAATGACAGCGTTGGTAAAGTTGTTGGCGTAACAATCAACTAATCGACAGATCAAAGGACGTACTGAACTATGGAACTACAGATGATACAAAGCTTGCGGGTCATCAACAAAGGGGTCGCCCTCGTTGTTGGCTTTGGCTTACTGCTATGCGCAGGATTTGTGCTGGCAGACATCATTATGCGCCAGATCGGTACGTCCTTTGGTGGCACAGAAGAGATCGCGGGCTACGCTATGGCGCTCGCGACCTCATGGGGGATGTCCTATACTCTGCTTGAGCTAGGCCATGTCCGCATTGATCTATTACGCAGCCGCGCTGGCAGTTTTGGGCGCGCGTTGTTCGATGTCTTTTCAATGATCGTGATGTCGGGTGTCATCATCACAATCGCGGTCAAAGCATGGCCTGTGCTGGAACGCTCTATCAACAACGGATCACGGGCGAATACGCCGCTGGAAACGCCGCTTGTCTGGGTGCAACTGCCATGGTTCGCGGGGTGGGTCTGGTTCGCATTGATGAGCACCCTCACGACGCTTGCAGCGCTGAGCCTTTTGCTCAAACGTCGCCATTCCGAGACGGAAAACTTCATCGGCGCGTTCGCCGAGCAGGAGACATTGCAATGATTGCTTACGTTTCTGTAGGCCTGTTGGGCCTCCTAGCACTTTCAATCCCTGTGGGCATTGTTTTGTTCTTGTTGGGGTTTGGAATTGATACGTTTTTCTCCAGCTTTCCGCTGACGCGCGGCCTTGGCAATATGGTTTGGTCGTCTTCGAATTCGGCCACACTGATTGCAATTCCTTTCTTTGTGCTTCTTGGCGAGATCCTTGTCCGCAGCGGGGTTGCAACCCGCACTTATGCTGCTTTGGATCGTTGGGTGTCATGGTTGCCGGGCGGATTGGTTCATGCCAATGTCGCTACCGCCACAATGTTTTCGGCCACGTCTGGATCATCTGTAGCGACAGCCGCGACAGTTGCCACAGTGGCAATGCCGCAGGCAGAAAAGCTGGGCTATGATCCGAAATTGTTCTCTGGTGCAATCGCAGCGGGCGGCACGTTAGGCATCATGATCCCACCGTCGATCAATCTGATCGTCTATGGTTTTCTAACACAATCCTCGATCCCTCAGTTATTTTTGGCTGGCTTGATACCGGGCTTGGCGCTGGCGATTGGCTTTATGGCGATTACGGTTATCATTTGTCTGATCCGGCCCGATTTGGGCGGTACGCGCCGCACCTTTCCCTTTGCGCAGATGCTGCGGGCTCTGATTGATTTGGTTCCGATCCTGATCTTGTTTGGCATGATTGTCGGATCAATTTACGCGGGGTTGGCAACGCCAACAGAAGCCGCAGCTGTGGGGGTTGCAGGGGCGTTTGTCATTGCGCTGTGTTTTGGGGGAGTATCGTGGTCGATGATCATTCAAAGCCTCACAGGCACGGTCAAAATTACCTCAATGATCATGTTGATCGTCATTGGTGCCTCTTTCCTCAACTTCACCTTGGCCTCTGCTGGGCTTGGTCGTGAATTGACGGAATTCATGACGGGTCTTGGCCTGACACCGCTGAAGACAATTCTTGTGGTTGTTGTGCTCTATATCGTCTTGGGGTTTTTCATCGAAACGCTGTCACTGATGGTTGTGACCATACCGATCATCGTTCCGCTGGTGGTGGCCCAAGGGTATGATGTTGTGTGGTTTGGCATCCTTATGATCGTTCTTATTGAGATGGCGTTGATCACGCCGCCCGTTGGCCTGAACCTTTACGTTGTGCAGGGCGCACGCAAATCCGGCAGCCTGAATGAGGTGATGCTGGGGGCGCTGCCATACTGCCTGACAATGTTGGCCATGGCGCTTCTTCTCATCGCGTTCCCAAATATTGCTCTCTTCCTGCCAAACGCATTGCAGTAAGAGAACTTCCCCTAAAAACAAATGACTGCGGGCTGAAAGACGCCCGCAAACAAAGGAGTTATGTCTCATGTGGCAGTTCTGGGTAGACCGTGGCGGCACATTTACAGATATCGTGGCCAAAACCCCTGAGGGTCAGTTGCAGACACATAAACTGTTGTCCGAAAACCCAGAGGTTTATCCCGATGCTGCCGTTCACGGCATTCGCGAACTGCTGGGGTTGGGGCCAGATGACGCCCTCCCAAATGGCAAAATTGGCGCGGTGAAGATGGGTACGACTGTCGCCACCAACGCGTTGTTAGAGCGCAAGGGCGCGCGCACATTGCTGCTGATCACGAAGGGCATGCGCGATCTTTTGCGTATCGGATATCAAAACCGACCGCGGCTGTTCGATCTGAAAATCGAGCTCCCCGAATTGCTCTATGAAGATGTGATCGAGATTGAGGAACGGATCGGCGCAGATGGGGAAATCTTGTCGGCGCTTGATACACCCCACGTACAAGAGGCGTTAACGCGCGCCTATGAAGACGGGTACCGGTCGGTCGCGATTGCGTTGATGCACAGCTACCGTTTTCCCGATCATGAACAAAAATTGGGGCAGATGGCGGCGGAAACAGGCTTCACCCAAGTTTCCCTAAGCCACGAGGCCAGCCCGCTGATAAAAATCGTATCACGCGGGGATACCGCCGTGGTGGATGCCTACCTGTCTCCGATTTTGGGGCGCTACGTCAAACAAGTGGCTGATGCTTTGGGCACCGCCAAAGGGGGCTGTGAGAGGCTGATGTTCATGCGCTCTAACGGCGGGTTGACGGATGCGTCCTTGTTTGAAGGGCGTGACGCGATCCTGTCTGGCCCCGCTGGCGGCGTTGTGGGCATGGTCCGCACGGCTGCGGATCTTGGCTATGATAAGCTGATTGGCTTTGACATGGGCGGCACGTCCACGGACGTCTGCCACTATGCGGGTGAATTTGAACGCAGCTTTGAGACCGAAGTCGCGGGCGTGCGGATGCGTGCGCCGATGATGTCCATTCACACCGTTGCGGCGGGGGGCGGATCAATTCTGTCCTACCGTGATGGCCGCATGCAGGTGGGCCCAGAAAGCGCAGGGGCCAATCCCGGGCCAGCGGCATATCGGCGTGGTGGTCCACTGACGGTGACAGATTGCAACGTCCTGCTGGGTAAACTGCAGCCAGACCTATTTCCTCCTGTCTTTGGGCCCAATGCCGATCAACCATTGGATGTCGATGCCGTGCGGGCAAAATTCGAAACCCTCGCCAAAGAGATCGGCGGCGATAGGTCCGTTGAGGAATTGGCCGAAGGGTTCTTGCGCATCGCGGTTGAGAACATGGCAAACGCGATCAAGAAAATCAGTGTGCAGCGCGGCTATGACGTCACAAAATACACGATGAACTGCTTTGGCGGGGCAGGTGGGCAGCATGCCTGTCTGGTCGCCGATGCGCTGGGGATGGAGCGCGTCTTTATCCATCCGTTTGCAGGCGTTCTATCTGCCTTTGGCATGGGGTTGGCCGACGTGCGTGCCATGCGCGAACACCAATTTGGGCTAGGGTTCGATCAGATCAAACAGGCTGAGGCCGTTCTTGAACGGTTAAAATCAGCCGCCGAGGCAGAAGTGATCGGTCAGGGCATTTCACCTGCGCAGATCACAACCGTCACGATGGCACATATTCGCCCTGACGGCGCGCAGCAAACGCTTGAAGTGCCCTTTGGCACCATAAGCGACATGACCAAAGCGTTTGAGACGGCGCACCAGCAAAGGTTCGGGTTCGTTCCTGAAGGCGCAACCTTGCTGCTGGATGTTCTGACCGCCGAAGCAATTGGGGCCACGGGGGAAACTGTAACCTTGCCAGACGCAGGCATGACACCTGACGTGCCGCAGTACGCCTCGATGTGGTCAAACGGCCAGTCGCGCGAAGTCCCTGTGATAGACCGGACAACAATGTGTGCCGGACAGATTGTTCAAGGTCCGGCCATCCTCACGGAACCCACAGGCACCAACATCCTTGAAAAAGGGTGGGAGGCAGAATGCGTCAGCGGCGGAAACCTTGTGTTGCGCCGAACAACCGCGGTTGCGCGCAAAGAGGCGGTTGGCACATCTGTCGATCCTGTCATGCTTGAAGTGTTTAACAACCTCTTTATGTCGATCGCCGATCAGATGGGCGCGACGCTGGCCAACACCGCCTATTCGGTCAACATCAAGGAACGATATGACTTTTCTTGTGCGATCTTTGATGAAGCGGGTGATCTGGTCGCCAACGCGCCGCATGTGCCCGTTCATCTCGGCAGCATGAGCGAAAGCGTGCGGGTCATTCTGCGCCAAAACGCAGGCAACATCCGCCCCGGTGACGTGTTCATGATGAACAACCCTTTCAA
>JBDVSG010000239.1:0-3953 GCA_039967155.1 Sulfitobacter sp. | reverse complement strand
TGCCCGCGTGGCCAATGCCCCAGCCGCATTGGAGTGCCGCATGACCCAGATCGTGCAGATCGAGGGAGAGGCGAATTTTGTCTGCTTTGGTGAAGTCATCGGCGTTCATTTGCGCGATGATTGTCTGGTTGACGGGCGCTTTGATGTGACGCGCTATGTGCCGCTCAGCCGTTTGGGGTATCGGGATTATACCGCCGTGCGCGAGGTCTTTGAGATCATCCGCCCAGACGATTGATCCCAACCTGCCACAGGCGCCCAGCCGCTTAGGCGGCTTGGGACAGCACCGTTTTGCCATTGCGTTCATGGCGCATGGCAAATCTGGTTTGGCGCTTGTTGGCGGGAATATTACGCGCGCCTTTTGGGATATGGTTTTCCTGTTTGAGCTGGGGAAACAGCTCGAGCAATTCTGCTTGGGCGGCATCTGCCAGCCCTGCAATCGCCATCGGGCCGCAATAGAAGCTCTCGGTTGGGGCGCATTCGGCAAAGACCACTTCGTGGCAGTCCATCACCAGATGGAAATAGGTCACATCATGGATATCATCGACTGAAAAAATCCCCGGAAGACCCGAGATTTTCTTGGCCGAGACCAGAACCTCTTCTGCGCCGAACATCCGTTCCACGATTGGAGAGTTCGCCAAAAACCGGTGCTGCGGCGACACCATAAGATCCCGTTTCGGCAGCCCTAACCCCAAGGCCCCTTTGCGCAGGCAAACAGGCCGCAGATTGGGTTTTGCATGCAGCTCACCCGCCGTCAGATGCCGCTGTAAAACCAGCCGCACGGGCTGGAAACCGTGATCCGCTGTGCGAATAAGATCCCCGGCCTGCAGGTCCTGCACTTCGACCTGACCCCGCCGCGTCTCAATGCGTGTGCCGCTGGTGAAACAGGCGACATAATCATCATAGAGGTTGTTTTGATTGTGCGATGTACGCTCAACGTTAAAGGTATAGGCCGTGCCTGGGACCAAGGCCTGAGTGGAGGCAACCCCCGCAACCGCGCCCTGCTGATACCCGTCACCGCCGAAATGAAAGCTGGTCAGCTTGTGCCCTGTGGCCGAATTGATCAGATCATAGGCGGTGTTAATCGTGGTGCCCGCCGCATAGGTCGTGCTTTCGATGGTTGCCGCAGTGGTCAGGGTTTGCGATCCGTCAACTTCATCAAAGATCAAATCGTCATCGTTGACCTCGATCAATGTCGGCACAGCACCGGCGACCAAGGTCAGCGTAAATGTCGGCACCCCATCCGCCTGCGCGCCAACTTCATCTGGCAGGCCTTCTACAAAATCACTGGGGCTATAAACATATAAAAAAGCCATATCACACTCTGTCAGATCACAACGGTTTACCTCAGATCATGGGTAAACTTTAATTATGCTGACTTTGCGGCGGGAATATGCTGCTTTGGTGCCCGTTTTGAAACCGGCCGCGCGCATCCAACCCAAGGCCGAATGCGCGCAAGACGTGCGTGCGGTTAGTGGCCGCCCAAAATACCCGTGCGCACACGGTAATCCGCAGCAATCTGGTATTCAGGATCATCGTCACTATCGACCATCAAATGCCCCGCTTTTGTCAGCAACGCATGACAGTCACGGGTCAGATGGCGCAGCTCGAGGCGTTTGCCAGCCCCCTCGTATTTCGCAGCCATCGCTTCAATTGCCTGCAGCGCAGATTGATCCGCCACACGGCTGTCATTGAAATCCACGATAACCACTGCAGGGTCGTTTTCCACGTCAAACAATTCAGAGAACCCTTCGGCAGAGCCAAAAAACAACGGGCCTTGGACCTGATACACTTTGGCGCCCTCAGGCGTGACATAGGTCTTTGCGTGAATGCGTTTGGCATTGGTCCACGCATAGGCCAGCGCACTGACAATCACGCCCACCACAACCGCAACCGCGAGGTCCTCATAAACCGTCACAACGGTCACCAACAGGATCACAAACGCATCTGTCAGCGGCACTTTGCGCAGGATTGTCAGGCTGTTCCACGCAAACGTACCGATCACCACCATGAACATCACACCCACCAAGGCCGCCAGCGGGATCAATTCGATCAACGGCGCTGCAACCACAATGAACAACAACAAGAACACAGCCGCCGCGATGCCGGCAATCCGTGTACGGCCGCCAGACTTCACGTTGATCATAGACTGGCCGATCATCGCACAACCGCCCATACCGCCAAAGAAGCCCGTCACCGTGTTGGCCACACCCTGCGCCACACATTCTTGGCTTGCGCCGCCACGTTTACCCGTCATATCCCCCACAAGGTTCAGGGTCAGCAGGCTCTCGATCAGGCCGATTGCGGCCAAAATCACCGCATATGGCGCAATGATATAGAGCGTCTCTAGGTTCAGCGGCGCCAGCGCAGTTCCATACAGCCCCTCACCCGTGCCGAACGGGTTATGCAAAGACGGCAAACCACCCTGAATAGAGGCCAAATCCCCCACCCGAGGCACATCCATGCCCGTGAAAATCACCACAGCCGCAACAATCCCGATCCCTGCCAAAGGCGCAGGAACCAGCTTGGTCACACGTGGCATGACCCAAATGATCGCCATCGTTGCTGCAACCAACACCAACATCAAAAACAACGGCGTGCCCGACAACCATTCGCCGCCCGACATGCCATGGCCCGTATCAACCATCGTACCGGGTACTTTGAATTGCCCCATCTGCGCCAGAAAAATCACAATCGCCAAGCCATTCACAAAGCCCAACATCACCGGATGCGGCACAAGCCGAATGAACTTCCCCCACTGCATGACACCGGCAAAAATCTGCAACAGCCCCATTAATACAACCGTGGCGAATAAATACTCAACCCCGTGCTGGGCAACCAACGCCACCATCACAACAGCCAAAGCCCCCGTCGCCCCCGAGATCATCCCCGGACGGCCACCGATCAGCGCTGTGATCAACCCAACCATAAACGCCGCATAAAGCCCCACCAGCGGATGCACCCCCGCCACAAAGGCAAAGGCAACCGCCTCAGGCACCAAAGCCAAGGCAACCGTCAGACCAGACAACAGCTCAATCCGCATCCGCGCTACCGAGAAACCATCCTCCCCCATCCAGCGTAAATCAGTCACGTCAGCGGGCGTTAAGTTTTGGGTAAAACTACGAAATGTCGAGCGCACCATAAGGGCATCCTGTCTAATCAATCATAAGGCTTGGGTTCTGCGTCAAAACGCGTTGCCCGCCGATACCAACAATACCCCCAAAGTGCAAACCCCGCCGCTGAGCAAGCGCATCCAGATGCGTAATGTGATCCCCACCACACGCAAACGGCAGGCAAATGCACATATCCGAACCCTGTCCCCCAAAAAAATCGCAAAATCGTCAGGCCAAGCACCACCACCGCCCCTGAGCGTCACAAACCTGGCCCAACTGCCGTAACGGGGCGGGAAAGAGCAATGCGGCTGTTTTGAGCAGAAAGCCTGCTTTGCAAAGTCGCACGAACGGCCCATACCTGCCATTGGTCGTTCCGATCGTCGCTGCGTCGCAGCTTCCCTGAAGCAGACATTGACCCGCTAGCGCAGCATTTTGACCCGCTGGATGGCGGCTCTGCGGGACAAACCGCTCTTTCGCGGCTGCTGCGCCAATGGCTGCTTTTTAGAGTGCGTACTTTCGGTTAACGAAAAATTTGCCGTTTAAGGCGACCCTAATCACCAATAACTGCAGCAGGGTGGCACCACGATGTACGTCGATCAGAACTTATACAAAAAGGCATTTGAGGCATACATCCGTAACGGAACGCCCATTGAACTGTCTATAAAGCAAACGCGATCAACTGCGCACTATATTTGGCGCACCCGCAATGACGGCAAAGTTCGTTCATCACACGCTGACCGAGAAGGACAGGTCTTTTCATGGGGCGATCCGCCTGTTGGTGGCCATCCTGGGAAAGACCATAACTGCCGATGCACCCCAGAACCCTATTTCCCAGAAACATCC
>JBDVSG010000238.1:0-27005 GCA_039967155.1 Sulfitobacter sp. | reverse complement strand
GGCACCGTAGTCCTGCCAGCCGTGCTTGCCCCGTATCTGGGCGGCAAGACCACGCTGACCCTTGACGGGTTGCTGGCCTAATTTTGCGGTCGGGGCTTAACGCCCCGGCTCGCTTCTCTGGCTGGGCTCTGTTTGGGGATTAGGATCACCAAACAGCGCTGGCATCAAGTTTTTCAATGACTTAGGGCGGTAATCCCGACGACCTTTCAGCCGTGTGTTCACGCTGGCATGGACGTCAATTGTATGCCCTGGCCCTTTGCGCCACTTCAGGAAATTTCCCGTCACAGTGTAGAACAAAGGCGGCTGATCCAGCGTATGGCTGTTGGCCATGGGATCTGGCACGCGGTCCAGTAAATCCTCCATGTCGATCTCCAACCCAGCCTTTTGTGCGCCCTCTGCGACCCATTGCAGGGATTGCCCTGTCAAAGCGCGCGCTTTGGGGGCCGATCCCCCTACAATCGCATGATTTCCTGTGAACCAGACCTGCTGATAGGGCCGGTCCGCAGAACGGTCGCCGCGGTTCAGCCCTGTGTCATCGCGTGAGGCTTCCAGATTGTCCCAAAGCGAGGGCCGATAGAACACCCGCCGCTCATCCAGCGCCACCGCATGGCGCGCCGATTTCACCATCGAGCTCAGCAACGTGTCATGGAAACGGTATTTGCTGTTCCAGATATTTGCCACAGGCCCCAGCAAAGGCGCAGGGATCCCCAAGGCGCCAACCGTGTCCCAGACCCCCAGATAGGCGATCTCAACACGGTGCATATCTGCGGGGTCCTGCGCCCAAGGGGTTACCGCGCGCCATTCCATATCCGCAACCGAGGTGCCGAACCGCGGCGAAAGCTTGCGGCGCGCTTGTAAGATATTCAAAGCGTCTGGATGGTTCTCTGCCCCTGGTTTGCGGTATAGTTTGAACGCTTTATCCAGATTTTCTGGTGTCGGCTCCGCGACAATTCCGCATTTACGCACCATCCCCGCCAATGACCGCGCAGTATAGGCGCCGCGCGAAAAGCCAAAGATGAAAATCTCATCTCCAGCTTCATATTGTTCACACAGATCAGCATAGGCCAGTTTGATATTTTCATTCAGCCCCCACCCAAAGGCGCCGCCGCCCATTTTCATCAAGGCCTTACTGACCAAACCGACCTCTTGTCCGCCAGTGCCCACACCTTCAAAGTAGCGCGTGTGCTGCGCGTTGGTTTTTGGTGTTTTCTCAAACAAGCGCACAACATGTGTGGGTTGCTTCATCGTGGGGCTGTTCCACGTTCCATCGCAGAAAATAGCGATCCGAGCCATTGGCATAATTCCTTTGAGTAATATCTTAGGTTTCAAGAAACTATTTTGACCAGAAAGCAGTCTAATGTCACGTACCACCCTAGCGATAATTGTGTTTCTTTTAACAATAACATTTGCAGCCTCGCCCTTTTTTGTCAGCGACTTTGCAGGCTTTGATCCCGATCAATTCCCGATCCCTCAAATAGATCCGCCAATCCAACCGGCAGGATATGCCTTTGCCATTTGGGGCGTGGTGTATGTGTGGATGATCCTTGGCATGGGGCTAGGGCTATGGAAGCGGCGCGATGATGCGTCATGGCACCTGATGCGTTTGGCATTGATCACATCGCTGGGTGTCGGCACGATTTGGTTGCCCGTTGCCGTGGCCAGCCCTGTTTGGGCAGCTGTTCTTATCTGGGTGATGTTGATCACCGCCCTGATCGCGCTATTTCGCAGCCCAACGGACGATCGCTGGTGGGCCGCGCTGCCCATCGGGCTGTATGCAGGCTGGCTGACGGCGGCCTCTTGCGTGTCGCTGGGGCTGTTGGCAGCGGGGCACGGGTATCTTGAGCAGAGCATGGCCGCCTTAGCCGCGTTATTCGCTGCATTGGTTCTTGCCTCTGCCGTGCAAAACCAGCTCAGGCGCGCGCCGACCTATGGCATCGGGGTGATTTGGGCGCTTATTGCGATCGTTGTGCAGAACATGAGCAATAATCTGACGGTGGCAGCATTGGCCGCTGGGGGTGCGGCGGCACTGGTCATGCCCACATTCAAAGCATGGCGCGCTTCGTAAAAAGCGCGCCAGCGGGGTAGATCAATCTTTGCGGCGGCCCGCTGTATGTTTGCGCAGCTTCGACGGCGGCGCCTTTTTGCGGCCCTTGTAAGGGTTTGCATCTGACTGGCCGCGCATCCACAGGCGGATCGGCGTGCCGGGCATGTCAAAATCAACCCGAAGCCCATTTACCAGATAGCGGCTATAGCTGTCTGGCACTTTGTCGGGGTGGCTACACATCACCACAAAACCAGGGGGGCGCGTTTTCGCTTGGGTCATGTAGCGCATTTTGATGCGCTTGCCCTGCGGCGCGGGGGGCGGGTGCGCCTCTAGCATGCCCGACATCCAGCGGTTCAGCTGAGCAGTGGTCACACGGCGGTTCCAAACCTCATAGGCGCGCATGATCGCTTGGTGCAGGCGGTCCAGCCCCCTGCCCGTTTTGGCCGAGACTGTGACCATCGGCGCGCCGCGCAGTTGGGGCAACAAACGCTCAAAGCTCTCTTTCAGCGCTTTCAGCTTGGCTTGGCGATCTTCTTCGACGTCCCACTTATTCACCGCAATGACCACGGCGCGGCCCTCGCGTTCGGCCAGATCGGCGATGCGCAAATCCTGCTGTTCAAAAGGGATCTCAGCGTCCAGCAAAACAACCACGACTTCGGCGAATTTCACCGCACGCAACCCATCGCTGACGCTGAGCTTTTCCAGCTTTTCCTGCACTTTGGCCTTTTTGCGCATACCTGCGGTGTCAAAGATGCGCATCGGCACCGGATCGGTGTCAAAGCCAGCGGCCCATTCCGTGGTCAGCGAGATCGCATCGCGGGTGATCCCCGCCTCGGGACCTGTCAGCAGGCGGTCTTCTTTCAGAATTTGGTTAATCAGCGTAGATTTGCCTGCATTCGGACGCCCGACAACAGCAACCTGAAGCGGGCGTTTACGGGTCGGCACGCGCATGGCGTCTTCGTCTTCGTCATCCTCAGAAATGTCGACGTCAACCTCGGGCGCATCATCTTGGGCCTTCTCGGCATAGGCATCGGCCAACGGCATCAACTGCGAATAGAGGTCATTCAGACCTTCGCCATGTTCGGCAGACAAGCGGATCGGTTCGCCCAAACCCAGCGAATAGGCCTCAATCACGCCAGCGTCGGCGGCTTTGCCTTCGGCCTTATTTGCCGCCAAAATAACATGGGCAGAGCGTTTGCGCAGAATGTCGGCAAAAACCAGATCAGACGGGGTGATACCCACACGGGCATCCACCATGAACAGGCAGATATCCGCCATATCCACCGCACGTTCGGTCAGGCGGCGCATGCGGCCTTGCAGGCTGTCGTCGGTGACTTCCTCTAGGCCAGCAGTATCCACCACGGTAAAGCGCAGGTCAGCAAGGCGCGCGGCCCCTTCGCGCAGGTCGCGCGTGACACCTGGTTGGTCATCCACCAAGGCAAGGCGTTTGCCCACAAGGCGGTTGAACAGCGTGGATTTGCCCACATTCGGGCGCCCCACTATGGCAAGGGTGAAGGACATGGATCGGCTCCAAAAGCAGCATTAGACACGCGCCATAGCGCATACAGCCGCATTGCGAAAGCCCCATTACGTGCCCACTACAGAACGCCGATACCCAGCGCCCTGTCTACGGTGCGTCTAACGGTAGGCCAGCAAACGACCACTTGTTGTTACAACATAAAGCGTGCGGCCCGCCACGATGGGTGCGGTTGTTGCCCCATCAGGTATCTCAACGGTAGACACCAGCGCGCCGTTGGTCGGGTTATAGCTGCGCAAAATCCCGTCACCTGATGCTATAATCACGCGGCCACCCGCAATGATGGGGCCGTAATGGGGCACAATGCGGCTCAGTTTTTTGGGCTTTTCTTCGACAAAATTGGGCAGCTCTACGCCCCAGATTTTGGCGCCATCCGCCGCATCTAGGCGCAACAGTTCATTCAGATCGCTGATCGCGAAAACGCTGTTGCCCGCAGGCCAAACGGGACCAATTGCGCCCTCGCGCGCGGACCAAACACGGGCCCCTGACCCCAGATCAAGCGCCGCAATGCGGCCCGATTGGTTCCCAACATAGACGCGGTCCCCTGAAATGACGGGCGCGGAGGTAACGTCAGAAACATTACTCAAGGCACGCCCGCTCCGCTTTCCAAGCACCGATGCATTCCAGCGGTTCAGCCCGCCACGGCGGAAAACCGCCTGCACTTCGCCTGAACCAAAGGCAAAAATTGCCAAATCATCTGACAATGCAGGCGCTGGTGCGCCCAAGACATTGTTTGTGTCGCCTGTGGCGCCCAACTGCCAAGCAACGCTGCCGTCCTTGCGGTTTACAGCCCAGCCCGTGTTGTCGCCTGCAGTCACATAGACCAAATCACCCGAAACCGTCGGCGTACCAGAACCGGTTGCGTCCAGCTGTTGGCTCCAGCGGGTCGCGCCGGTTTTCACGTCCAACGCCGCCAGAACGCCAAAGCCGATTGAGACATAAACAGTATCGCCTGAAACAACCAATCCGCCGCCCGTCGCATCACCAGCCTGATCCCGTGTCGGGCGGATATCTACCTGCCACAAAGGCGCGCCCGACGTTGAGGTCGCGGTCACGATAGATTGCGCATCCAAGGTAAAGACACGGCCAGATGCGACCACAGGATCGGCTGTGATCCGGTGCTTGCGCCCGTCGCCTTCCCCGATGTCGGCCGACCATGCTAATGTCAGCGTATTGCCCAAAGCCGCATGGCTGATCCGCGCCGCAGGGCTGCCCGTTGACTGGCCCCAATCCGCATTTGCCCGCGCGGCAGGCAGAGAAATGGCGCGGCTAGAATTACCCGTAAAGGCAATGGCATCATCAGCAAAATCAGGCGCGTTTTGCAAAACCGAACGCACGTCTTCGCGTTTGCCCGTCAAGACCACGTCAGGTTCGCTACAGGCCGCAAGAAACGCAACCGCCCCCACAAGCCCGCATAAAACGCTACGGGACCCTATGGCCCGCTTTGCATCATTTGCGCCATTAACACCGGTGGAAAAGCTGTTGTTTGTCATCGCCTGCTCACTTTGGTCTGCGTCTCATTGGGTGCATTTACGCTCCCAGTGGGTCAGCTTCTTATCCGTTCGTTTCGTCCTAAAGACCACCTGTCAGATCAGGCTCGCCCCCTAAGGCCACAATCACCTGCAATGCGCGTTGTTGCAAGTCTGGTGTGACCTGCGCATCGCTCAATATCGTTTGATAGATCTCGATGGCTGCGGCCGCATCGCTTTCTTGCACTGCGATCAGCGCCAGTTGTTCTTGGGCCAATAGGCGCAAAGACCCGCCCGCGCCCATCAGCGCCTCAAAGCCTTGCTTGCGCTCGGCCGCATCCAAGGTTTCAGCCTGAAGCGTCAAGGCCTTGAATTGGGCAATCTGGCGGTAAACCTGCGGAATTTCACCATCTAGGGAGATCGCATTCAGATTTGTAACAGCCCCTTCTAGGTCTTGGGCAGCCAGTTGTTCTGACGCGGTAAGAAAGGCCAAAACAGCGTTCGTCTGGGGCGCGCCGCCGTCAACTTGCTGCAAGGCTGCGACACGGTCGGTGGGCTCTGCCCCCTCTAGCGCGGTCAGCATTGAATCGCCCAACGCCTCTGCCTGCGCGGCTTGTTGCCCCTTGCGGTATTCCGAAAACGCAGCACCACCGACGATCAGCAAGACACCCACAACAGGAATCCAGCCGTATCGTTTGAGTTTACCAAGCATCTGATCACGGCGCAGCTCTTCCGTGACCTCTTCAATAAATCCGTCGCTATCGCTCATGGGATCGGGCCTTTGCCAAATTTCGTTGCGCCCCTCTTAACGAAGCCGCAAGCCCAAGCCAACCCCGCCCCTGCTATGCGGACGCACCACAAATGTGCATTTGGGCAGCTGACGGTTGGAATTTGCCAAAAAAATATTTTTGATCTGAACTGGGCAGTTCAATAGTGATGCACTACATACAGCTTAATCAATTTTTAAGTGCAGCGGAAACGTTGCGCGACCATGCTCTTTTGATGAGGCGTCACATGCGTATTTTCCCCATACTGGCAGCAGCTGCACTTGCGGCGATAATGTACATGGCAATTCTGGAGCGCCCCACCCTGTTGGGGTGGTTTGGCGTTGACACGACCCAATCCGAAACAGAAACCGCCGCGCCCCCCCTTACACAGGCAGGGGTCGACCGCAAAGTCAAAGTCGTGGTGCAAAGGCTGACCGCACAACAAATCGACAGCGCCGTCTTGCTGCGGGGGCAAACAACGGCCGCGCGTCAGGTCGACGTGCGCTCGGAAACCTCCGCTGTAGTCATCTCGCCGCCTTTGCGCAAAGGCGCCCAGATCGAAGAGGGCCAAGTGATGTGCCGTCTGGACGAAGGGACCCGTCGTGCAGCCTTGGTACAAGCAACAGCCCAATTGGCAGAAGCCAAAGCCCGCGTTCCAGAAGCTGAGGCCCGCGTACAAGAGGCCCGTGCGCGGCTGGAAGAGGCCAAGATCAACCAAAACGCCTCCTCTCGGCTGAATGCGGACGGTTATGCTTCCACCACACGGCTGGCCAGTTCGGATGCGGATGTGGCCACCACCGAGGCTGGTGTCGTTTCTGCCCAAGCAGGCCTGAGCGCCGCGCAATCGGGCATTGAAACCGCCCAAGCCGCCGTAGCCGGCGCGCAGGCGGAATTAGACCGTCTGGTGATCAAAGCCCCCTTCAGCGGGCTATTGGAAAGCGACACGGCCGAACTGGGCGCCCTGCTGCAGGCGGGGTCGCTCTGCGCGACGGTCATTCAGCTGAACCCTGTCAAATTGGTCGGCTATGTACCTGAGACAGATGTGAACAGCGTTGAAGTCGGCGCAATGGCGACCGCGCGGCTGGCTGCTGGCGGCGGCGAAGTCAACGGGCGGGTCAACTTCTTGTCGCGCTCTGCTGATCGGCAAACGCGCACGTTTTTGGTGGAAATCGAGGTTCCAAACCCCGAATTGAAAATCCGTGATGGTCAAACGGCTGAAATCCTGATCGCCGCCGAAGGGGCGCAGGCGCATCTGGTCCCGCAAAGCGCGCTGACCTTGAATGATGAAGGCACTTTGGGCCTGCGGTTGGTGGATAACAGTAACATCGTTAAATTCCACGGCATTAAGCTGATCCGTGACGCCGCGGATGGTGCATGGGTGACCGGCCTGCCGCAGACCGCAAATGTTATCGTTGTCGGACAGGAATATGTCGTCGACGGTGTCGAGGTTGCACCAACCCAGCGCGAGGTTTCCCAATGACCGGCATGATCGATTGGGCCGCGTCACGGGCGCGGATGGTTGTCGCGTTTATTTTGCTCAGCCTTATCGTGGGCGCCTATGCCTATACGACCCTCCCAAAAGAGGGCGAGCCCGACATCGAGATCCCGGCACTCTTTGTGTCAGTCCCCTTTCCCGGCATTTCGGCGACCGACGCCGAGACGCTGTTGCTCAAACCCATGGAAACAGAGCTGAGCGATCTGGACGGGCTGAAGACCATGACAGGCACAGCAGCGGAAAACTATGCCGGTCTGGCGCTGGAATTTGAATTCGGATGGGACAAGACCTCCATTATCGCCGATGTGCGCGACGCCATGGGCACCGCTGAGGCGCTGTTCCCCGAAGGGGCGGAAACCTATTCGATCAACGAAATTAACTTCTCTGAATTTCCGATCATCATTGTGAACCTGACGGGTCCCGTGCCTGAACGCACGATGGCGCGCTATGCCAAGCAGCTCCAAGATGATCTGGAAGGGCTGGATGCCGTTTTGGAAGCAGGGATTGCGGGCAACCGCGACGAGATGCTGGAGGTGTTGATCGATCCGCTCAAGCTGGAGGCCTATGACGTCACCGCAAACGAGCTGATCGAGACCGTTCAAAACAACAACCAACTGATCGCCGCAGGCGAAGTCGAGAGCCGCACAGGCACGTTTTCGGTCAAGATCCCTTCCAGCTTTGATGAACCCCAAGACGTTTACAACCTGCCTGTAAAAACCAATGGGGACCGTGTGGTGACCTTGGGTGATCTGGCCGAAATCCATCTGACCTTCGAAGATCGTCTCGGCACGGCGCGGTTTGATGGCCAATCCTCCGTTGCGTTGCAGGTTGTGAAACGCAAGGGCTTCAACCTGATCGAGACAGCCAACGCGGTGAAAGTACTGGTGGCAGAGCGCGCCGCGCAATGGCCTGAAGGTCTAAAAACCGCCGTCGAGGTTGGTACCTCCAATGACCAAAGCCGCGTTGTGAACAGTATGGTGCAACAGCTTTTGGGCTCGGTCTTTACGGCGATTGCACTGGTTATGATTGTTGTGCTCGCCGCATTGGGCATTCGCGCCGCTTTGCTGGTTGGTTTTGCCATCCCAACATCCTTTTTGCTGTGTTTTGCCTTCCTTGCGCTGATGGGAATTTCTATTTCCAACATCGTGATGTTTGGCCTGATTTTGGCCGTGGGCATGCTGGTGGATAGTGCCATTGTTGTGGTCGAATACGCCGATCAACAACAGCAAAAGGGCAGCGGCCCGATGCAGGCGTATGTCGAGGCGGCAAAACGCATGTTCTGGCCTGTCATCTCCTCCACGGCGACAACGCTTTGTGCCTTTTTGCCGATGCTCTTTTGGCCTGGTGTTCCGGGGCAGTTCATGGGCATGCTGCCCGTCACATTGATTTTTGTGCTGTCGGCCTCTTTGGTTGTCGCGCTGATCTACCTGCCAGTTATGGGCGGTGTAACTGGCCGGCTGGAGCAATGGATGGCCGCCAATATGGAGCGTATCGCAGCGCTGCCTTGGTATTTGCATTTACTGCTTTTGCCAGCAGCTTTTGTGATGATCTTTCCTGCACTTTCGCTGTTGGTCCCCTCTAGCCCAGACGCGCCTGCGTTGCTGTTCGGCTGGATCGGCGCGCAGTTTGGCGCCATGGACGGGCTCGACCTTCTCAGCTCTGTCATTCCGACATTTGCAAAGGTTTTTGGCCTCCTGCTGATCGGTGTGGCTGTTCTGCTGATCGCGCTTGCGGGTTTCATGCTATTGCTGCTGACCCTGTTTGCGGCGCTAACCCGCATGGGGAACTGGGGCCGTTGGTTGGCCAGCAAATTGTTCAGCCGCAAACCTGACCGGATTTATGCGGGGTATCAGCGCTCGGCATTTGGGCGGTTGATCGAATTGATCACCGGCAACCCTGTCATGCCTTTGGTCATGTGTGGCATTGTATTTGTGTTTGTCGGCACCACGATGATCTATTTCGGCAATAACTCCAAAGGGGTTGAGTTCTTTGTGGAATCAGAGCCCGAGCAAGCCATCGTTTACGTTCTTGCACGCGGGAATATGTCACTGGAAGAAAAGGATGATTTGCTGCGCCAAGCGGAAACAGTGGTCCTGGACCATCCTGGCATTGCAACCGCGTTTGCCTTTGCTGGCGAAGGCGGGCTGGACAGCAATACGGGCGGATCACAAGCGCCCAAAGACCTGATTGGCCAAGTACAACTGGAAACCATTCCATGGGAGGAGCGCGCCTTACAGCCTGAACTGGACGGCGATATCGTCATCGCCGAACTGACCGAGGAGCTGTCCAACATCCCAGGCATTCAGATCGAAGTTCTCTCGCTGGACCGTGGCCCTGCCTCGGGTAAACCTGTGCACCTGCGTTTTAAATCCGACAGCTTTAGTGATTTGGTAACCTCAACCGCGCTGGCACGGGGGCATTTTGATACTGTCCCCGGTCTGACCCTGATCGAAGACACCCGCCCCCTGCCCGGCATTGACTGGCAGCTGGATGTGGACGTCGAAAAGGCAGGTCAATACGGCGCCAATGTTCTGAGCGTGGGGGCAATGGTGCAGCTGGTCACCCGTGGGCTTCTGCTCGATACGATGCGCGTTGACAGTTCGGATGAGGAAATCGAAATTCGGGTGCGCTTGCCCGAAGAAGACCGCATGTTGTCCACGCTGGATACGCTGAAGGTGCGCACCGCAGACGGGTTGATCCCGCTGTCCAACTTTGTCACCCGTTCGCCTGTTCCCAAACTGGCCGAAATCAGCCGGATCGACCAAAAACGCTATATGGATGTGAAGGCCGACGTGGCCCCCGGTTTGATGAAGATCGTCAAATCCGCCCGCCCAGGCGAAGATCCAACATCGGCTGTCACCCTTGCCACCCTGCGCCCTGCAGGCGATGACGCTGATTTCACCTCCATCGACGGCGAGAAATACAAGGTCACCGACCGCACGCAAGCAGCTAAGGATCTGGATTTGCAAGACGGTTATGACGCGCTTTCTTTGCGGCTGGTCCCTGTGAACGCCAATGAGCGGATTGAGGAGATCACCAAATGGTTGGAGACAGCCAATCTGCCTGATGGCACCCTGTATGAGTGGACAGGCGATCAAGAAGACCAAGCCGAGAGCCAAGCCTTCCTTGGGTCGGCCTTTACCGCTGCGCTGGGGCTGATGTTCATCATCCTGCTGGCCCAGTTCAATTCGTTCTATAATGCGATTTTGGTTTTGATTGCGGTTGTCTTGTCAACGACGGGTGTCTTGATCGGCATGTTGGTGATGGATCAAACGTTCTCGATCATTATGACCGGCACGGGGATCGTCGCGCTGGCGGGGATTGTGGTGAATAACAACATCATTCTAATCGATACCTATCAGGAGTTCAGCCAATATATGCCGCGGATCGAGGCAATCATCCGAACCGCGCAAGCGCGCATTCGTCCTGTTTTGCTGACAACCATCACAACGATGGCCGGTTTGGCGCCCATGATGTTTGGCTTGTCGCTGGACTTTGCCGAAGGGGGCTACACCATCGACAGCCCCACTGCCTTGTGGTGGAAACAGCTGGCCACTGCTGTTGTCTTTGGCTTGGGTGTTGCGACGGTTCTGACGCTGATTGTCACGCCTTCTCTGCTGGCAATCCGGATCTGGGCTGCGACCTACGCGCTCTGGATTGCGCGTCTGCTTGCGCGGATGTCCATGGGCCGCGCCAGCCGCGCGGCTCGGGACTGGGCGCTGCAACGCGATGCGAAACGCAACAGCACCGGAGAGTTGATTTGGGGCGATGACATGCCAGACCACGCAGGCCTGCAGCAGCCCCAATAACCTGTGCTCACTTGGATGTGACATAAGGCCCCTCGCATCCCGTGCGGGGGGCCTTATGGTATTGGAGACCAGATCACCGAAAAGGAATTTCACAATGCTGCGCCATTTTTTTCGCCTGACCTCCGCCGCCACAATTGGCCTTGCTGCCGCCCTGCCTGCACAGGCCGATTTGATCGCCAAAACCAGCCCGCATTCCGTGACCGTGACGATGGATCGCCTTGAGGCCGCTGTCACAGCTGCAGGCGCTACCGTTTTTGCACGTATTGACCATGCCGCGGGTGCCCAGAAAATTGAAATGGACCTGCGCCCGACACAGCTGTTGATTTTCGGCAATCCCAAACTGGGCACGCCTGCGATGCTGGATGGCCAGACGGTCGGTCTGGATTTACCGCTGCGTGTATTGGCCTATGCAGATGGCGAAGGCGTTGTGCATGTGACCTACCATGCGCCCGCAACATTTGTGGCAGAACACGGCCTGCCTGCAGATGCAGAATATCTAAAAATGATGACCGGTGCGCTGGACAAGCTGACCAGCAAAGCAATCGCGGCCGAGTAGGTCTGCCCTTCCCCCCCGCGCGTGCGCCTAGGATAAGGCAGAGGCACCCGCGGGGGGACAGGCGCCTAGCGCCGCCAAGCTACTCTTCGTTTTGTTGGCGGTGCCACAGCTGCGCATAACGCCCGTCTTGGGCCAGCAGGTCGTCGTGGGTGCCCTGCTCTACCACTTGGCCTTGCTCCAACACCACAATGCGGTCGGCCTCGGCAATTGTGCTCAGGCGGTGGGCGATGGTCAGTACCGTGCGGCCCTTGCCTGCGCGGCGCAGCGCGTCCTGAATATCGTGTTCGGTTTCGGAATCCAGCGCGCTTGTGGCTTCGTCCAGCAGCAAGATTGGCGGATCTTTGAGCAAGGTGCGCGCAATGCCCACCCGTTGCTTTTCGCCCCCAGACAGCTTCAGCCCCCGTTCCCCAACTGCGGTGTCATACCCATCGGGGAGCGCGCTGATGAAATCATGGATTTGCGCCGCTTTTGCCGCTGCTTCGACCTCTGCTTGCGTTGCGCCATCTTTGCCGTAAGCAATGTTATAGCCGATTGTGTCGTTAAACAGCACCGTGTCTTGCGGTACCACGCCGATCTGACGGTGAAGCGAGTTTTGCGTCACATCGCGCACATCCTGCCCGTCAATACGCAAGCTGCCGCTTTGCACATCATAAAAACGGAACAACAGCCGCCCGATGGTCGATTTCCCCGATCCGGTTGACCCGACGATGGCCACCATTTGGCCCGGCTCTGCGGTTAGGCTGATCCCGTTGAGGATTTTGCGATCCTCATTATAGGCAAAATGCACGTCTTCCAGCGTGATTTGTCCGCCTGTCACATTCAGTACAGGCGCGTTGGGCTTGTCGCTGATCTCGGCCGGTTGTTCCAGCAGGTCAAACATCTGCCCCATATCCACCAACGCCTGACGAATTTCGCGGTAGACCGTGCCCAAAAAGTTCAGCGGCACAGTGATCTGGATCATATACGCGTTGATCATGACGAATTCGCCCACAGATAGATCACCATTTTGCACCCCAATCGCGGCCATCACCATGACGGCAATCAAACCCGCCGTGATAATCACCGCCTGCCCAAAGTTCAGGAAAGCCAGCGAATAGTTTGTCTTGATCGCTGATGCCTCATACCCCGCCATTGCAACGTCATAGCGGGCGGCTTCGCGCGCTTCGGCGCCAAAGTATTTTACGGTTTCATAGTTGAGCAGACTGTCGATGGCTTTTTGGTTGGCATCCGTGTCTTGATCGTTCATCTGGCGGCGCAGCTTCACGCGGTATTCTGTCACCGTAAAGGTAAACCAGACATAAAGCGCGATCGTCACCGCAACGACCAACATGTAGCTGGCGTTGAACTGGATCGTCAGGATAATTCCGATCAAAAGCAGCTCTAGAATCAACGGGCCAATGCTAAACAGCAAAAAGCGCAGCAGGAATTCGACACCTTTCACACCGCGCTCGATGATGCGGCTCAGCCCGCCTGTTTTGCGGCTGATGTGGTAACGCATAGAGAGGCGGTGAATATGGTTGAAGGTCTCTAGGGCCAACATGCGCAAGGCGCGCTGGCCAACCCGCGTAAAGATTGCATCGCGCAGCTGTTGGAACCCCACCCCCATCATGCGCGCCACGCCGTAGGCCACCGTCAGCCCGACAGCCCCCAACGCCAGCACCGACACGCCATCATCCGCCAGCGCATCGACCGCACCGCGGTAAAACTGCGGCGTGATCACCACCACCAATTTCGACAAGAACAGGGCAAACATTGCCCAAAGCACACGTTTGCGCACCCAAGGCATGTCCGCAGGCCAAAGATAGGGCACAACTTTGCGCAGGACCCGCATAGAGGACTGGCGTTCCTGTTCGGCGGCGACCTCTTCTTCGGTCAGCGCGGGCCTTTGGGATTGGGAAGGGCCTTTTGCGGTGTCTTGAGTGGTATTTCGGGGGGAATTTGATCTATCGGCAGACATGAGACTTCCTATGCGTTCGTCTCGTTACATAGGCTCAATTCCAACCAAGAACCACCTAGTTCGGCAAATCAAACACCTGTCCGGGGTAAATCAGATCAGGGTTTCGAATATCGGCTGCGTTTGCCTCTACCACGCGCAGATACAGGGTGCCGTCGCCGTAACGGTCCCGCGCAATCGCCCACAGCGTCGCGCCAGTCTGCACCGTGATCGATGTGACAGGGCCCTCTGCCCCTTCCGAGGCCTGCGCCAAAGTCTGCGCCGATTCGCGTTTAAAGGGTGTCTCCACACGGCTGCTGACATCGCCGGACTGGCTCACCTCATCTACCCGCAGGGTATAGACCCCCTCATCCACATCCGGCAGGTCGCCTTCCCATTGCCCCTGCGCATCCACGGGCAGGCTGATCACCGACCGGTTGTCCAGATAGACCCTGACCCGTGCGGTATCGGGCTGTGCCCGCCCTGCCAGTTGTACATCCCCCTGTTCGGAATAGCCGATTGTATCCAGCGCAATAGATGTCATCGCTTGCGGGCTGGGCGCATTGAGCAGACGCACGCCGTCTTCGTCGGATTTCAGCACCGCTATTTCTGCGGGCTTTGGCGGTATCGCCGCGGGGGCCGTTTCCTGCACGGGCGTCTCTAGCGCCTGAGGCTCGGGGTCTTTTTCTGGGTCTACCACAGCAACTTGCGCCATTGGTTCGCCCTGCGGTTCTGCTGTGTCTTGTGGTTCCTCGGAGCCCTCTGGGGCGGCGGCGGATGCGGTCGGCGCCAGAATGATTTCGTCTTGTGACGGCACTGCGCTCTGCTCTCCCGCCACATCCTGCGCCGACAGGCTGACAATTTGTGCGCTGTCTTTTGCTGGCAGCACGGTGATCGCAGCAAACCCGCCACTGCTGTCGGCGGTTGTTGTTGCAACTTCTTCGCCATCCACAATGATTGCCACCTCGCTCAGCGGGGCTGCGCGGCCAGCGATCAAGGTTGTGCCATCTGTCTCGCGGCGCAGCTCGTCGAATTTCGGGGTGTTGGGCGTGGTTTGCTCTGCCTCTGTTGTTTGCTCAGTCTCTTTGGTTTGCTCTGCCTCTGTGGTTTGTGGCGCCTCTGGCGCGGGTTGTGCTTCGGCCTGTGGCACTTGCGCTGGAGGAGCTGGCGCAGGCACAGCCGTCTGGGTCTCTTCACTGCGCCCAAAGCCGATATATGCACCCAGCCCGATCGCCAGTGCCATGCCACCGCCCGCAACAACTGCCCCTGCATTGCCGCTTAAACCTGCCAATAATTTACTCATGCGGTTGTCCTAACCCTGTGGTCGAATACTGCGGCTCAATCCAGTGGTGCAAAAGCCTGCGTTGAGCCTTTGTAGCGGACCCTGTATCAGGGGTCAAAATCACAATCTTCTGACCCGAATTATTCTGCTCAGTGATGCTGGAGTGTCCAATGCCTGCCAATCCCCCAACCCAATCCTCGCCCATAAAATCTGTCTGCGTATTTTGTGGGTCACGCGCAGGCGACGATCCCGCCTTCACCACCGACGCGGAAACCATGGGCAAGGGCATCGCAAAAAACGGCTGGCGTCTGGTGTACGGCGCGGGGGATGTGGGGCTGATGGGCAGCGTCGCGCGTGCAACACAGACAGCGGGAGGCGACACTTTTGGTGTCATCCCTGCGCATCTCGTCGCATGGGAAGTCGGCAAGACCGATCTAACCAGCTATATCGTCACCGAGACCATGCATGAGCGTAAGAAAGTTATGTTCATGAACTGCGACGCATTGGTTGTCCTTCCAGGCGGTGCGGGATCGCTGGATGAGCTATTTGAGGTACTGACATGGCGGCAGCTGGGCCTTCATGAAAAGCCCATTTATATCGTAAATACAAATGGCTACTGGGACCCTCTAAAGCAATTGATGAACCACATCGCGACCCATGGCTTTGCCGATGAGAGCCTGTTGGATTTCCTCACTTGGGTTCCTGATGCGGATACAGCCCTGATCGAGATTGGCAAATACTTCGGTTAGCCCCCCCCTTTTGAAGGCACAAAAAAGCCCCGCAGATTGAACCTGCGGGGCTTTCTTAACTGGACAATCCGTGGTCGCGATTACATGCGCGAAGCAACGTTTTCCCAGTTCACAAGATTGTCGAGGAAGTTCGTCAGATAGTCAGGGCGCGCATTGCGGAAGTCGATGTAGTAGGAGTGCTCCCAAACATCACAGCCCAGCAGAGTTGTCTGACCGAAGCAAACAGGGTTCACGCCGTTCTCTGTTTTGGTCACTTTCAGACCACCGTCTGTGTCTTTTACCAACCATGCCCAGCCGGAACCGAACTGGCCTGCGCCTGCTGCTTTAAATTCATCTTTGAACTTATCAACGGAACCAAAGCTATCGATCAGCGCTTTTTCCAGCTCACCTGGCATTGCAGATGCGCCAGGGCCCATCATTTCCCAGAACTGGTTGTGGTTCCACAGCTGGCTGATGTTGTTGAAGATACCGTTTTGCGCCACTGCGGAGGCGTCATAGGTCCCTTTGATGATCTCTTCCAAGGATTTGCCAGCCCATTCGGTGCCTTCAATCGCTTTGTTGCCGTTTACAACATAGGCGTTGTGGTGCTTGTCATGGTGGAATTCCAGCGTCTCGGCGCTCATGCCTTTGGATGCAAGGGCGTCATGGGCGTAGGGAAGATCGGGAAGTTCAAAAGCCATTTCAGGGCCTCCTCGTTGGTTTTAAAGGTCTGGGTGTAGATGAAGCACGCAACGCGCCGCCGTCAAGGGCTGGCGCGCGCAAACTTGCCTGAAACGGCCCAGAATTACGTTGGCGCGATTTTTCGCACGTAGGGTTCTTGCCCGATAGAAGCCACCGCTAAAGCCAATGAATACTTCTATGCTTATTGTGACATACTGGATATGATCACGTGAAATGAAGATATGGGCCTGTGATAAAACTGCGGCGCTTCAATCACAGACTTAGAAGGAGGCCTAATGACTTCCAGCTTAGACCCTTTTGAAAAAACTGTTAGCGAGATTAACGGGCGTTTCAAAATCCATTGCGATCAAGAAGATTGCTGGCAGATAATTCAAAATATCGTTCACGACATTGGGGGAAGTGCGGTGAACATGGCAGGGACAACTTTGTCGGGTGAACAGGCCGCTTGGGCGCGTTCCTCGATGTCAGCGGATTGGCTGAAAAAATATACCACCAAAAATTACCATTTGGTTGATCCATTCATTACAGCGCTCATCAGCCGCCTCCCAGAAGTGAAAACAGATTGTGGCGTTTTGGGAAGATCTGATCCAGCCTATGAATTGAACCACGATCTCAAAGCGCATGGATACGGATCCCTTTTCGCCAGCACCTCGGGAAGCCTCTCTTCTGGCTACAGGGCAATGGTCGTCTTTTGCTCAGAGCACACTTTGACGGAAGTTGACGCAAGCATTGGTTTTGGCCGGTTGAGGATCATTCATGCGATCATTGCAGCAAATATGCCAACACAAATTAACGAAAACGAACCTGGCCATGTCACTGTTAGAAGAACACCGCTGACGGCCAAAGAATACGATGTTCTCAACTGGTTGGCCTGCGGACTACGCAATGACCAGATCGCTTTCAATGGGAACATCGCTGAGGTCACAGTGCGAAAGCACTTGCAGTCAATACGGAAGAAATTGGGAGCCACCACACGCGAACAAGCGATTGCAATTGCAGTCCGCGATGGCTGGATTGCCCCATAAGGAAAGTATCGGATTCGATAGCTTGATAAAGTCCCCCGCTTTGTAGAACCTCCCCACGTGACCTCTTTGAAGCCTTTCAAACATCTCAGGATTAGAGAGATGCAAGGATTGTTCGAATAGATCAGAAGTTTTTAGGAAAGCATTGATATGAAACTATTTAAACTGACAACATTTGCTGGCATCGCGATGTCTATTGCCGTCACAGCTTCGCTCGCAAACGCTAATCCGAAACCAAAGAATTCAAAGCCAGCGGACAGTCAGGCCGTGGCGAATCTATATGCCGGAACTTCCCGAATTTGGAAGAGTTGCAACGGCGGTGGCGTGTATTTCGGCGCGGGGTGGGAAGCGAAGGCATACTGCAACAAAAGCACGCCATCGGTAGGCATTGGCAAATGGTCGGTAAAGAAAGGTGTGATCTGTTCAGACCTTGTTTTTTATTGGAAAGGTGGGGAAGGCGTTAAATCAAAACCAAACGATAGACCGGACTGTATTGCCCACATCGTTGACGCTAACGGGGAAATGTGGCGGCGCTGGAATGACGACGCTGATTGGTGGCGTGTAAAGTCCATTAAGGAGGATAAGAGTGCCTCTAAGGGTTTTAAATTCAAATCAAAGTTCAACCGAACATCCAAAAAATTCGGGTTGTAGACTCCCAAAAAATGCATGGCCGTTGGATACGTCTTCGTTGATACTGACAAAGATAAGAAGCGGACCAAAGCAACTTTCTGCTTTGGTCGCGCATCGGCCATGGCGCATTCATTGGTTGATAAATTGAAGCCTGCGTTTTTCGAAAAGTCACAGCCTGAAACACAATCGACCATTGAAAGGCCGACCAAAGCAAATCACGTTACTTTGAAAAGGTCATTTTTGTGCAAATCTGCCAATGGCATGTATCACAATAATCAACACTTCAGCCGAAAACCGGACATTTACCGTTAAAGGCGCCATTGTCCGGCTTTCAGATTTTTGGATCAATTTAGATCGCAAAGATCAGCATAAACTGACCTTTACTTCAGCCCTGATCAGCCCAAGCAGTGTTCACTTCTGATCCTGCCTGTGCAGCAGCGCTCAGCGCGTCAAAGACGTATTGCGCGACGGAGCGGAAGCAAACGATGTGGAACACGCCCTCTTCTACCATCCAGAACGCCGCAGCCACCTGCCCCAGCCGCGAACGGCGGATCATGCCGGTGCCGAATTGGTTCGGTGCCAGATCCACGGGCATCAACTTTGCGATGACTTCGCGCGCATGGGGGCCGCGTACTTCGAATACCGCGCGGGCATCAGATACGTTGGCAACCAAGGCATGCGACCCTGACAGCGCGCTGCTGAGGGCGCTCTGGGTGGCTGTGGCCTCTTCATAGGCGCAGATGACCAACAGCTCATCCGGCGACATCCATGCAACGCCGTTCCCACCAGCAATCAGACATTCGCGCAGCGCAGGCATCGCCGTTCCAGAGGCGGCCTTTACCGCCTTTTGCAGGGCTTTGTCGGACAGATCGCCCCGCAGGCTGATCATGCCTTTTGCGCCCAGCTCGGTTATTTGGGCGATGCCATCGGTGAAGACAGCGTTCTTTAGGGCCGATACGGGCTCAGACATTCTGCTTCTCCCCTTCTTTATCATAGAACACCGGATCAACGATGCGCGCGTTATAGGTCTTGCCGTCTGTGCCTGGAATTTCCAGCACCTCGCCCATGCGGTCAGGACCATGCAGGACCAAACCCATGGCAATGCCCTTGCCCAGCGTCGGCGAATGATAGCTAGAGGTCACGCGCCCGATCATATTGCGCTGACCGTTCTCGTTGTTGCCTTCGCCCACGGCATAAGCGCCGTCAGGCAGCGTAGAGCCATCAGTGGTTTCCAGCCCCACCAGTTTCCACCGGTCAGGGTCGGCCATATGGCTGCGCAGATGCGCACGTTTGCCCAGATAGTCCTCTTTCTTCTTGGAAAGCGCCCAATGCAGGTTCAAGTCTTGTGGAATGACCGTACCATCGGTTTCATCCCCGATCATGATAAAGCCCTTCTCAGCGCGCAAGATGTGCAAACATTCGGTCCCGTAAGGCATCACGCCCAGATCGGCACCTGCGGCCATCAACGCATCCCAGAAGGCCTGTCCGTGGTTGGCATCAACCGCGATTTCATAGCTCAGCTCACCCGAGAAGGAGATCCGGTAGACACGCACCCTGAAACCGCCGATCTCGCCGTCGGCCCATTCCATGAACCCCAGCGCCTCGCGGGAGACATCCATGCCGCCCAGCTTTTCCAGCGCCTTGCGGGCGTTTGGCCCCACCACGGCAACCTGCGCGTATTGCTCGGTTACATTGGCGACATAGACCTTCATGTCCCACCATTCGGTTTGCAGCCATTCTTCCATATGCGCATGGATGCTGTCCGCGCCGCCTGTGGTTGTGTGGCACAGCCAAGTGTCTTCATCGATGCGGGCAACAACGCCGTCGTCAATCAGGAAACCGTTGTCGTTACACATCAACCCATAGCGGCATTTGCCGATCTTCAGCGTGCTCATCATATTGGTATAGAGCATGTCGAGGAAGCGCCCTGCGTCCGGCCCTTTCACGATCAGCTTGCCAAGGGTGGATGCATCCAACAGGCCCATGTTGTTGCGGGTGTTGGAGACTTCGCGCATCACCGCGTCATGGGTGCTTTCGCCGCTTTGGCGGTACGCATAGGGGCGGCGCCATTGGCCGACAGGTTCCCATTCAGCGCCGTTGGCATCGTGCCAATTGTGCATGGCAGTGCGCCGGATAGGTTGGAAGGCCGCATCGCGTGCCTCGCCACCGATCGCCCCCATCGAGATGGGGTGATAAGGGGGGCGGAATGTGGTGGTTCCCACGGCGGGAATCTCCTCACCCAATGCATTAGCTAAAGTCGCAAGCCCATTGATATTGCTCAACTTACCTTGATCTGTCGCCATACCCAAAGTTGTGTATCTCTTGGCATGTTCGACCGAAACAAAACCCTCTTGGGCGGCAAGGCGCACGTCAGAGACTTTTACATCGTTCTGGTAATCCAGCCACGCTTTTTCCCGCAGTTTCACTGATGCGCCCTGAGGCATCAGCCAGACAGGCGCCATTGGGATCTCAACACGCGGTGTGCCTTTTGGGGCGCTAGCGTCTTTGGGCAATTTCATCCCCAAACACCGCAACACGCCATCTGCCGCAGCAAAGGCATCGTTCAAAACATCCTCCAACTGGAAGAACCCAGAAGCCGCCCCGCTGGTGGTGACAAACTGCAGACCATCGGCACCTTGTGGTGCGCGGTCTGGGTCTGGGCTGAAACAGGCATGCGTTTCATCCCAAGACAATTTGCCACCGCAATGGGACCATAGATGCACGACGGGCGACCAGCCCCCCGACATGGCAATCGCATCGCATGGGATGTCTTCCAGCACGGCGCCTTCTCCAGCCTGCGCACAAATGGCAACGCCTGTGACACGCTTGCCCCCCTTCACCGAAGAGACGCCATGGCCCATCAGAACACGAATGCCCAATGCTTTGGCTTGCGCCATCACTTCACTGTCTTCACCCGCGGGGCGCGCGTCCAGAATAGCAGGTACATCCAGACCCGCGTGCTTCAATGCAATCGCAGTCAGATAGGCATCGTCATTGTTGGTCACCACAACTGTGCGGTCCCCGACAGATACGCCGTAATTTGCAACATAGTCGCGCATAGAGCCCGCCAACATGACACCAGGGATGTCGTTACCGGCAAAGCTAAGCGGCCGCTCGATCGCGCCCGTGGCGGTGATGATGTGGCCTGCACGAATACGCCACAGACGGTGGCGCGGACCAGCAACGTCAGGTTGATGGTCGGTCAGCTGCTCATACCCCAGCACATAGCCGTGGTCATAGACGCCTGCCCCCATCATGCGAGTGCGCAGGGTCACATTCGACATCGCGCGCAGTTCAGCCAGCGTTGCGTCAATCCATGATTGCGCAGGTGCGCCGTTGATCTCTCCGCCATCGACGCAGGTGCGCCCGCCCCAATGGGGGGTTTGCTCTATTATCATCACGCGGGCGCCACTGAGCGCCGCCGCACGGGCCGCCTCCAGCCCGCCAACGCCGCCGCCGATCACCAGAACATCGCAAAACGCGTAGAAATGTTCATAAGTGTCTACATCGCGGGTCTTTGGCGCGCGGCCCAGACCTGCTGAATGGCGGATAAACGGCTCATACACATGCTTCCAAAGGGGACGCGGATGAATGAACATTTTGTAGTAGAAACCTGCAGGCAAGAAGCGCGCGAGGTATTTGTTAATCGCGCCGACATCGAATTCCAAGCTGGGCCAGTGGTTCTGGCTCTGCGCGGTCAACCCATCAAAAAGTTCGGTTGTGGTGATGCGCGCATTCGGTTCGAATTGCCCCTCTTCGCCCAAGTTTACAAGGCCATTGGGCTCTTCCGGTCCTGCAGCAACTACACCGCGTGGGCGGTGGTATTTAAACGACCGTCCCACCAGCATCTGGTCATTGGCCAGCAGCGCTGAGGCCAGCGTATCGCCTTCAAATCCGTTCAGCTGTTTGCCGTTAAACTGGAAGAATACGGTTTTCGATTTGTTCAGCAGGCGGCCACCTGTGGCGAGGCGAGTGCTCATGTTTGATGCTCCTGCGCGGGTTGTGAGGGCGGGATTGAGTTTAAGGGCAAAGAAAAGAAGCGCGTCATGGCTCTGCGCGCCATCCGGGACGTTTTGCGTCGATTTCTGCAAGCAATTCTTCCGGCGGGCTGTAGGTTTGGGCGCTGTACGTGCCGAAGACCTCTAGGGTCATCGTATCGCGCGCCATGTGGAACCATTTGCCGCAGCCATTCTGGTGACGCCAGCGCTCAAAGTGCACACCTTTTGGATTTTTACGCATGAAGAGGTAGCCTTCGACCTGATCATCGGATGCGCCCATGCTGTGGCGGGTGATATGGGCTTCGCCATGGGCGTGGAATTCGGTTTCTTCAGCGGTGACGCCGCAGTTTGGGCAAGTTACGAGTAGCATGGGCTGGCTCCGTCGCTGGAATATTGTGGGTGCGGTTGAAGGGGACGTTGGTTTTGCATCAGTGCGCCACCCCTGCGGCCACGCTTTCATCAATAAAGCGGCCTTCGGCGAAGCGGTTCATGCCAAACGCGTCCGTTAGAGGCGAGCGGCCTTTGGCCATGAGTTCGGCCATGGCCCAGCCTGATCCTGGGATCGCTTTGAAGCCGCCAGTGCCCCAGCCGCTGTTGATAAAGATGCCATCAACGGGAGTTTTGCTGAGAATGGGCGAGCGGTCGCCCGTCACATCCACAATGCCGCCCCATTGGCGCAGCATTTTCAGGCGTGAAACCATAGGGAAGGTTTCGATCAACGCGCGCACGGTTTCCTCGATATGGTGGAACGCGCCGCGCTGAGTGTAATTGTTATAGCCGTCCGTGCCGCCCCCGATGACCATTTCGCCCTTGTCAGACTGGCTCATGTAGCCGTGAACTGTGTTGGCCATGACCACGACATCCATGCAGGGTTTGATCGGTTCAGACACCAGCGCCTGCAGGGCAACCGATTCCATAGGCAGACGGAAGCCCGCCATATCAGCCAGATGACCAGAGTGGCCCGCGACAACCATGCCAAGCTTGTCACAGCCAATGTCACCACGGGTGGTGTTCACGCCTGTCACTTTACCGTCTTCGGTTTGGACGCCTGTCACTTCGCAGCGTTGAATGATGTCCATGCCCATATCCGAACAGGCGCGCGCATAGCCCCACGCCACAGCATCGTGGCGGGCGGTGCCGCCGCGGGCCTGCCACAAGCCGCCCAAAACGGGGTAGCGAGGACCGTCCAAATTAATGATTGGGACCAGCTGTTTGACCTTTTCCGGGCCGATAAATTCCGTGGTGACGCCCTGCAGCATGTTGGCATGTGCTGTACGTTGATAACCACGCACCTCATGTTCGGTTTGTGCAAGCATGATGACCCCACGTGGGGAAAACATCACATTATAGTTGAGATCCTGCGACATCGTCTCATAGAGAGAACGTGATTTTTCATAAATTGCAGCCGATGGATCTTGCAAATAGTTGGACCGAATGATCGTTGTGTTACGGCCCGTGTTACCACCGCCCAGCCAACCTTTTTCCAAGACCGCTACATTGGTGATGCCAAAATTCTTACCTAGGTAATATGCCGTAGCCAGCCCATGTCCGCCTGCGCCGATGATAATGGCGTCATAGCGTTTTTTCGGTGCGGCATCGCGCCAAGCCCGCGTCCAGCCGGTATGGTGACGCATTGCTTCTCGCGCCACGGCAAATACGGAGTATTTCTTCATCACGGGGTTCCCTGAACTGGCTAAGGCATGGATTCGGAGACAGAGCGCCTCTTACGATCTTCATGCGGGATCAGGCACATCATTTAGTTACCCCGCGCGGCACATTTTATCAGTTTTGCGACATGAGCAGCAAGCTGTCACGCCTCAATACGGTCTATTCGTCGCGGTTGCGCCATCGCCCCCTTTTTTCATAACACTGCATGGACTACATGAGGGCAAACAAAAGGACCCGCGCAATGCTTAGTTTCTGGATTGTGGCCATCGCAATAACCCTGATGATTGGCGCCGTTCTGGCGCGCGCAATTGTGCGGGGTGGTCGGCGCGACACGGCCTCTCGAGCGGCGTCGGATGTGGATGTTTACCGCGCGCAGCTGGATGAGGTTGACCGTGATGTTGCCCGCGGGGTCATTGAAAAATCGGATGCTGAACGCGTCCACGCAGAAGTCGCGCGGCGCCTGATTGCTGCGGCCAAGGCGGAAGAGGCCGAGGTTAAGAGCACCGCACAAGCCACCCCTTTTGCTGCATTAATCCTCATTGGGCTAGTTCTTTCGGTCAGCGTGGCCAGTTATGTTTGGCTGGGCACACCTGGCTATGGAGATATGGGCCTGAAAGACAGGATTGCCTTTGCAGCAGAGGTTCGCAAAACCCGACCTGCACAATCAGTGGCCGAACAATCCTTGCCACCGTTTGTAGAACCTGCAGATGTGTCACAGCAATATAGCAGCTTGATGGCCCAGTTGCGCCGCACCGTTGCAGAGCGCCCAGATGACCTGCAGGGGCATGCTCTGTTGGCACAACAAGAGCGCCGCATCGGCAACTACCTTGCTGCGAAAACCGCACAAACACGCGTGGTATCGCTGAAGGAAGATGAAGCTGGCGCGCAAGATTTGGCAGATTTAGGCGAATTACAGGTCCTGGCTGCAGGGGGCTATGTTTCACCAGAAGCAGAGATGAGCCTGCGCGCCGCACTGGCACAAGATCCCTCAAACGGGTCTGCGCGGTATTACGTAGGTCTGATGTTGGCCCAGACCGGCCGCCCCGATCAGGCTTTTCGCATCTGGGCTGGGCTGCTGCGCACAGGCCCAGAGGAAGCGCCATGGATCCCTCCCATTTTGGCACAGATCGAAGAGCTGGCGGCTCTTGCTGGTGTGCAATACGCCCTGCCCCAGATTGGCAGCAGTGCCGCGCGCGGCCCATCGGCTGAGGATGTAGACAACGCCCGCGACATGACCCCCGCCGAGCGCATGGAGATGATCGCCAGTATGGTCAGCGGTCTATCCCAGCGTTTGGCCACAGATGGTGGCCCTGCACGCGACTGGGCGCGGCTGATCTCCTCGCTGGGGGTGTTGGGGGAATGGGAACGCGCAGAAGCGATCCATACAAATGCGATTGAGGTTTTTGCTGGCGATCTAGATGCGCTAGAAGTGATAAACGCGGCAGGCCGTCAGGCAGGAGTAATCGATTGATACATGAACAGATAGAAGACTATGCCGCCGCTCTGCCGCCGATGAAGGCCTTGATCGGATTGGATTTAGGCGAAAAGACCATTGGCGTGGCTGTGACCGATAGCTTTTTGTCTGTTGCGACCCCCTTAGAGACAGTAAAGCGCCGTAAATTTGGCCTTGATGCTGCGCGTTTGGGAGAGATCATCGCCGATCGCTCTATTGGCGGGCTGATCCTTGGCCTGCCCTACAATATGGACGGATCAGAGGGGCCGCGCTGTCAGTCCACCCGTGCGTTTGCGCGCAATTTTGATCGCCTGCACCCTGATTTGCCCATTGGTTATTGGGACGAACGCCTGTCGACTGTCGCAGCCGAACGCGCCTTGCTAGAGGCTGACACCTCTCGCAAGCGCCGCGCGGAGGTGATCGACCACGTGGCCGCCAGCTATATTTTGCAGGGTGTTTTGGACCGTTTAGGCGTCTTGCGCCGCAACCAAGAGGCCTAAGCAATGAGCGATGACATCTGGCGCCGCGACGAAATCGAAAGCCCTTGCATCAATATCTGCGTCATCCACCCCGAGAGCCGTTTGTGCACAGGCTGCCTGCGTTCTATTGACGAGATTGGCGCATGGTCCAAGATGAGCGCGCCAGAACGCCGTGATGTGATAGAGGCGCTGCCAAGCCGCGCTGATGCCTTCAAAAAACGCCGTGGTGGGCGCGCTGCCCGTTTGGCCCGCAAAAAGCCCTGAACTGACAGCCGCTAGGCCAGAGGCCTCGTTAGTTTTCGCGTTTTGCAGGGGGGCCGAACATCGCCAGCGCCGCGCGGCTGCGCATCTTGCGGGGGAATTTAACGACATTTGTGGGGATCATGTCATTCGCTGCCACCAACGCCTCGCCACGGCTAAAGCCGCAATCAGGCAGGTTCAGCGCAGGGTATTGTCCGCAATTTGATGTGGTTTCATCAAAATAGGCAACCCGGCCCATCGGTCCTGTGATGATCTGTTTCATGCCTTACCTCGCGCGCTGTATGGCCCCTCTTGTGGGGGCGTGTCGCGAGTGTGATGCCATTAAGGTTTGGCAACAATATGGCACTCGAAAGAAAATTGTATGCCATCCCGAAACGACCACAGTTGTGCACCACAATTAGGCACTCCACGCCAATTTCGCGCGCGAACGTCCCTAGGCCAGCAAAACCTTACGCAGCATATTCAACGCAACCAGCACTAAAAACACAGAAAATACACGCTTAAGTGGTTTTGGATCCATCGCATGGGCCAAACGCGCGCCCATCGGCGCGGTGATCAAAGTCATAGCAATCACGATCACAAAGGCACCAAGGTTCACCGCTCCGATTGTCAAAGGGGGCCGTGTGGCAGGATCAAGCGGAACAAAGAGAAACCCGATCACCGAAGGCACGGCGATCAACACGCCAAACCCAGCAGCCGTCGCGACTGCGCGGTGAATGGGCGTGTTAAACAAGCTCATCAGCGGAACGCCAAAGCTGCCCCCGCCGATCCCCATCAACACCGAAAGAAACCCAACAGCAGGCGAAAGCGCGGCCCGCGTGCCGCCCCGTGGCATTTCCTGCCCCAAACGCCACTCTGACCGCCCAAGCCCCATGTACAGGCCGATGATCAGCGCCAATACGCCAAAAATTGCTTGCAACGTCGATGATCGCAGCCCCGAGACGATAAACATGCCCACCACAGCCCCGATCACAATGCCCGGCGCCCATGTCTTTAGGATCTCCCAGTCAACCGCGCCTTTCTTGTTATGCGACAGGACCGAACGCATCGATGTGACGATGATCGTCGCTAGAGACGTCGCCAGACACATCTGCATCAATTGATCGCCGCCATATCCAAGCGTCTGAAATGCATAAAAGAATGCAGGAACCAAGACGATCCCCCCGCCCACG
>JBDVSG010000237.1:0-7022 GCA_039967155.1 Sulfitobacter sp. | reverse complement strand
CGGATAATCCCGCCAGCGTGTCCGCATCTGCGCCGCGGTAGGCAGCCATGCGCTGCATTTCCGCATAGCCTCGTGTCATCAGAGCCGCGCGCGCGCTTTCGCCCATGCCGGCCCCGATGGCGGTGCCGCAGGCAATTGCGATGACATTTTTTAAGGCACCGCCCAATTCCGCGCCAACAGTGTCTGTGGTCCGGTAAAGACGCACGGTTGGGGTCGTAAGTTGGCTTTGAAGGGTCTTTGCCACGGGGTCGTCTTTCACCGCCAAGGTGAGCGCAGTGGGCAGGCCGCGGGCGATGTCGGCAGCAAAGCTAGGTCCAGTCAGGATCCCTGCGTTGGCACTGGGCACTTCTTGCGCGATAATTTCAACGGGTCCGGCGCCAGTGGACAGCTCTATCCCTTTGCAGCAAGCGACCAGCGCTTTGTTTTCCAACATCAGTGCATTGGATTGAAGAAAGTCCCGCATTTTTTGCAAAGGCAACGCCAGCAATATCGTATCGGCCTTTGTCGCCTGTTCGAGATCACCCGTCACAAAAAGAGGATCTGGAAAGGGGCAATCTGGCAACCTCTTTTTGTTGCGCCGCGTGCTTTGCATATCTGCGGGATCGCGCGCCCAAAGCGTGACAGGCGCGCGCGCCGCCAGTGCAATCGCCAAAGCAGTGCCAAAAGCACCGCCGCCCAGAACTGTGATGCTCATGCTTTTGCCCCTTTTTTGCCGCTGCCCAACATGGCCGGTGCGCTGCTATCAAGGGGCCAACGGGGCCGCGCTGACAGGTCCATTCCATCGGGCGCGCGATGCTCCATTTGCT
The DNA here is from genome assembly GCA_039967155.1 of Sulfitobacter sp. Taxonomy (GTDB): domain Bacteria; phylum Pseudomonadota; class Alphaproteobacteria; order Rhodobacterales; family Rhodobacteraceae; genus Sulfitobacter. The sequence goes on along the minus strand of JBDVSG010000237.1, from coordinate 6,216 downwards.
CAATCGCGGCATAGGCGATCATGGCGGCATTATCGGTACACAGGGCCAGCGGCGGGGCAATAAATCGGGCGTCAAATTCGCCAGCAACCGTTTCCAACGCAGCCCGAATGGCCATATTTGCTGCAACGCCCCCCGCAACGCAAATGCTGCGCGCCTCTGTCAGCGGGGCGTATTGCGCTAAGGCGCGCCGCGTCTTTTCAGCCAGCACATCTACGACGGCGGCCTGAAATCCTGCGGCAAGGTCGGCCTGATCTTGGGCTTTTAGTCCGTCATCGGTTATCACTGCGTCCCGTTGGCGCAAGACAGCCGTCTTCAACCCCGAGAAGGACATGTCGCACCCATCGCGGTCCAGCAGGGGGCGGGGCAGTTTGAACCGCTTTGCATCGCCTTCTTTTGCGCGGGCCTCGATCATCGGTCCGCCTGGTTGAGGCAGGGCGATCAAGCGGGCCACTTTGTCGAACGCCTCGCCGGGGGCATCGTCGATTGTACCACCGAGACGTTTGAATTCATTTGGACCAGACACGATCAAGAACTGGCAATGACCACCAGAGACCAAAAGCATCAGGTAGGGGTAGGGGACATTGTCTGTCAGCCGCGGGGTCAGCGCATGGCCTGCCAGATGGTTCACACTATAGAGCGGCAGGCCTCTGGCCAGTGCGATACCTTTGGCGCACATCACGCCAGATACAACGCCGCCAATCAAACCAGGGCCAGCGGTTACAGCCACCGCATCAATTTCCTCCAGCCCCAAACCCGCCTGAGTTAAGGCCTGATTTACACAGGTATCGATTTTTTCAGCATGGGCGCGGGCCGCAATTTCGGGAACGACCCCGCCATAATCTGCGTGTAGTGCCGTTTGCCCTACCACAACCGAAGACAGGATATCGGTGTGTTGTGGCGTGCCGCGCAGGACGGCGGCGGCAGTATCATCGCAGCTGCTTTCAATACCGAGGATCGTTGTAAGGGTCATAACAGGGCGGTTTCCGTTGCGAAGGGCTTGCTTGGCAGGTAACACTCTAACGCGTGGCAAACAATCCTGAGAGCGTCACAGCTTATGACCCCCACGACCCTTCTGCTGACCCGTCCCCGCCACAGCGCGCAGGCATTTGCGGCCCGCCTAAGCGTGGAAGCACGCACAGCGGTTGACGTGCTCATTGCGCCGTTGATGGAAATAGCGGCGCTGGATGTTGTGCCAGATCTATCGCGTATGGGCTGTGCGGTGTTCACTTCGGCAAATGGTGTGCGCCATGCCCCATTGGGGAAAGGGCGCGATGCCTTTTGTGTTGGGGCGCGGACAACCCACGCCGCCAAAGAGCAAGGCTGGCGCGCGCGGCAGCTCGGCGAAACAGCGCATGAATTGATAGAGGCGCTGAAAACCACCCCCCCCTCGGGACAAATTCTACATCTTGGCGGATGCCACACCCGCGGTGATATTGCTGAGAACCTGACTGGGGCAGGACTGGAGGCGCGACATATTGCCCTCTATCAACAGAAGCTTTTGGAATTGCCGCCTGCAGCAAGGGCTGCGCTGAATAACCGATGCATTGTTCCTGTGTTTTCACCTCGAACGGCGGAAACCCTTGCGCATCAGGCCCATGGTCTTTTGGGGAATGCCCATATTATTGCACTAAGCGAAGCCGTGGCAGAGCCATTGCGGGGGGAAAACGCTGCACAGTTGTTCATATTACCGACACCTGACGCTGTGTATATGTGTAAAGTGGTTGAAAACCTGTGCTTTAACGGCTCCTTGTCTTGAGAGGCCTGAAAATGCGCGATAAGCTACTTTTGCTGGCTTCACACTGGGGTCAAGAATCGAAAAGGTATATGTTGTGGCGTCATCGAAAAAATCTAGCCCTTCAAAGAGCAAATCAGCGAAGAACAAAGCAGCGGATTCCAAGATTGAAGATGCCGTAAATACCCAAGAGAAAACGTCACCCGACGCCGCTCAGGATTTAGCCCAAGATAATGACGTGGTGGATCAGGCTGAAAAGGCAGATGACATCACAACCGATGTAAGCAACGATGCGGAGCCTCAGATTGAAGAGCCCCCCCTTCCGGAGCCAGAAGAGTTGATCGAGGAAACTGTTCAGCCAATGCCTGATCAAGAAGCGGATATTGCACCGTTACCAACGCCGGTTGAGGCAAAGCGAAACACGTTCTTGCCGCTGGTTTTTGGGGGGATTGTTGCTGGTGTCATTGGTTTCATGGCCTCAGAGATGGATCTATTCGGCAATGGCAATGCAGACATCACCACCAAGCTGCGCAATGATCTAAACACACAGCAAGAACGGCTGGTCACGCTGGAAACCGCTGAACTGCCTGTGATTGATCTAACCCCGCTCCAAGAGCAGCTGACCGCGTTGGAAGCACGTATCGCAACTCTAGAAGAGCGCCCCGCACGTGTTGTGCCAGAGGGGGGGGATGCCGCCGCCGTTTACGCGGCCGAGCTGGAAGCGCTGCAATCGTCGGTTCAACAACAACGTAACGAAATCGAAGCTCTTTTGAATAATGCAAAAAGCGTAGAACAGGCGACAGCCGATGCCGCAATGGCGGCCAGTGCCAATGCCGCGATCACCAAAATCGTCTCTGCTATTGATGCGGGGCAGCCGTTCTCGGATCCGCTTGCCACGCTTGCTGATCTTGATTTGGGCGAAATTGACCCTGCTTTGACCGCAGGCGCGGAAGGGGTTGCAACCCTAAGTAGCTTGCAGGCCGATTTCGCGGACCAAGCGCGCACAGCGCTGGCCATTGCCCGCGCAAGCGGTGTGGAGGAAGGCCAGCAAGGTATTGGCGGTTTCCTGACGCGGGCGCTGGGCGCACGGTCGGTTGCGCCCCGTGATGGCGATGATCCCGATGCTGTTTTGTCGCGCGCAGAAGCCGCAATAAAAGCAGGCGATTTGAACGCTACATTGACTGAACTTGATACCCTGCCCGAAGAAGCGCAGGCCGCCATAGCAGACTGGCGCGCGGCGGCTGACGCCCGTGTTGCTGCCCGCGCGGCCGCTGATGCTTTGGCACAACGCCTGACGGCAGACTAAGGAAAATAATATGCTCTGGTCCTTGATCAAAATCATCTTTTTTGTTGGCGTTGTTGGCGCATTGGCATGGGGCGCTGGCTTCTTGTTGGAAGCGGACGGTGGCCTGCAAATTCGCGCGCTTGGGTATGAATTGAACCCTGGTCCGCTGGAATCGGTTCTTCTTCTTGTTTTGTTGGTTTTTGCGGTTTGGGTCTTGCTCAAAGTGCTGGCGTTGTTGGTTGCCGTTTGGAAATTCCTCAACGGCGATGAAACCGCATTGTCCCGCTATTTTGACCGCAACCGCGAACGCAAAGGTTTTGAGGCCCTGTCAGAAGGGTTGATGGCGCTGGCCAGCGGTGAGGGGCGTCTGGCGATGACCAAAGCAGCCAAGGCTGACAAATACCTCAATAAACCGGAACTGACCAATCTGCTGATCGCGCAAGCCGCTGAAATGGCTGGCGACACACGCAAAGCAGAAGAAACATATCGCAAACTGGTCGAAAACGAGCAAACCCGTTTTGTCGGTGTGCGCGGCATTATGAAGCAAAAACTGGCGGCTGGTGATGACGAAACAGCGCTACAGCTTGCTGAAAAAGCATTCGCGCTGAAGCCAAAGCATGAAGAAACTGGCGATGTTCTGCTACGTCTTCAGGCCGAGAAAGAAGACTGGTCCGGTGCACGAAACACACTCAGCGCCAAATTGCGCAACGGCCAGTTGCCCCGTGATGTCCACAAACGCCGCGACGCTGTTCTGGCTCTCTCAGAGGCCCAAGACATTCTGGGGGATGAAAATTCGATCGAGAAACGCGAGACAGCGATTGAAGCCAACCGCCTGTCGCCTGATTTGATCCCAGCGGCAGTCATGGCCGCCCAAAGCTATATTGAGCAAGGAAAACCGCGCTACGCCACACGTGTTTTGAAGAAGGCTTGGGAGGCGCGCCCTCATCCTGATTTGGCGGCAGCCTTTGCTGAAATTGCTGCGGATGAAACGCCAACTGCTCGGCTTAAGCGCTTCACAGGGCTGACACGGATCAAACCTGATCATCCAGAAACCAAAATGCTATTGGCTGAGCTCAACATCGCCAATGAAGATTTCCCCGCCGCCCGCCGTGCGCTGGGCGATCTGGTGGAAACGGATCCTGATGCGCGCTCTGTTACGTTGATGGCTGCGATTGAACGCGGTGAAGGTGCCACAGACACGGTTGTCAAAGGTTGGCTCGCGCGCGCGATTGAGGTGCCTCGCGGCCCACAATGGATCTGCAACAGTTGTCAGCACATTCACAATGAATGGAAGCCGATCTGCGAAAACTGCTCCAGCTTTGACACATTGGAATGGAAACGTCCGCCGCATGCGGAAATGGCGATGCCAGCGGGCATGCAGATGCTGCCATTGATTGTCGGGGCATTGGAAGAACCCACATCAGAGGCCGAGACACCAGAAGTTGCGGTCATTGACGGCGAAGTCACCGCTGTTGTGGATACAGAAAACGAAGATGTTAAGGCCGATAAATAAGCAAATCGGCTCTAGCCATCTCGTTCTGATTTAGGAGGGCGGGATGGCCGAAACATTCAACATCCGTGTGCTGAACATGTCCTGTGGTGCCTGTGCCGCGCGTGCACAAAAAGCGTTGGACGGTGTGGACGGCATTGAAGATGCCGCTGTGAACCTCGCGGATGAAAGTGCGCATTTCTCTGCTCTCTCGGCAAAATCTCTCAAGGCGGCTTTTGCTGCGTTGGAGAAGGCTGGTTACCCAGGGGCATTGAAGGAAGACGAAGACGCGGCAGCGCGGCGCGAAGCCAAAGAAAATGATGTATCCGCCCTGCGGCGTGCGATGATTTTGGCGGCAATCTTGGCCCTGCCAGTCTTCATTCTTGAAATGGGAAGCCATCTGTTCCCAGCCATGCACCATGCGATCCATCACAGCATCGGCACGCAAACCTCTTGGCAATTGCAATCTGTTTTGACGTCATTGCTATTGATTGGTCCGGGCGCGCGGTTCTTCCGACGGGGGATTCCTGCGTTGTTTCGCGGTGCTCCTGACATGAACAGCCTTGTCGCTTTGGGCACTGGGGCTGCGTTTGCTTATTCTGCATTTGTACTTGCCGCACCGCAGATCCTGCCGGAAGGCGCGCGCGCGGTTTATTTCGAGTCCGCCTGCGTGATCGTTGTTCTGATCCTCTTGGGCCGTTGGCTGGAAGCGCGGGCTAAAAACCGCACTGGGGCTGCAATTGAGCGTCTGATCGGTCTGCGCCCAGATGTCGTGCGCATGCAGATTGAGGGCGATTGGCAGGATAGACCCATTTCCGAACTCGTTGCTGGTCAGATGTTTATGGTGCGGGCGGGCGAACGCATTGCCTCGGATGCCGAGGTGGTCGAGGGCCATAGCGATATCGATCAAAGCATGCTGACAGGCGAACCGATGCCTGTAGCGAAAACAATTGGTGATACAGTCACCGGAGGCACAGTGAATGTGGACGGCACGTTGATCTGCCGCGCGACGCATACAGGCAGCGATAGCAAGCTGGCCCAAATTATTCATCTGGTTGAAACGGCCCAAGGCGCACGCCTGCCGATCCAAGCTTTGGTCGATCAAATCACGTTGCGTTTTGTGCCGGCGGTGTTGCTGATCGCGACTGTGACGATGATTGTCTGGGCTCTGATCGGGCCAGACCCCAAGATGCCACATGTGTTGGTTGTTGGTGTGTCCGTGTTGATCATTGCGTGCCCTTGCGCGATGGGGTTGGCGACGCCGACATCGATCATGATTGGAACGGGACGTGGCGCGGAACTGGGGGCTTTGTTCAGGACGGGGGCTGCATTGCAGCATTTGCAGGGGGCCACGGTGGTCGCATTTGACAAAACTGGCACGCTGACCGAAGGCCGCCCGACGTTGATCGATCTTCTGCCTGTTGATGGTATTTCGCGCGATGATGCGTTGAAACTTATCGCTTCTGTTGAAGGGGTTTCCCAGCATCCTCTCGCGCAGGCGATCACAGATGCCGCTGAGGGAGTGGATATTCCAAAAGCCACACAAACCACTACGATTTCTGGCTGTGGTGTTCGGGGGCATGTCGAAGGTGCGATGGTGCAGGTTGGAAAACACGACTGGTTGCAAGGCACGGGTATCGATCTATCCGCGTTTGCCGCGGCGCGTATCGCTGCCGAAAACAAGGGACAAACCGTCTTTTTTGCAGGGCG
>JBDVSG010000236.1:0-14768 GCA_039967155.1 Sulfitobacter sp. | reverse complement strand
CTTTCGCTTTCAGGCTTTCTTCGCGCGCTTTGTCTTCAGCTTCTTTCGCTTCGATCTCGGCGCGGCGGCGCTCACGCTCTTCGGCGCGGGCTTTTTCTTCTGCGGCACGTGCGGCGGCCTCTTCGACCTCGCGCGCTTTGGCTGCTTGCACAGCCTTCAGGCGCCGCGCCATTTCGGTATCGGTGATACCTGCCGGACGTTTGGAGGGATCCCCAACAGGACCAGCACCTGGCCCCGTTTGTTTCTGCCCACCAGGCTTTGGCACCACAACGCGCTTGCGCTTGGTCTCAACCACGACGTTCTTGGTACGCCCATGGCTAAAGCTTTGCTTTACATTGCTGGGGCGAGAGCCACCAAGGCCCAATGTTTTTCTGCCGTCACTATCGCTCATCTAGCTCGTCTATCCTTTCGGCTGGCCGCTGCCAGCCTCATTTTTGCGCACGCCGTTTAATCTATGGGCTTCCTCTACAACACGTAGAGTGAGTCCACCAGAGGCGAGCGCCCCATGTATCACAGTTTGACGTCCGAATGCCAAACCCAATTCATCCGCAGTCAAACAACCAATGTAATGGCCGTAGTGCGGCGTGCTTAGTTTCGATTTGCCGCGCCCTGAACCATCCACAGCTTGGATCAGTACCAGCGCCTCTTCTGTTTGCAACCAACCTTTGACCTTTTCATACCCCGCCACGGCCTTACCCGCCTTGCGTTGCATTGAAATCAGGTCCACCACGCGGCGGGCCAACTGCCGTTCCACTTCTTCCACCAGATTATCTGGCGTTTTGGCGGGCTGTTTCGCACTGCGCGCAAACATCCCTTTTTTCGCAGCCAATTCGATTGCGTCGCGGTCTGAAGATACCCAAATGCCCCGCGCGGGCAATTTGCCCAAGACATCCGGAACAATCTGACCATCCGGCCCAACTACAAAACGCACAAGACGGTACTTCGGGAGAACCTCACCCGTTGCAATGCATTTGCGTTCTGCGCCGCTTTCGCGGTCTTTGGATGCGCCACCGCGTCCCATCTCGACTACCCTCCGAGACCTACGATCAGGCCTCGGCCTCTTCGTCTGCGTCAACATCACTGCCGGCTTCTGCCTCTAGTTCTGTTGGGTCCACCCAGCCCAGCAACACGCGGGCGGTCATGATCATGCTTTGCGCCTCTTCGAGGCTCATGTCAAAGGGTTCCAATACGCCATCGTCTTTGATGCGTTCGCCGTTTTCGGTTGTCCAGCCACCGGCCAGCTCCCAATCCGCACAAGTTGCGAAGTCTTCCAACGTTTTCACATCGTCTTTTGCCAATGCTTCTACCATCTGAGGGGTCAGGCCGTCAAAACCAATCAGGCTGTCTTCGGCGCCAAGCGCGCGGGCCGCATCAAGCGCCGCTTTGTTCTGGGCTTCCAGAACGTCACGGGCACGGGCCTGCAGCTCACCTGCGGTGTCTTCATCCACACCGTCGATGACCAGTAATTCGTTGACTTCGACATAGGCGACTTCTTCGAGGTTGGTAAAGCCTTCGGAAACCAGAAGCTGGGCAAAGAATTCATCCAAATCGAGGTTGTCCATGAACAGTTTGGTGCGCAGTTCAAACTCGGCCTGACGGCGCGCGCTCTCTTGCTCTTCTGTCATGATGTCGATGTCCAGACCGGTCAGCTGGCTGGCCAAACGGACGTTCTGGCCACGGCGACCAATCGCCAGCGACAGCTGTTCTTCTGGAACAACAACTTCGATTTTGCCTGCTTCTTCGTCCAGAACAACTTTGGACACTTCTGCTGGCTGCAGCGCGTTCACAAGGAAGGTCGGCTGATCATCGTTCCAAGGAATGATGTCGATTTTTTCGCCCTGAAGTTCGTTCACAACGGCCTGAACACGGCTGCCGCGCATACCAACACAAGCGCCAACAGGATCGATAGACCCGTCAAAGGAGATCACAGCGATTTTCGCGCGCGATCCAGGGTCACGGGCAACCGCTTTGATTTCGATGATACCGTCGTAGATTTCAGGCACTTCCATCTTGAAAAGCTCTGCCATGAATTGCGGATCTGTACGCGAGAGAAAAATCTGCGGGCCGCGTTGTTCGCGGCGCACGTCCTTGATGTAGACGCGGATACGGTCGTTCGGGCGGTATGATTCGCGGCCGATTTTTTCGTTGCGGCGCAGGATCGCTTCGCCGGCACCCACATCGACAATGACGTTGCCGTATTCTTCGCGCTTGACCAAACCGTTGATGATTGTGCCTGCGCGGTCTTTGAATTCTTCGTACTGGCGGTCACGTTCCGCTTCGCGGACCTTTTGCAAGATAACCTGTTTGGCGGATTGCGCCGCAATGCGGCCCATTTCGACAGGCGGAACTTCTTCTACAAAGACCTGACCGATTTCGGGGTTGGCCATGTATTGTTTGGCTTGATCGACTGTGAATTCGGCCTGATAGTTTTCGAGTTCATCATCAGCGACAACGGTGCGAACGCGCGTGAATGTTGCGCGACCCGTCTTGCGGTCGATCTCAACACGGATGTCCATTTCCGCGCCATAGCGGGACTTGGCCGCACGCGCGAGCGATTCTTCCATCGCTTCGATCACCAACACGGGGTCAATCATCTTCTCACGGGCAACAGCTTCGGCAGTTTGCAAAAGCTCTAGCTGGTTTGCGGATGTAATAGCCATTATTTATCTCCCTCTTCCGACGCATCGGTTTGGATTTCGTCAAATTTTGTCTCGTCAATTGCGCCTGTCGCTTTGCGCTGGCGCAGCATTTCTTTGATCAGCTCGTCCGTCAGAACCAGCTTTGCATCGCTCAGCCAGTCAAATTTTAGGCCCACAGTGCCTTCGGCGATGTTGATCAAGACTTCGTCCCCTTCAACGCCTGCCAGCTCACCCTTAAAGCGGCGGCGGCCGTCGATCATGTCATCGGTTTCGATCTTGGCTTCGTAGCCTTCGAAATTAGCAAAGTCCTTCAACCGTGTCAGCGGGCGGTCGATCCCCGGGCTGGAGACCTCTAGCGCGTATTCGTCGATGATCGGGTCTTCGACGTCCAGAACCGCGCCGACAGCCGTGCTGATCTGGGCGCAATCGTCCACCTCAATACCGCCCTCAGGTTTATCCGCCATGATTTGCAACGTCGACGTCTTGCCCGACATCAAACGCACACGCACCAATTCATATCCCATGTCTTCAATGACAGGGGTAATGATCTCGGCCAGTCGCCGGTCCATCGCTGCTTTTGCAATCAGGTCGTTGTTCATAAATCACTTGCCTTTAGGCACAAAAAAACGGGCGCGCGGCCCGTATCAGAGGTTCGGTGGGCGCTTGGTTTGGACCCGAGCGCGCCGCTGTTGAGGGATCATATACGCCTAGCGGGCCAGAACATCAAGCCCCCCACCACCGCTGCGGTGCGCGCAGATCGTCAAAGCGGCTAAGCCCTAACGCCGCTGGCAGTGCAATGTTGCGCGATATCGCATGGCCGTCCCAGACCGCGATGTCGTCGAACCCTTCCAAGGGGCGCCCATTTACGATGTCCGCGCCATCAACCAAATATTCCGCAACCGCCTGCGCTCGCACAGTTTCTGACGGGATCGAGACAAGCTCAACCGCGTCAAACCAGCCCGCCTGCCCATCCTTCCAATGGCCCTCAACCCGTGTGCTGAGCAGTTGTTGACCCGCGGTGAACCGATCCACACGGTAAAGCCCCGTGCCAATTCCCGCATCAGGCGCATGGGCTGCGCGCAGGACAAAAGCTGGTTTTGACAGGGTGAAGGGCAGGGCCGGATCAGGATCTGTCAGCGTGATCTGGATGCGGTTGGGCGACAGCGCCTCGACATCGCCCAGCGCGGCAAGGCTGTGCACCGCGTCATGGGCGGAAAAAACCACACCATCATGGAAAAAAACGTCGCGGCGCAAATCAAACATCCAGATCCGCGCATCGGCAGAGGAACGCCACGCCACCGCCAGCTCTGGGCGCAAGGTGCCGTCTGCCGCGATCTCTGTCAGTGTTTCGAACACCAGCCCCATACGTGCCACTTGCATGAACAACCCGTCACCATCGGTCCAACTATCCGCCCGTTTTGCCCCCGATAGCGCCAGTCTCAGCTTACCGCCGCGTTGCGGAAGCTGGCCTGCGTTCACGCCAGCCGCGGCCATCAGCGCCGCAACTGCACCGCTGGCAAATAACGCACGTCTATCGAGTTTTTTGCGGGTCATGTCAGCGCAATCCGATCCATGGCGCGCACTAATTCGGCGCTGATGCCTGGTTCGCTCAGGGCATGGCCCGCATCGCGCACCATCTTCAGTTCGGATTTTGGCCACGCACGGGCGATCGCATAGGCGCTTTCTGGCGGGCAAATCATGTCATAACGGCCCTGAACGATCACCCCCGGGATATGCGCAATTCGGTCCATTTGGGCCAAAATCTGACCGTCATAATCCAAGAAACCACCATTGATAAAATAGTGATTCTCCAGCCGCGCAAAGGCACGGGCATATTGGGCAGGCCCTTCCACCATTGCGCCCGCCGATTGGATCGAGGCCAGCGCGTTCTCCCATCCAGACCACGCACGTGCGTATTTGGTTTGCTGCGAAATATCGTCACAAAACAATCGGCGGTGGTAGGCTTTGATGTAATCGCCGCGCTCGTCCTCTGGAACGATGGCGGTGAAACGGTCCCAGACTTCGGGCCAGAATTTCCCAGCGCCGCCGCCATAGAACCAATCCAGCTCTGATTGGGTCATCAAGAAAACGCCGCGCAGCACCAGATTGCGCACTGCCTCTGGGTGAGTTTGCGCATAGATCAGCGAAAGCGTCGCGCCCCAGCTGCCGCCAAAGACCACCCACTGGCCGATACCCAATGTCTCGCGAATCAGTTCGATGTCGGCAATAAGATGCCATGTTGTGTTGTCAGTGACGCTTGCATGGGGTGTAGATCGCCCACATCCACGCTGGTCGAACAGGATCACGCGGAATTTATCGGGATCAAAATACCGCCGCATTGACGGGCTGCACCCGCCCCCAGGCCCGCCATGCAGCACGACAACGGGGATTCCGTTCGGATTCCCGCATTCCTCGACATAAATATCATGCCCCTGCCCTACGGATAACATCCGCCGCCGATAGGGATCTATCGGAGGATACAGATATTGCACTGCGCGCTTTTGATCAGGGGTCTTATCCATTACCAGCCTATATAGTACGACAGACAGCATTGAATACGAGGAGCGTCAGAATGCAAGCGCATCAAAGCACTGTTGATGAAAGTGAAGTCGCCAAATTTGAGGCGATGGCCGCTGAATGGTGGGATACAGAGGGTAAATTCAAACCTCTTCATATGCTCAACCCCTGCCGTCTTGATTATATTACCGCGCAGATCGCGGGGGAATTTGACCGTGATCTGACGGCGCCTGCGCCGTTTGAGGGGCTGCGCATTCTGGATATCGGTTGCGGTGGTGGCCTGCTATCGGAACCCATGGCGCGGCTTGGCGCCACTGTTGTGGGCGCAGATGCCGCTGCGGGTAACATCCCTGTTGCGCAAATCCACGCCGAGCAATCGGGCCTGACCATCGATTACCGCCACACAACGGCCGAAGCTATGGCACAAGCAGGCGAACAATTTGACGTGGTGTTGAACATGGAAGTGGTTGAGCACGTCGCCTCGCCTATCAGCTATCTCACCGCTTGCCGCGAGCTGTTGAAACCGGGCGGCCTGCAGATCTGCTCGACGCTCAACCGCAATCCAAAATCCTATGTCGTCGCTATTATTGGTGCGGAACATGTAATGCGATGGCTGCCCAAAGGCACCCATGAATGGTCAAAGTTCATCACACCAGACGAACTGTACAAGCTGCTGGAAGACGCAGGGCTTACCCCAGTGGACCGCAAAGGTTTTGTGTTCAATCCTCTGCTCTGGAGCTGGAGCCTCTCTGCAAAGGATCTGAGCGTGAACTATGTCACAGCCAGCCTAAAACCTAGCTGAGCTTCAACCGCAACTCGCGCAGAATTGGCAAAGCTGCGCGGGTTTTTTCCTCGCCCAATTGATCAACCACTTCGGTGATCATCGGCGCGATAGAACTCAGCGCCGCCTCGCATGCGCGCCTGCCCGCTGGGCTGATCGCAATCATTTTGCGGCGGGCATCGTCCCAATCTGGGCGGACATGGATATGCCCCGCCCATTCAAGTTTGTTCAGTGTGTTCGTCATCGCGCCGCGCGTGACATGAAATGTTTCGGCTAACTCAGCGGGGGACCGTTCCACTTCGCGCCAAGCAAGATGGTTGAGGACCGAAAAATGGGAAATTTCCATGCCTTTTGGCAGCACCTTGCTCAGGCGCGTGCGCAAAATTTGGTCCGTCCCCAGAATCTCGCTGAACAAAAGAATCGCCAGCGTATTGGATGTTGTGGTCATACAGGTCCGTCAAAGGGCCGCTTATGCGTCATGCTCGGGATTTTCGCGCGCGCGGCATCGGTTTGCGCCAAATCCAGATCAAACATGTATACGCCGGCTTGTGTGCCCGCGTCCATGATGACCTCGCCCCATGGTGAAACAACCAACGAATGCCCGTAAGTATCGCGTGTTTTATGCGTCTCACTGGCATGCGTGCCGGTCTGCGCTGGCGCCACGACGAAACATCCCGTCTCAATCGCGCGCGCGCGCAGCAACGTGTGCCAATGCGCAGCGCCCGTAACAGGTGAAAACGCTGCTGGTGCCGTCAGAATTTGTGCCCCTGCATCTGCCAAAGCCTGATGCAACGCAGGAAAGCGCACATCATAGCAAATCGTCATCCCGATTTTTGCAAAAGGTGTCGTGGCCAAAACCGCTTTCGATCCAGGGCGGTAGGCCGCAGATTCTTTCCATGTCTCTGTCGGCGTGACCTGAACATCGAACATGTGAATTTTGTCATAGCGCGCGGCGATCTCGCCTTGGTCGTTGATCAGGAATGACCGGTTTGCAAAACGGCCATCCGCGTCATCCGTCTTCACCCCAAGTGAACCGATCAACAGCCAAATCCCCAACTGGGCCGCATCTGCACGCAAAGCCGCCAGCGTCGGGTCATCCTCTTCGAAAAACAGCACGTCGTTTTGATGTGCGCGGCTGGTCGAGATGCAATTCGTGACCTCAGGGGTCAGCACGAACTCTGCCCCCTGCGCCACCGCATCTGCCAACATCGCGCGTGTCGTGACCAAGTTGGCCACGGGGTCGTCGCTCACGTTAAGTTGAAGGACTGCAGCCTTCATGCGGCCAACAATGCGTCAAGCTTGCCTGCGCGTTCAAGCGCGTGAAGCTCATCACAACCACCAACATGAACGTCACCCACAAAGATTTGCGGAACAGTGCGGCCCCCATTGGCGCGCTTGATCATTTCCGGCTTCCGATTAGGCTGTGCAAGCACGTTTACCTCAGAAAACTCTACGCCTTTTTGCTTCAACAGACGTTTAGCAGCAGAACAGTAACCACAGAGAGGAGAGGTGTAAATTTCGACGGGTTTCATCTTTGGAATCCTTTTCATCAGGTGTTGAGTAAAGGATTTAATCCTCTTTCACCGCTCTTGCTAGGGTTAGTACGCGCACAGGTCCTGATCCCGCGGCAAGACAGGCCAGCGTGCAGGCCCTAAGCGTTGCCCCTGACGCCATCACATCATCAATCAGCAAGACGGGTCTCTGCGCCATTCTCGCCCCCCGTCTGGTATGAGGTTTGAATGCGTTTTCCAACATTTGATGCCGCGCCTCACGGCCCATCCCCGCTGTCGAGGCCGTGCGTTTCACGCGCACCAAAGCATCGGGGCACCATGTCAGATCCATCTTCTGTGCAACAACTTTGGCCAATAATGCGGATTGATTATACCGCCGCTTCAACAATCGCGTCCAATGCAGCGGTACAGGCACCACGATCGTATCCCGTGGCACTTTGTCCCGCATTGCGTTCGCCATCCACAATCCCGCAGGCCGTGCCATTTCCTGCCTGTCGCCATGTTTGAGCGCCAGAACCAGCTTTCGACCTGTGTCTTTGTAGATCAACGCAGACCGCCCTTGCACCCAAGGAGGGGGATCGCGCATGCAATCGTCACAATGATGCGCATCGCCCTCGCCCCCGTCAATCAGCGGCGTTCCACAGCTGTCACACACCATGCTGCCTAGAAACGATGTATCGCGCCAACATGTGCCGCACAGACCAAAGTCGCTTTCCACGACAACACCGCATGTGATGCAGCGTGGCGGATAAATCATCGAAACAGCCGTTTGAAGTTGTGCCAACACCAGCTTATGTACCTTCCTATGACCACTAAAATGACAGATACACACGCCCTTAAAATGCGCCGTGCCCGCGCGACAACCGATGGTTTGTTCCTTCACACCGCCGCCGCTGACGAGTTTCAGGGTCGGCTGGATATGGTTAATAAGTCGTTTACGGACAGCGCATTAGTGACTGGCCAGCCAAAATACTGGTCCGAGCAATATCCGGACGCCGTCATTGTTTCCGATGCGGAAACAATCGATCTTATCCCCCAATCACATGATCTGGTCGGCCATGTGATGTGCCTGCATTGGGCCAATGACCCTGTAGGCCAGCTGATCCAATGCCGCCGCGCGCTTAGACCCGACGGGCTGTTCATCGCCATCGGCTTTGGTGGCGAGACATTGCAGGAATTGCGTAGCGTGCTGGGTGAGGCTGAAATCGCGGTTACGGGCGGCTTGTCGCCACGTATTGCGCCTTTGCCAGAGCTCCGTGATCTGGGGGGGCTTTTGCAGCGCGCAGGCTTTGCACTACCGGTGGCAGACACGGCTACACTGACAGTTGAATACCGCGATATTTGGCATCTCATGCGTGATTTACGCGCCATGGGCGAAACCAATGCATTGAACGCGCGCCTGCGCCGCCCCACACGTCGCGCTGTTTTTGAACACGCACAAACCCTTTATGCGAAACACTTTTCGGCACCCTCGGGCCGCCTGCGCGCTAGTTTTGAACTGCAGGTACTGACAGGTTGGGCGCCCGACGCCTCCCAGCCGCAACCGCTTCGCCCTGGATCCGCGCAACAACGTCTTGCGGATGCATTAGACACTTCTGAAAAACCGCTGCACGATTAGCACAGAGCAAACACACCCAAGTGACAGCCCCCACCAAGCAGGACTGAAGAATGACACATCCGCAAGCAAACCAGCCCGCCTCATGCCCCGCCCACGCGCCTAAAGACCATCCCGCCGTGCAACGCCCCAAGATCGGTGTGTTACTGGCGAACTTGGGCACACCTGATCATTACGATTACTGGTCCATGCGCCGTTATCTGAGTGAATTTCTATCGGATCAGCGTGTCATTGATTACCCCGCATGGAAATGGCAGCCCCTTTTGCAGCTTATTATCCTGACAAAACGGCCCTTCACGTCTGGCGCGGCGTATAAATCGATCTGGAACGAGGCAGAAAACGAAAGCCCGTTGATGACCATTACCAAGGCCCAGACAGCCAAGGTTGCCGATCAAATGAAGGAAACATATGGCGCCGACGTCATGGTTGATTTTTGCATGCGCTACGGCAACCCCTCGACCAAAAGCAAGGTCGAGGCGATGGTGAAGGCTGGATGCCAGAAAATCTTATTTTTCCCGCTCTACCCTCATTACGCTGGGGCGACCTCGGCCACGGCCTGCGACAGTTTCTTCGACGCATTGAGCAAAGAAAAATGGCAGCCTGCCAGCCGCACGGTTCAGCCTTACTTTGACCGTCCAGATTACATAGATGCTTTGGCCAAATCGGTAGAAGCCAAATACGCCCAGTTAGAAACGCGGCCGGATATCCTTGTCTGTTCTTATCACGGCGTGCCACAGCGGTATTTGACAGAAGGCGACCCCTACCATTGCCAGTGCCAGAAAACGACACGGCTGCTGAAAGAGCGTTTGGGATGGGATGACACAGAGATCAAGACAACCTTCCAATCGAAATTTGGGCCCGAAGAATGGCTGCAGCCCTACACCGTTGAAGAGGTCGCGCGGCTGGCCGAACAAGGTAAAAAGAACATCGCCATCTGTGCGCCAGCGTTCTCAGCCGATTGCATCGAAACATTGGAAGAAATCAACGAAGAGATTTTTGAAAGCTTTGAGGAAGCAGGCGGCGAGCATTTCACCTATATTCCGTGCCTCAACGACGATGAAGCCCACATCGCAGCCCTGTCAAATGTGATCAACGAAAACCTGCAAGGCTGGATCTAATCCGCGAACAGCGGCGCGTCTCTTTGGGAACAAAGGGGCGCGGCAAGACCCGCATACGTCCAGACACAAAAAAGGCGGCGCAATGCACCGCCTTTTTAAATTCAGTCAGAGACTGAAAATTAGTCAGCCAAAGCTGCTGCAACCAGAACCAACAGCAATACTGGAACCAGTACGCCTGCGGAAGAGCTGGACGCTTCTTCGATGATTACTGGTGCTTCGATGATCGGGTCAGCCAAGGAGCCAGCGGAAGCGGAAGAAGCTGCTGCTGTCAGCGCGGCGGCAAGAACGAGTTTTTTCATAGTAAATAACCTCCAGATGATGACGCGCCACTACTCATTGCGTTGACGGGTCTTAAGACTTGTCTCGTATTCATTCCTAAATAGCATCTAACTACCAAATGGAACACGCATTCACGTTACAATTTCGACTAAGGCCTGATTGTCGTCAAATTAGCAACACCTGAGTACCTACTTTTGCCTTACCAAACAATTCTGCAATGTGCTCATTATAAAGACCAATGCAGCCGTTGGACGACCGGCGGCCAATCTTGCGCGTATCGTGGGTTCCGTGGATGCGGTAATAGGTCCAGCTGAGGTACAATGCATGTGTCCCAAGCGGGTTATCTGGACCCGGCCCGATGAATTTTGGCCATTCTGGGTTCCGCTCCAACATTGACGGTGTCGGCCGCCAGCTGGGGCCATCGACCTTGCGCACAACCGAGGTCCGGCCGCGACGCGTCAATTCTTGCGTCAATGGAACGCTGGACGGATACAATTTATATTCGCTTTGATCCTCTGACCAATAATGCACCGCGCGGCTGTCGATATCGACAAGGATTGCACCATTTTTTGTGTTGCTGAAGTAAGGCTGCCAATCCAGCGTTCTAAAGCTGGAAATGTTGCGGCGGACAACTTCCGTAAGGTCACGCTCAACCTCGGTGGTGGCTTGGCTGTTCACGTTGGAGGACTGCGCAAGCGCCGGCGTCGCAAGAAGGGCCGCACTTCCTGCAAGGAAGCCACGGCGTGTATTCAATTTAGAGGTATGGTCTGACATTCTATGTCTCCCGCTGAAAAAGCATCTAGAGCCCATATATTGCGCCAAAGACACGTTTTCAAATCAAACCCTTGTCAGATGAGCGGAACACCGCGAAGTGTATTTGAAGTGTCGCACATCAGCATGTATGGCAAATCAACACATTTAGGCTTGGAGTCTCGTAATGATCCGTCTGTTTACTCTTCTTTTGATCGCTGTCTTGGGCCTTTCGGCCTGCCAACCCGCGGCACCGCAGCTTGGATCAGATGGCAAACCCGTCACAAAAGCATATAAAATCAGCCAAAGAGAAGCGGCCAAAATCCCGTTCAGGATGCTTGATTCGGTCAATACACTGCGCAGCAACTCTGCCCTTCCGATAATTGTGCTTGATTCCCAACTGACCGCAGCCGCTGCAACGCATTCGCGCGACATGCAGGTTCAAAACCGCCCATGGCACTTTGGCTCTGACGGATCATCCCCCGTAGACCGCGTTCGCCGCGCAGGGTTCCCTGGCAAACTTGTTGGTGAAGTCATTTCCGAGACATACGAATCAGAGCTGGAAACACTGGGGGCTTGGATGTCCCAACCTGACACACGCCGCGTGATCATGGATCCAGAAGCCCGCCGGATGGGGTTTTCTTGGTTCCAAGAATCTAACGGTAAAATTTGGTGGACGTTGGTCATGGGCAGCTGACCTAAGATAGGTCAGCGCCACAATTTTATGGGTTTATCGCGATCGGTGTTCCATCTTTGACCATCGCGTAGATCCGCTCCATTTCTTTGTTGCTCACTGAAATGCAGCCCCATGTCCAATCATCTTTGTCCAGACGGAACGGGTGACGTTGGCCGTGGATGAAAATCTCGCCTCCCGGTGATTTACCCAGCGCCCGCGCGACCCGAATGTCTTCGGCATTTGGATAAGAAATTCCCAGCGACAGGTGGAAGCGACTGTTCGGGTTACGGCGGTTGATCCGGTACAATCCTTCAGGCGTTTTACCATCGCCTTCGATCCGCTTGTGACCTTCAGGTGCAAAGCCCAGCAAAATATCGTACTCTTTCAAGACGCGCGTTTTGTTCAACAAAAACATCTTCCGGTCGGTCTTGTTTACAACAATACGCGTGACTTCAGGCCCGTTGTATCGTTTGAATTTGGTAGGCGCGCACGCCCCAAGTGTCGCAACAGCTGCGCCACCTAAAATAAGATGTCTACGTTTCATATGCCCAAAACCTCATCCGTTGTCGGATTATTATTCCTTACAGCATAACAAATTTGCGACCGATCACAAACACGTCAGTTTGCAATTATTCGTGATAATAGGCGGTTTTCCCCGTTAAGGGCGGGACAGCTGCGCCGCGATCTCTACATGAGTAGACCAGCGGAATTGATCCACCGGTTGCACCCAATCCAACACAAAGCCACCTTCGATCAACTGGGCGACGTCCCGCGCAAAGGTGATCGGGTTGCACGACACATAGGCGATCCGCTTAATATCAGAACGGACCAGTTCTGCGGTTTGTGCCTCGGCGCCGCTGCGCGGGGGGTCCATGACAACCGCATCAAATTTCTTGAACTCGTCTGGCAGCAAGGGGCGACGGTACAGATCGCGCGCGGCGTGGGTCACTGTTTTGAGCCCCTTCGCCATGCGCCAGCCCTTGTCCATCGCATCCATCATGTCGCGTTCCCCTTCGACCGCCAAAACCTCGGCATTTTCTGCCAAAGGCAGGGTGAAGGTGCCACAGCCCGCAAAGAGATCGACAATACGTTTCGCGCCATGAACGGCTTCTTGGACGGCCGCCAACAGATGTGCTTCTCCGTCTGCCGTCGCCTGCATAAACGCACCAGGAGGCGGACAAACCTCCGCTTTGCCGAAACGTTGCACGGGCGGTGCGCGTTGGGCGATCACTTCATCTTCCCATGTTAGCCGCGCGAAACCGTGGCTTTCGCAGAGGCTTGCCAGTGTAATGCGCAGCGGCCCATCCAGAGGCTTACCGCCGCTGGCCTGCACGTCCAATCCCCGCGGCGAGGTCGTCACGGTCACCGCCAAGACAGCTTTTCGACTGCCGCCGATCTCAGCCAATCCTTCCGCAATTGCGCGCGCAGCGATCAGTTCAGGTTCCACCAATTGGCAATCGGGAATTTCGACCACTGTCCCTGACGCGCGGCCATGGAAACCCGACATCGTTCCCTTTTTGGTGCGCCGCGCTGCAAATGTCGCGCGGCGGCGCGACTGCGCAGGCGATGTTATGATGGGGCGAATTTCACCCTCTACCCCTTGCGCAGCCATAGCCTGAGCGATGATTCCGGTCTTCCATTCCGCAACAAGCGGGTCAGATGCGTGCTGCAATTGGCAACCACCACAAGATTTGAAATGACGGCATGGCGGCGCGACACGGTCCTCGGACGGCGTGACGATTTTCACATCCTTCAGGGTTGTCCCCTCTAGCGTGCCTGTCACGGTCTCGCCTGCCAATGTCATCGGGGCAAAGATCGGGCCTTCGGCGATCCCGTCGCCATAAAGACCAAGATGGGTGATTTTATATTCTGTCATGCCCCCGCAATAGCCGCGCAAATGGGTTCGCGCCAGCCCCTATTCCGCCGCCTTCACATCCAGAAAACCACCCGACTGCCGTTCCCAATACCCCGCATAGAGCCCGCCCAGCGCCAACAACTCTTCATGGCTGCCCGCTTCGGCGATGCGGCCCTTGTCCAGAACGACAATCCTGTCCATCTCGCGCAGCGTCGATAGGCGGTGTGCAATTGCCATAACCGTTTTGCCCTGCATAACACGTTCCAGCGCGATCTGGATCGCCGCCTCGACTTCACTGTCCAACGCGCTGGTCGCTTCGTCCAAAATTAGGATCGGCGCATCTTTTATGATTGCACGCGCCAAGGCAATCCGCTGGCGTTGCCCGCCCGACAGTTTCACGCCCCGTTCACCCAAATGCGCGTCATAGCCGGTGCGGCCCTTGTGATCCTCCAGCTGCAGAATGAATTCATGCGCTTCGGCTTGTTTTGCCGCCGCGATCATCGCCTCTTCGCCCGCATCAGGACGGCCATACATGATGTTTTCCCGCGCCGAACGGTTGAACATGGCGGTTTCTTGCGTGACCATAGAGATGGCACGGCGCAGGCTGGCTTGGGTCACATCGCGGATATCTTGGCCATCAATTGAAATCTGACCCTTTTCTGCATCATAGAGCCTAAGCAGCAGAGCAACCAACGTCGATTTACCAGCGCCAGAGGCCCCGACGACGCCCAGTTTTTCACCGCCCCTTATCGTCAGATCGATACGATCTATCCCGCCAGTTTCACGCCCGTACATAAACTGTAGGCCCTCAATCTGGACCTCACCGCGCGGCGCAACCAGCGGCAGCGCGTCTGGACCGTCCTCGAGACGGGTGCGCGGTGTGAGGGTGCGTATCCCGTCTTCGATCTCTCCTATGTTGGAATAAATCGCCATCAACGTAAAACTGACCCAGCCCGTCATCTGGGCAATCCGGATAGAGATCGCGCCAGCAGCAGCAATGTCACCTGTGGTGGCCATACCGCGCTGC
>JBDVSG010000235.1:0-2947 GCA_039967155.1 Sulfitobacter sp. | reverse complement strand
GATGTCAGCGACGAGGCCGCCGTGAAAGATATGGTTGCCCAAGCCATGGACGCGTGGGGCCGCATCGATATCTGCGTGAATAACGCGGGCATCCTGATGGATAAGACGTTTTCCAAAATGCAGATGTCTGCCTTTCGCAAGGTCGTTGATGTGCATCTGATCGGTTCGGCCAATGTAGCGCACGCCTGCTGGCCAATCATGCGCGCACAAAAATACGGGCGCATTGTGCTGACGTCTTCGGCCTCGGGGCTATATGGCAACTTTGGGCAGTCCAACTATGGCGCGGCGAAGGCTGCGATGTTGGGCCTGATGAATGTGCTGCATATGGAAGGCGCGCGCGACAATATCCGTGTGAATACGCTGGCGCCCACTGCGGCCACCCGTATGACCGCCGACCTTCTGCCCCCCGAGGCGCAAGAGTTGCTGGCCCCGGAAACCATCACCCCCGGCCTGCTGTATCTGGTTAGCGAAGACGCCCCCAGCCAAGTGATCCTTGGCGCAGGTGCGGGCAGCTATGCCGAAACACGGGTCTATGAAACCCAAGGCATCACCCTGATGGGCGATGAAAATACCCCAGAAGCGGTGGCGGCACAGTTTGACCAAATCCGCGATGACACAACCCAAGAACAACTGGACGGCGCGTTCGGCCAGACCAAGAAATACGCCCTCAACGCAGCATCGGCCAAAGGCCTGACGCTGGACTGGTAACTTAGGAGAAAACCCATGCGTGACGCAGTAATCGTATCCACGGCCCGTACCCCGATCGGCAAAGCCTATCGCGGTGCGTTCAACAACACGACCCCGCAGGCGCTGGCAGCACATGCCATTGAAAACGCGGTGAAACGCGCCGGCGTTGATGTGTCTGAAATTCAGGATTGCATCATGGGGGCGGCGCTTCAGCAGGGCCATTCGGGGGGCAATATCGCGCGCCAAGCCGCCGTGCGTGCAGGGCTTCCTGTGACTGTCGCGGGCATGTCGCTGGACCGCCAATGTGCGTCTGGCATGATGGCGATCGCCACGGCGGCTAAACAGGTCATCACCGACGGTATGGATGTGGTGATCGGCGGCGGCGTTGAGAGCATCTCGATGGTGCAAACACCCGAGATGCGCGTGAAGGCGGATCCGTGGTTGATGCAAAACAAATCCGCCATCTACATGTCTATGCTGGAAACTGCCGAAACTGTGGCCGAACGGTACAACGTCAGCCGCGAACGCCAAGACGAATATGCCGCGCGCAGCCAAGAGAACACACATCTTGGCCAAGAGGCAGGCAAGTTCGACGATGAGATCGTGCCGATGTCCACCACGATGATGGTGCAAAACAAAGAGACCAAAGAGATCACCGAACATGAGGTGACCCTCAGCAAAGACGAAGGCAACCGCCCTGGCACCTCTGCTGAAATGCTGTCTGGCCTGAACCCGGTGTTTAAGGACGGAATGGTCATCAAGGAAGGCAAATTCATCACGGCGGGTAACGCATCGCAGCTGTCTGATGGGGCCTCCGCCACCGTCATCATGGAGGCCAAAAAGGCCGAACAAAGGGGTCTGGCCCCACTGGGTCGCTACATGGGTGTGATGGCCGCAGGATGTGAGCCCGACGAGATGGGCATCGGCCCGATCTATGCCGTGCCACCGTTGTTGAAGGCGCACGGCCTGACCATTGACGATATCGGTCTTTGGGAACTGAACGAAGCCTTCGCCGTGCAGGTGATCCAGTCGCGCGATGTGCTGGGCATCCCTGACGAGCTGCTGAACGTAAACGGGGGCGCGATCTCGATCGGGCATCCTTATGGCATGTCGGGCGCGCGGATGGTCGGCCATGCGCTGATCGAGGGCAAACGCCGCGGCGCGAAATATGTTGTCTGCACCATGTGTGTGGGCGGTGGCATGGGCGCTGCGGGACTGTTCGAGGTTCTTTAAGCCTTTGCGCTTTGCGAATAAGAGGGGCGGGTTCGCCCGCCCTTTGACCGTAAACATGACATCAGGAGCCGCCATGACCCCCAGCGATTCACATCTTCCAAAGGCGTTGCGCGGTTTGCGTATCCCGCTGATCGCTTCGCCTTTGTTCATAATTTCAGTCCCTAAATTGGTCATTGCGCAATGTAAGGCGGGGATCATCGGATCATTTCCGGCGCTAAACGCCCGTGAGGATGAGGGCGCGCATCCTTTGCTGGATACGTGGCTGACCCAGATCAAGGAGGAGCTGGACCGTCACAACCAAAAGAACCCCGACAATCCAGCGGCACCTTATGCAGTGAACCAGATTGTGCACCGCTCGAACACGCGGTTGGAACGGGATTTAGAAATCTGCGTGAAACATGAGGTGCCGGTGTGGATTACCTCGCTGGGCGCGCGTGTAGAGGTGAACGAGGCCGCCCACAGCTGTGGCGGTATTGTTTTGCATGACGTGATCAACAACCGCTTTGCCAAGAAAGCCATTGAAAAAGGCGCCGACGGGCTGGTCGCTGTGGCCGCAGGCGCGGGGGGGCATGCGGGCCAGCAATCGCCCTTTGCGCTGATCCGCGAAATTCGGGAATGGTTCGATGGGCCGTTGGCGCTGTCTGGGTCAATCGCGACAGGCGAAAGCCTGCTGGGCGCGCGGGCGATGGGGGCGGATCTGGGCTATGCTGGATCGCCGTTTATTGCCACAGATGAGGCCAATGCAGATCAGGCCTATAAGGATATGATTGTGGACAGCGGCGCGGAAGACATCGTCTATTCCTCCCTTTTTACAGGGGTTTGGGGCAATTACCTGAAAGGGTCGGTCGAGGCCGCAGGCATGGATCCTGACAACCTGCCAACGGCCGATGCCAGTTCGATGAATTTTGGATCGGATCGTGAAAAACCCAAAGCGTGGAAAACAATCTGGGGATCAGGCCAAGGCATCGGTGCGGTTAAATCTGTAGGGCCCGCAGCCAATATCGTAGACCGCATGGCTGATGAATAT
>JBDVSG010000234.1:0-11599 GCA_039967155.1 Sulfitobacter sp. | reverse complement strand
GTTCGGTTTGTTGACGCGCATTGTGTCTCGGTCGATCAACATGCCTGTGCGTAAGGCTTCTTCATAGACCCGTAAAATGTTCAGCGGATCTGACAGAAATGCGGTTTCGTCTTCCAGCGAGATGCGATTGTGTACAACTTTATAGCCCGCCCTGATGCGAGGACGTCGGCGGAATAGGCGTTCCAGTAGAGGCTCTGACTTGACGTGCATATCTTCTAGTTTGGTCAGGAAAATACGTGTCAGATCACCAACTGCGGTTGCGTGGCGGAAATAAGCCTGCATGAAGACTTCGACACCACGACGCCCGCTTTGATCGGTATAGCGCATGGCCTCGGCCACGCTGACCTGCATGTCAAAGGTCAGTTGCTCGGTGGCGCGATTGGACAGCAGGTGAAGGTGGCTGCGCACGGCCCATAAAAAGTTCTCTGCGGCTTGGAATGTTTCATACTCATCAGCGCGGAACATGCCTTTTGTGACCAGATCCGCGGAATGCTCGACCCCGTGGATGTATTTTGCAATCCAAAAGAGAGACTGCAAATCCCGCAGGCCGCCTTTACCTTCTTTGACATTGGGTTCCACGACATAGCGCTGGCCTTGTTTCAGGTGGCGCGCATCGCGTTCTTCCAGTTTTGCCTCGATAAACCCGCGACCAGACCCTGAAAAAAGGTCCCGCTTTAGGGTTTCGTCCAATTGTTCAGACAGGGTGAGGTCGCCGCAGACATAGCGGTGTTCTAGAAGCGCTGTCTGTATGGTGTAATCTTCTTTGGCGAGTTGAACGCATTCACGAATGTTGCGGCTGGAATGGCCTACCTTCAGTTTCAGGTCCCACAGGAGATACAGCATCGCTTCAATGATTTCGCTTGCCCAAGGGGTAATTTTCCCAGGGACAAGAAACAGCAAATCCACATCCGAGAACGGCGCCATCTCACCGCGCCCGTAACCCCCGACACCTACGACGCTCATGGGGGCGGCATCTGCAGGGGTAGGGTGTAAATACTGGGTCGCGACGCGCAGGGCGGTCTTGACCATACCATCGGTCAGATAGGTATAGGAAACGGTCATGGTGCCTGCATCGAATGGCGCATCGGCGAAGGCTGCTGCAATCGCGGCGCGGCCATTTGTTTGCGCCTCACGCAACAGCTTTACTGTTTTGGCCCGTATATTTGCGGGGGTAGAATCTTCTTTCGCAGCTTGGGCGATTTTTGCATCGATCGCGGCACTGTCGAAAATGACCTTTGGATCTGCGCTCAGACGCGGAGCATGGGCCGCGTCTGAGTTCCAGTTGCTGGCATTATTCATGGAATGGCTCAGAAGCCCGCGCCGCCAAAGGCTTTTGGCGCGGCCTCTAGTAATACAACCTGATTGTTGCGTACCGTTGCCACAGCCAATCCGCGTTCGTTCGTGCCATCCGCACGGAGGCGGAATATGCCATTGGCGCCTTTGAAGCCCGCTCCTTGAGTCAGTCCAGCACCTGTTAACGCGTTCTTTTTGCCGCTGCTTACGAGCGACCCGATGGCCGCCACCGCGTCAAAAGAAAGCCCAGCAATATCCAGCGGACGTTCGCCATATGCCGCATTGTAGCGGGCAGCAAAAGCCGCAGAAGCACCAGGATCAGGAAGCGCGAACCAGCCGCCTTGAATGCCAGGCAACGCAAGCGTTTGCGCAGGAATATCCCAGCGGGTCAGCCCGATATACTGTGAGGAGGCATTTGTAACCCCTGAGCTTGGCAAGAGTTCAGCCAACAGCGGCAACGCAGTCGAGGAGTTGGCCGTCATGAACAATGCATTTGCACCAGCGCTTTGCATGGTTGCTTTTACTTTTGGAACGGCGGCGCGCACGGCTTCTTGGCTAAGCGCATATTCAACGGTGCCGGACAGGGTCGCGCCATTCGCCGCGATCGCTTTTTGAATGGCATTGCGCCCCAGTTGCCCCCCAATGTCATTCGCGTGCAGAACAACGATTTTTTCCTTGCCCGCACGTTTGGCATAATTAACCAACCGATTTGCCGTGTTGTCGAATGTTGGCCCGAGAATGAAAACATTGCCGCCCGCAATTGTTGTGTTGTTCGAGAAGGAGAGAACGTTCACACCGCTTTCGGCAACAGCTACACCAGCAGCGTTGGCGGCTTCTCCGTACACAGGCCCCAAGATGATCTTGGCGCCGTCGGCAACCGCCTGACCTGCGGCTGTTGCAGCAGTGCCCGCTTTGCCTGCTGTACCATAGACGCGCAGATCAATTTGAACGCCGTCCAAATCGCGAATCGCCAAGCGTGCCGCATTCTCGAGGTTCTTTGCCAGGAGGTTGTCTGATGCCGTGCCACCGCGGGGAATCAACAATGCGACAGGAATCGGTGCATCCGGATCAATGTTCGGCCCGCCAGCACGGCTGAGACCACCCAGTGCGGCTGGGTCACAAGCAGATAGCAGAATCGCGAAAACTGGCAGCAATAGCAGCTGAATAGGCTTTCGGATGGTGCGTAGGATGGCAAACATGGTAACGGTACTCCCCAGATATGGCGCGCGCATAGGTCGACGCTGTCGTTATTGTAATCATATCGTGTCCAAAGGGCGGGTCCAGCGTTGAATATCCAGAAACTTAAGTTAGCGGCCGGAATTACTTTTGTTGGTGTCCCGATAGGCACAGCCCGCGATATTACACTGCGCGCTTTGGATGTTCTGGCCAGTGCTGACATGCTGGCCGCTGAAGATACGCGTAGCTTACTGAAACTCATGGATATCCATGGCATTCCTTTGAATGGGCGGAAAATTACCGCGTTGCATGATCATTCTGGTGATGGCGCTGTCATGCGCCTGATAAAAGCCGCGCAGGATGGTAAATCAATTGCTTATGCGTCTGAGGCTGGCATGCCACTGATCGCCGATCCGGGATTCGAACTGTCTCGGGCGGCGGCAGCAGAAGGCGTGGCGGTCACCTGTGCGCCGGGCCCGTCGGCGGTTCTAACGGCTTTGGCGCTGGGTGGTTTGCCAACGGACGCCTTCTATTTTGCAGGCTTTTTGCCGAATTCAAAAGCGGCCCGCCTGTCAGCGTTAGAAGCGTTGCGAGACATTCGGGCCACCCTCGTATTTTACGAATCACCAAAACGCGTAGGCGCTATGCTTCGGGACGCAAACGCGGCCCTCGGCCCAGATAGAGCAGGTGCAGTTTGTCGCGAATTGACAAAAAAGTTTGAAGAAATTCGACGGGGTAGCCTGGCAGAATTATCTGACTTTTATGGTTCGACCACACCGAAAGGCGAAATCGTCGTCTTGATTGATCGTGGGGATTTAGAGGTTGTTAATTCTGAGGATTTAGAAACCTCCCTAAGATCCGCTCTCGATGACTTGTCGATGCGTGATGCTGTTGATTTGGTCGCAAAAGCGCATGCTTTACCGCGAAGGCAGGTCTATCAAGCAGCGCTAGAGCTCAGCAAACAAAGGGATTAAATGGTCATGTCCACCCAACGTTCAAATCGTGGTGCAATGTCTTTTCATGCAGGGTTGGCAGCAGAAAGCCGTATCGCTCAAGACTATGAAAGGCGTGGCTTTGCCATTGCGCGTCATCGGTGGCGCGGAAAACGTGGTGAAATTGATTTAATCGTACACGACGGCGAAGGTCTAATTTTTATCGAAGTAAAACACAGCAAAAGCTTCGCACGCGCCGCCCAAAGGGTAAGTATGTCTCAGATGCGCAGGATTTACGCTTCTGCAGAAGAATTTCTCGGCACGCAGCCTAAAGGCAGCCTTACCGATGTCAGGTTCGATGTGGCACTTGTAAATGGTCACGGCGAGACACAAATCATTGAAAATGCTTTTGGACACTGCTGAACCCATTGCCTAGGGGGCTCTGCTTTGTCATCAAGGTGGCAATAGCAAGGAACAGCCCATGAAAATAGCTTTTCAAATGGACCCTATTGGGGCCGTCAACATCGACGCCGACAGCAGCTTCCGACTAGCCGAAGAAGCGCAATCACGCGGCCACACGTTGTTTTTTTACACGCCGGATCATCTAGCTTACCAAGAGGGGCGGATAACTGCGCGCGGGCATGACATGACTGTGCAACGTGTTGCGGGTGATCCTGCTGTATTGGGCGAGATGAAAGAAGTCGATTTGGCTGACTTTGACGTGGTTTGGCTGCGGCAGGACCCTCCGTTCGATATGCATTATATCACTTCGACCCATTTGCTGGACCGTATCGCTGAGACAACTTTAGTGGTGAATGATCCGTTCTGGGTTCGGAACTTTCCTGAGAAACTGTTGGTGCTGGATTTCCCAGACCTGACACCGCCTACAACCATTGCTCGGGATCTTGATACGATCAAAGAGTTTAAAGAAAAGCATGGTGATGTGATCCTCAAGCCGCTGTATGGCAATGGCGGTGCCGGTGTTTTCAAGCTCACGCGCGATGATCGTAATCTTAGTTCCTTGCACGAGCTGTTCACGGGATTCTCTCGGGAGCCGTTGATCGTGCAGAAGTTTTTGCCTGACGTTTCTAAAGGTGACAAACGTGTCATTCTTGTTGATGGAGAAGCGGTTGGCGCGATAAACCGTGTGCCAGCCGCGGGTGAGACGCGATCGAATATGCATGTAGGCGGGCGTCCGGAAAAAGTGGGTTTGACTGAACGAGACCTTGAAATCTGCAAACGCATTGGCGGGGTCTTGAAGGAAAAAGGACAGATTTTCGTAGGCATTGATGTCATCGGTGACTACCTGACCGAAATTAACGTAACCTCCCCAACTGGCATTCAAGAGTTGGAGAGATTTGATGGCGTGAATATTGCTGCAAAAATCTGGGATGCGATCGAAGCCAAACGCGGATGAGTTTTACCAAGCGTTTTTTGAACAAATGGCTTCGCGCTGTTGAGAAACCTAGGATGCGGCGCAGCTCTCCCGCAGCTTTGCGCCGGGCGTTGGAGCTACAATCTCGGGTTCTCTTTTTTGCCCCGCGCGGAACGGTAAAAACATGGGGCAGCTTTGGAGCGGTTCCATGTCTGGAAATTCAGGCACCGTCAAGCAAGGCGGACCGTGTTTTGCTCTACATTCATGGGGGTGCTTTCGTTTTCGGCAGTCCCAATACGCATGCTGCGATGGCTGCAACTTTGGCTCAAAAAATCGGTGCACGTGCCGTATTGCCGCAATACAGTCTGGCGCCAGAAGCAGCTTTTCCGGCTTCGCCAGATGATGTGCGCTCGGTTTGGGATGCGTTGTGCCGCGGTTGCATATCTGCGCAAAATATTGTTGTGGGCGGTGACAGTGCAGGCGGAGCATTGGCGCTTGGGCTGGTTGCTTCCCTTTTGTCCGAAGGGGCCCCAACGCCTGGTGCGGTGTTTGGCTTGTCGCCTTTAACGGATTTGACGTTTAGCGGAGAAAGTTTGCAGACAAACGCTGAAGCGGATGTTGTCCTGCCCGCCGAAAGAGCGGCCGAACTGGGGAATCTCTTTCTCCAAGGGAACGACAGTAAATCGCCAGTAGTCAGCCCTTTACATGGCGCATTCCAAGGCGCGCCGCCAGCTTGGATTACTGTTGGTGACACGGAAATTTTGCTGGATGATGGTCGCGAAATGGCGGCTCGTTTAAGGGCGCAGAATGTTGATACGACATTGGTCGTGGCCCATGATTTACCCCATGTCTGGCCAATTTTTCATAATATTTTGCCCGAGGGGCGGCAGACCCTTTCGGCGCTGGCAGCATGGATCAGGCAACAGCAAAACTGGGAAGCCGAAAGCTGACAGCCTCCGCAATATGCGGTTTGCGCAGGCTTTTTGACCCATCCAGATCCGCAATTGTGCGCGCAACCCTTAAAACGCGGTGGTAGCCGCGCGCCGAAAGGTTGAACCGGTCGGCAGCACGCAGCAACAGATCGCGCCCCTCAGAATCGGGGGTGGCAATTTGTTCCAAAACATCCCCTTGGGCGTCAGAATTGCACAACATATCGGCTTGTGTTGCAAATCGCGCGTGTTGGATTGCCCGAGCAGCGGACACGCGCGCGGCGATGGTTGCAGAGCTATCGCCAGTGGCGGGCAGGTCAAGATCAGTAAACGCGACTGGCGGAACATCAACGCGCAAATCAAACCGGTCCATCAGGGGGCCAGAAATGCGCGCCATATAATCATCCCCGCATTGCGGAGCACGGGCGCAGGCGCGGGCAGGATCAGGCAGGTAGCCGCATTTACAGGGGTTTGCCGCCGCAATCAGCATGAATTTGCAGGGGTATTTCACATGCGCATTGGCGCGGCTGATCATTACTTCGCCTGTTTCGATCGGCTGGCGAAGGGTTTCCAACACATTGCGGGGGAATTCGGGAAACTCATCCATGAACAATACGCCATTGTGGGCAAGGCTGACCTCTCCCGGTTTGGCATTTCGGCCACCGCCGATGATGGCGGCCATGGAGGCCGTATGATGCGGTTCCCGAAAGGGGCGGTTGCGGTTAATGCCACCTTCATCCAGCAAACCAGCCAGCGAATGTATCATTGAGGTGCCTAGAGCTTCGGCAGCAGAAAGGGGGGGCAGGATGCCGGGAAGGCGCGCGGCAAGCATGGATTTGCCTGACCCAGGTGTGCCGACCATCATCAAGTGATGCCGTCCTGCGGCTGCAATTTCCAATGCCCGTTTGGCGCGTTCTTGACCTTTCACTTCGCGCAGGTCGCGGTTGGTTCCTGCTGGGGCGACTTCGCCCGCTTGGGCAGGCGGCAAGGGGGTCTGGCCCGTATAATGGCGGACCACATCGCCCACGGTCGCCGCCGCGATGACCTGACAGGCATTGACCCAAGCAGCTTCTGCGCCGGATGCTTTGGGGCAAAGCAGGCTACGTTTTGCCTGTGCGGCAGCAATCGCCGCCGGCAGGGCCCCCACCACAGGCACCAAAGACCCATCTAGCGAAAGCTCTCCCAAGGCCACAACATCTTCAACAACATCTTTTGGCAGAATATCGAGGGCGGCCAGCAGCGCGAGGGCGATGGGCAGGTCAAAGTGGCTGCCTTCTTTGGGTAAATTAGCAGGGCTGAGATTAATTGTGATCCGTTTGGAGGGAAGGGCGATGGCCATTGAGGTCAGCGCGGTGCGCACGCGGTCGCGGGCCTCTGATACCGCTTTGTCTGGCAGCCCGACAATCGAGAATGCAGGCAACCCTGGGGTCACGGCGCATTGTACCTCAATGATGCGTGCCTCAATGCCTTGAAAAGCCACGCTATATGCGCGTGCGACCATTTTCCGTCTCCTTGCTGCTGATGGGTTAACATTAGAGCAAGGAGAATTTAGAATTGGTTAACGTCTTTATTCTGGCCAAGCTCCAACGCTGCCGGCGGGAGAATAAGGGAAAGGATCGTAACTGATTTCTAACCCTTGTGCGCGCCATTGTTGGAACGCAGGGTCGCGCAGCGTGGTCATGCAGTAGGCCTTTGCTGCGTCAGAGACAGGAAGGTTATATCCGATCATCCGCGCGCAGACCGGCGCAAAAAACGCATCTGCCAGTGAATATTCGCCAAACAGCCATGGTCCTTGGGTCGCTTTTTCGCGGGCAAAGGCCCAAAGTGTCTCAATCCGTGCGAGATCCTTTTTCACGGCCTCAGATGGTGTAAAATCAGCATCCACATGCGCCAGTTGCATCGGGCAATCACCCCGTAACGCGCCAAAACTTGCGACCATTTCGGTGCTGATCCAGCGCGCGCGAATGCGGGCGGTGGCATCTGTTGGCCACATTTTTGCGGTAGGGTGGCGTTCGGCTAGGGTCTCGGCGATTGCCATGCTTTCGCCGATTACGTCACCCTCTGGCGTGCGCAGCGTTGGCACAAGGCGCGCTGGCGCAAGGGCCGTCATTTCCTGTGCCATCGTCCCGCCATAGAGACTAACCATATGGGTCCGGTGCGGAAGGTTGAATTTATGCAGCATCAGCCAGCCGCGCAAAGACCAGCTCGAGAATGTGCGGTCACCAATATAAAGATCATATTCCATGGGTCCAAGGCTAGCCGCAGTGCCCGAGGTGTGCAAATCTTAATCCGTGTGCTGGCCCATCACGGAACGTGATTGATGCAAGAGACCTGCCATGTTTCGGGACCCAGCCGGTGGAGGGTTGAAATGGAGACATTGTCGATCTTATGGCTCATGGCTTCATAGGCGCTGACACCCAGCGCGCGTTGGACCTGTGTCAGGATCACCCCAAAATGGGCCACGGCGATGATGTGCTGGCCCGCATGTTCGGCGCTGATGCGGTCGACAACGGCATCCACTCGCGCGGCTGTCTGGTTCCAACTTTCCCCTTCTGGCGCAGAAACATCACCCGGTTTTTCCCAGAAGATGCGGCTTAGATCTGGGTCGCGCGCGGCAACAGCGTCAAAGCGCATCCCATCCCAGACGCCGAAATTCATTTCGCGCAGGCCTTGTTCGTGGGGCAGGCGGGTATGGCCCGTTCCTTTGATGGCATCTGCTGTCGCGACTGATCGGATCAGATCGGAGGACACCATCACCCCCTGATCTGGCAGATGCGCACGGACCCGCGCCAACAAGTCCGTATCGGATAAATCAGCAGGCACATCGCGCCATCCGACAAAGGATTTCTCATGGGTGGGGCCGTGGCGGACCCAATGCCAGACGGTCATGCCCGCGTGTCCTTTAAAATTTGTGGCAGCCCCGCCACCACCATCACGGCTAGATCGGCCGCAGCGGCCAAGGCGATGTTCAACCTGCCTTGGGCCTCCCGAAACTGACGTGCAAGACGGTTGTCGGGCACAATGCCATGGCCCACCTCGTTTGACACGATCACCCAAGGGGCCTGACAACTGTTCAATGCGGCGATCAACTTGGTCGTTTCTTGGGTCAAATCCGCATCTCTCATCATTTGATTGCTCAGCCACATTGTGGCGCAGTCAATCAAGACGGGTGTATCGGGCCGCAGGGATGCCAGTGGCGCGGCTAGATCCAGTGGCTCTTCGATCGTTGTCCATTGGTTGTCGCGTCGCGCTTGGTGGATTTCCACACGCGCAGTTGTTTCATCATCTTCTGTGCGGCCCGTGGCGAGGTAAATCATCGGCTGGCCAGCGCTCGCGACATGCGCTTCGGCCCATTGTGATTTCCCCGAGGCAGCCCCGCCTAGTACAAATGTTCCTTTGGGCAACATCGTTGCAACCTCGCTTGAACCGATCCCGATAGTGTTGGGTAGCGCCTAAGGTGCGCGCAAACAAGTGGGGCCTAAGACCAATGAGCGCCCTGTTGGGTCTGGTGCTGATCGGACCTGCCGCCTATGTTGATGGTCTAACAAGCCAATCGAGGGACGTACCATGCTTTCGGGCAAACATATTTTGTTGATCATCGGCGGCGGGATTGCTGCGTTTAAATCGCTCGATTTGATCCGCCGTTTGCGCGAACGAGGCGCCGTTGTGACGCCCGTGCTCACCCGTGCAGGCGAAGAATTTGTGACCCCGTTGTCGGTATCGGCGCTGGCGGGCAGTCAGGTCTACCGTGATCTATTTGATCTGGGCGATGAGGCCGAGATGGGCCATATCCAGCTGAGCCGTGTCGCCG
Source organism: Sulfitobacter sp. (assembly GCA_039967155.1). Taxonomy (GTDB): domain Bacteria; phylum Pseudomonadota; class Alphaproteobacteria; order Rhodobacterales; family Rhodobacteraceae; genus Sulfitobacter. The sequence continues at coordinate 2,083 of JBDVSG010000234.1, read as the reverse complement.
ATCTGGTTGTTGTGGCCCCTGCGACTGCGGATTTGATGGCCAAGATGGCAGGCGGATTGGCGAATGATCTTGCCTCAACATTGCTGCTGGCGACGGATACGCCTGTCATGATTGTACCTGCGATGAATGTGCGCATGTGGGAACATGCCGCGACCCAACGCAATCTGGCCACGTTGCGTGGTGATGGTGTGGCTGTCGTTGGCCCGAATGCTGGCGATATGGCCTGCGGTGAACATGGCCCCGGCCGTATGGCAGAACCGATGGAGATCGTCGCCGCCGTTGAGGCCGCGCTGACGGACGGGCCACTAAAGGGGCGGCGCGTGCTTGTGACCTCTGGCCCGACGCATGAACCCATCGATCCTGTGCGCTATATCGCGAACCGGTCTTCGGGCGCGCAAGGTACAGCCTTGGCGCGCGCCTTGGTCGCGCTGGGCGCCGAGGTGATATTTGTCACGGGGCCTGCCGATGTGCCCCCGCCTGACGGTGTCGAGGTGATCGCCGTGCAAACCGCCCAACAGATGAAGGACGCTGTCGAGGCCGCGCTGCCCGTCGATGCCGCCGTCTTTGCCGCTGCGGTGGCCGATTGGCGCGTAAGCTCGGCCTCGGACCGCAAGCTGAAGAAAACCAAAGATGGGCTGCCTGCGTTGGAGTTCGCAGAAAATCCTGACATCCTGCGGGGGATCAGCCAGATGGATCAGGGACGCCCGCCGCTGGTGGTCGGTTTTGCGGCTGAAACAAATGACGTGATCGAAAACGCAACGGCAAAGCGTTTGCGCAAAGGGTGTGACTGGATCGTGGCCAATGATGTCTCGCCCGAAACGGGGATCATGGGGGGCAGTGAAAACGCGGTGACCCTGATCAGCGACACTGGTGCCGAGGAATGGCCGCGCATGCATAAAGAGGCCGTCGCCACACAGCTAGCAGCGCGCATCGCGCAGGAGATTTCGCCATGAAGCCAGTGAACATTCCCATGATGTGGGAGGTTGAGGCAGATCAAAATCTCGGCTTACCGCAATATGAGACTGCAGGCGCGGCAGGGGCCGATTTACGGGCGAATTTTGTGGACCGAAATGCCGTGGTCATCGCGGCCAATGCCCGCGCATTGATTCCGACAGGGCTGCGCCTTGCTATCCCGCAAGGGTATGAGGTGCAGATCAGGCCGCGTTCGGGGCTTGCATTGAAACACGGGATCACCCTGCCCAATAGCCCCGGTACGATTGATGCCGACTATCGCGGCCCGCTTGGTGTGATCGTGATGAACGCAGGCGATGCCCCCTTCACGGTCGAGCACGGCATGCGGATTGCGCAGATGGTGGTGGCCCCCGTTGTGCAGGGGCAATTTGTTTGCGTTGAAACCTTGGATGAAACATCGCGCGGCGCGGGTGGTTTCGGTTCTACAGGGGTGACGTAGTCTATGTTGGTTTTTGTCCTTGCGGCGGCCCTTTGGGGTTTGGGTGCATTGATGGGGGCGCCGCGCTCTGCGCGCTGGATGATGATCGCATTGCTGTTGATTGCGGTGATCGCCGCGCAGCTGGTGTTGCCCGATGGGCACCCCATCAGGGGGGCGACAGGGGGCAGCGCTGCGATTTGGCTGATTGTTGTTTCGATTGGTGGGCTGATTTGGGTCTATAGCCGCGTTATCGCGGGCGTTCGCGCAAAAACAGGTGTGGATGAAAAATCGGAACCCGCCCCCAAGGGCACTTTTTCGGATACCGAGCTAAACCGCTATGCCCGCCATATCATTCTGCGCGAGGTCGGTGGGGCAGGACAAAAAGCGTTGAAAAACGCCAAGGTGCTGGTGATTGGGGCGGGTGGCTTGGGCGCGCCCGCGCTTCAATATCTGGCGGCAGCTGGGGTTGGAACCATTGGCGTGATCGATGACGACACGGTTGAAAACACCAATCTTCATCGACAAGTGATCCACAAAGACGCATCGATTGGCATGCCCAAAGTGTTTTCAGCGCAGGCTGAAATGGTGGCGCAGAACCCGTTTGTTCAGGTCCGCCCCTACCACCGCAAATTGGACGCTGAGATCGCGCCAGAACTGATCGCGGAATATGATCTGGTGCTGGACGGCACCGAT
>JBDVSG010000233.1:0-12068 GCA_039967155.1 Sulfitobacter sp. | reverse complement strand
GTGAACATCAACGGACGGCGCACCGCCGCCAACGTGCGTTCTAGATCTTCTGGGGTGAATTGAACCATAGCGACCTCATAGCGAGGACCTCAGGTCGCGGGATGCGCCTCAAGCCATTCTGGGATTGTATCGCGGTTTATCATTTCGTCAAAGGTCGGACGTGCGCGGATAACCGCAAATTGATCCCCATGCACCAATACTTCTGGAATGAGAGCCCGCGAATTATACTCAGACGCCATGACAGCCCCATAAGCACCCGCACTTCGGAATGCGACCAAATCCGCCGCACGCATCGGTGGCATATCGCGCTGTTTGGCAAATGTATCGCCAGATTCGCAGACAGGCCCCACGATATCATAGGGCTGCTTTTCGCATCCGACCTCAGGCTCCTTCACAGGCACGATATCATGATGCGCCTCATACATAGCAGGGCGAACCAAATCATTCATCGCGCCATCAAGGATCAAAAAGTCGCGACCTTCGCCCGATTTCACATAGATGACTTTACTCACCATCAGCCCTGCGTTGCCCGCAATCAAACGGCCCGGTTCGATCTCGATCTCGCAGCCAAGATGGCCCAAGGTTTCCTGTACCATCGCACCGTAATCCGCAGGCAGTGGGGGGGCCTGATTGCTCGTCTCATAGGGGATTCCCAGACCGCCACCCAAATCCAAACGCTTGATTTGGTGACCATCCGCGCGCAATTGCTCGGTTAGCTCAGCAACTTTCTGATAGGCCTGCTCAAAGGGCGCAAGATCGGTCAACTGCGAGCCGATATGTACGTCGATGCCAATGACCTCCAACCCTTTCATCGCTGCAGCGACCGCATAGACCTCACGTGCGCGCGAAATCGGGATACCAAATTTATTCTCCGATTTCCCTGTCGCGATCTTTGCGTGGGTTTTTGCATCCACATCGGGATTCACCCGCACCGTAATCGGCGCGATCTTACCCAACTCCAACGCCACAGCATTGATCACTGCCAACTCAGGTTCGCTCTCAACGTTGAACTGGCGAATACCGCCTTCCAGCGCCACACGGATTTCTTCCGCCGTCTTCCCAACCCCTGAGAAAACAATCTTGTCACCAGGCACGCCAGCAGCGCGCGCGCGCAGGTATTCCCCTTGCGAAACAACATCCATGCCCGCACCCGCCTGTGCCAATGTCTGCAAAACCGCCTGATTTGAATTCGCTTTCATCGCATAGCAAACTAAATGATCAGTCCCCTCAAGCGCGTCATCAAAAGCATGAAAATGCCGTTTCAACGTCGCTGTCGAATACACATAGAAAGGGGTGCCAACTGCTGCCGCAATCTCTGCTACAGGTACATCTTCGGCAAAAAGCGCGCCGTCACGATATAAGAAGTGATCCATTTTCTTTATTTTGCCCTTAAACTCAATTCCGCACTATCGAACTGGTGCGGAGCGTAGAAATAGATAAAGCGGCAAGCCGCAGCTCACCCCGATACAAAACGTTGCGAGGATCGCGATTAACGCGCCCCAGTTACGGCGTGTGGCAACTTCCGCCACGATCCAAACCGTCAAAACGATTGCAGATATGGCCAAATCCCAAACCAACCCAGTGGTCGCGGTATTTACGTGCCATGCATCAATCATCGCCATGACATCCCAGCCGTTCTGCTGAAACCATGTCACAAAGAAATACATCGGATGCGCAGCGCCCCAAATCGCCAGTGCAAGATACATAAACCGTAGCAAAGACATCAGAACTCCCGCTTCAAGCCAAATTCGGCCGAACCCGATACCACAATACCCGGTGTGGTGGTGGAGGGTTGTTGATGTGGTGACACTTGGTCTGTGCTACGCGTGCCGTTGTTGCTGACACAACCGGCAAATCCACACAGCACCAATGCCCCCAAGGTAAATCTCACAGGCCCAGACCAATCCGCAACGGGCCTTTTTTCAGCCCCAGATTTGCGCCTAGCCCGACACCGGACGACGACAGCGAAACTTTCGCTCCGCCTGTTGGTTGCACAGGCTCCCCATCTACGCCGCAAGAGGCCAAGAGAATTGTAGTTAAAATAGCTGCGATTTTTTTCACGTCAACTCCTTCCAGCGGGCGATCTGCGCGCGCACCTGCGCGGGCGCTGTCCCACCATATGACATGCGAGAGTTTACCGAATTATCCACGCCAAGCACGGTGAAAACATCCTGCGTGATGCCAGCATATGCCGTCTGCATCTGTTCCAATGTCAGATCGGGCAGATCACATCCCTGCTCTTCGGCCAAGGCAACCAACGATCCTGTGATGTGATGCGCGTCGCGGAACGGCAGGCCGAGCACCCGCACCAGCCAATCGGCGAGATCCGTCGCGGTAGAAAACCCACTGCCCGCAGCCGCCGCGAGATTCTCGCGGTTGCCCGTCATGTCGCGCACCATCCCCTCCATCGCGGCCAGCGCCAGCATCAGGTTGTCAGCCGCGTCAAAGACTTGTTCCTTGTCTTCTTGCATGTCCTTGGAATAGGCCAGCGGAAGGCCCTTCATCACCATCATCAACGCAACATTCGCCCCGAAAATACGGCCAATTTTGGCGCGGATCAGCTCGGCTGCATCAGGGTTTTTCTTTTGTGGCATGATGCTGGAGCCTGTCGAAAAACGGTCTGACAGGGTTACAAAACGGAACTGCGCAGAGGACCAGATGACCAGCTCTTCTGCAAAGCGGCTCAGGTGCATGGCGCAAATGCTGGACGCGCTGAGAAATTCCAGCGCAAAGTCACGGTCGCTGACCGCATCAAGGCTGTTGGCGGCAGGCCGGTCAAAGCCCAGCGCCTTTGCGGTCATTTCGCGGTCAATCGGAAAAGACGTCCCCGCAAGGGCGGCGGCCCCCAAAGGAGATTCGTTCATCCTTGCGCGTGCATCGCGCATACGGCTCAGATCGCGGCCAAACATCTCGACGTACGCCATCATATGATGGCCCCACGTCACAGGCTGGGCGGTTTGCAAATGGGTGAAACCGGGCATGACCCAATCGGCGCCCGCCTCTGCCTGAGACAAAAGCGCGCGGATCAGCGCCAAAAGCGCCTCTTCGGCGGCATCAAATTGGTCCCGCACCCACAGTTTAAAATCAGTCGCAACTTGGTCATTGCGCGAACGGCCTGTGTGCAAACGGCCAGCCGGTTCGCCAATCACTTCCTTCAGGCGCGCCTCGACATTCATGTGGATATCTTCCAGCGCGGTGGAAAATTCAAAAGTTCCGCCCTCGATCTCTGACAAGACCGTGAGCAGGCCTTCACGAATTGCCTCGGCATCGTTAGTCTCAATGATACCCTGTGCGGCCAACATGGACGCATGGGCACGAGAGCCTTGGATATCTTGGGCTGCCATCCGCTGGTCAAAACTGATCGAGGCGTTGATCGCCTCCATGATCGCGTCTGGGCCAGCGGCAAAACGGCCGCCCCACATCTTGTTGGAAGTCTTGTCTGCCATTTGCCTAATCTCCGGAGGAATCCATGAAGAAACTACTGTTCGCTCTCGTCTATACGGCCCTTACCGCAGGTGCAAACACTGCACTGGCAGCCGATGCAGATATCATTGCGCCTCACACAACCGGAGACATGAAAAAACTGATCGTGCACAGCGCGCCAATGGCCACCTCCTCGGCGTCTTTTGAGCTGGCCGATGATGCAGGCACCGCAACGCTGGCAGACTATAAGGGCAAATACGTTCTGTTGAATTTTTGGGCCACATGGTGTGCCCCCTGCCGCAAGGAAATGCCACATCTTGCAACGCTGCAATCAGAACTGGGTGGCGATGATTTCGAAGTCTTGACCATCGCGGCCGGCCGCAATTCTCCCGTTGGGATCAAAAAGTTCTTTAAAGAGCAAAACATCTCCAATCTTCCGCGCCACCAAGACCCCAAACAGGCGCTGGCCAGCCAAATGGGTATTTTTGGCCTGCCAATCACGGTACTGCTGGACCCTGAGGGGCGCGAAATTGCGCGGCTGCGCGGGGACGCCGACTGGGCTGGCGATAGCGCCAAAGCAATCATCAAAGCGCTGGTTGCACAAAAAAACGCGGGCTAGAACGCCCGCGCTTTTGTGATTTTAACCCTGACGAGAATTTAGGCCGCGTGGTTTAGAATGGCTGCCTCGGTCCCAGATAGGGTGCGGCGCGCATAGCTGCCATACGTGTGCGGATCGTATTCAAGATCAGGGAAGCTGGCCAACAAACGCTGGCGGTCATTTTTGTCCAACGTCGCAAATGCGGCCGAAGCGGGATGGAAGCTTTCTGTTTCCAGCCCATTGGCCCACAACACCTGATGCTGCTCAAGCAACACGTGTATATAGGTGACTTCGCGCACCTGCATATCAACGGTAATCGTTTTTCCATTGATCAAATCCTTAGCCGTCACCAGCACCTCGGAGGTGTTAAACAGGCTTTGGGCTACTGCGCCTTTGATCAGCATCCGGTGCTCAGGCGACACCAACAAATCATCGTCAGGCTGCTCAAGCCCCAGCGCCCCACCAGCAATCCGCACTGGGCGCATTTTCGGCATGGCAAACAGCCGTGCTCCAGACATCCGGCGCGTGCCAATCCAACGCAGCGGCTGCATCCCATTATCTTTTGTCTGAACCAAGTCGCCTTCACGCAAATTTTCGATCAGGCTGGTGCCTTCAGCTGTGCGAATGCGCGTGCCGGGCGTAAAACAAATCACACCGTTCTGGCGCGGCCCCGTTTGTGCAGGATCTGCATTCCCAAGCGTATGATGCACGATCCAAAGATCACAATTGCGCGGTGGCATTTCATTGAGGAACATCAACAGCGGCTGACTACCGCCGCCAACCTCGATCAAAGTTACACTGTAGCTTTTGCCGCCATCGGTGACGACAAAACTATTGTCCATCAGCGGCGACGCATCATCGAGCACATCTGCCCCACGCGGGCCTGCTTCTCTCTCTAGCGCTGTACCAACTAACCTATGCACCATACGTGCTGCGCGTTTGCGCAAATTCTCTGCCCCGTCCGCATCGTCGAGTCGCAATACATCTGATGGCCCATCTACACGCACAGCGTCACCACGCCATGCCCATGCGGCACCTACGCTCAACGCCTGCACAGGTGCAGCATCAAGACCATCAATTTCTGTTTGCGACCAGGAGATGACGAACGTGCCACGAAAGCCCGTTCCCATTTACTGTCTCGCCTGCCTCTTATTTTTTTATTAACTTATCGTTAGCAAATCTGCCGCGCTCTGGGAAGACAAAATGGCATATCCGCTACACCTGTTGCTGATGCGCCGACTAAAAGCTGAAGTTGATCTGAATCGAGCCAACAATTTGATCATCTGTCTGCGCTTTGAACTCTTTTCCCAGATAGGTGACCCCATAAAATGCGGAGGCGCTATGCCCTTGCCAGTGAACACCCGCACGCAAGCGATCCCGCGCGTTGGTAAGTTCAAACCCTCGATCTTCTGGCAGGTAGATGCTGTCCGATACATGCGCCATATCCCCCCCAACCACAAAGGAGAATCCGCCAATTTCGTCATTACCAACAACGCGGTAGCGGTGCCCTGTTACATTCTCACGAACCAAAAGCTCCCCCAACCCCAAGTTACCAAAGGTAAGGTCAGCTCCCGCGCGAACCAAGGTTTCGGCCCCTGCACGCCCTTCTAAAAACGGGCGCAGATGCAGTCTTGGAGACAGTGCGATGTCGCGGGCAATTTCAGTCACCAGTGTCGGGTGAACGCCCCCTGAAATCTGGGCATCCAAGGTTTCTGACGCGGGCACAGTTGCGCCCAATGCCTTGTGAACGGCACGTTGAAGGCGGCCCAAACCGGTACCGGATCCTGTGAACACAAAATCGCCACCAACTGCGGCGTCAAATCCCTGCCATTTGAAATGGCTGTGCGCCCCGATGGAAAGACTACCTGCATAAGGGCGATCACTGCTACTGGGATTTTTCAGATTATTTGGCGCAATAATTTCCGAGGACAAGCGCAGTTCGATCACATCGCCAAAAGTTGCTGGCGCAGCGCCATCCCACGCCGAACCCCATACACGTGATGATGTCCATGCCCCTGTGCGCCAGCGGTCCTCACCGTCGCCAAAATAGTCATTGGTCATCAAGCGACCGTACCCTAGCTTTTCACGGTCCGCTGTCGCGGTTGAAGGCAGGACCACCCCAATTGAAAGTAGCAATGTCAAAAGCCAGCCAGCTACACGTGTTGTCATCCGTTTTCCCCTGTCGTCTGTGCCCTGCAATTAGCGGGGTACCTCTAAACCTGTTTTCGCGCCAAGGAACCTCTTGCCCCTAGCCCAAGTCCTTGTGAACTGAGGCACGAAAGCCACGCAATCATTCAAGCGTTTTGGCACTCAAATGTGGTTATCATTTGCGCAGAAAGGGGCTTTGGGGAGTTTCTCCGATCATATTTCACGACCAATTGCGCAATGCGCCCAGCAGTTGCACGGGTCTACTTTTTAAAGAAACAGAATCTCAGCCGCCGCGCCGCTTTAAATGCCGCGCCTAGCACCCATGCGCCGTAAGGTGTGGCGACGCGCGTGAAACGGGCGCTTTCGGCGTGGATTCTAGTGGGATTTGTGCGACAGCAGCGGGCAACGTTAACGCGAAAATGCAACCTCCCCCGCTTGCTGGTCGTAAGGCAATGTCACCTCCCCAAGCAGAAACAGTGCTTTTGACTAATGCGAGCCCTAGCCCTGTGCCTTGTGTTTTGGTCAAGCGACAGAAAGGTTCGAACACCCGTTCGATCTCTTGTGCGGCAATACCGGGGCCGTTGTCTTCAACTTCTATCGTTACGATTCCACCAGACTGAGTGCCGCGCAGCTCAATCCGTCCGTTGGGCTGGTTATTATGTTTGATCGCATTCGACATTAAATTGCGCATCACCATGTCAAACGCATTCGGATCCACCCAAACATTTGGAATATTGGGGGAAATAACGATCTCGAAACCTTGCGTCCGTCCCAACAGCATCAAAACCGCATCCATCCTTTCTCTGGGTGACACCAATTTAGGCGAGGCCTGCGGCGTATCTGCGCGCGCGTAATCCAGCAGATCCTCGACCAACCCCCCCATGTTCACTGTCAAATCCGCACAGATTTCCAAGTGTTTTTTTGTCTGGGATGGCAGGGCGATATTGGCCTCTTCCAAATCCTCCATAAAAAACTCCAATAGAAGGGATTGCTGAGCCAAAGGTGCTTTGAGATCGTGTGCTGCCATTGACGAAAACGCCAGCAACTGTTGATTTTTTCGTTCCAATTGGCGGCTTTGAGATTTTATCCGTTCTTGTTGATTGTGCAGCTGGCTCACATCGACCCAGATGCTGGCATAATGGCCTGTCCCCAGCTGAAAAATGCTCCGGTCAAAAGTGTCGCCTTGTGTCGTACGCATCATCCCCTGATCGACCATGCCTTTTCGAAGGCGCCAAATTAGATCGCTCACCGAATTCGCAAATGTCCCTGTGTCAGCTGCCGTTAAGATCACCTCTTCGCTATAGGCGAAGATCAAAAACTGCTCCATCGTCGCCCCTTCGCACAGCAACGGGACAAGCGCAGGAAAGCGCCCTTCAAACCCTTTATTCCAATGGACCGCGCGCATGTCCTTATCAAAGATCACCACGCCTGCCCGTATTTGATCCAAAGCGTTCACCAGCAGCCCATTTTCGCCGTTTTCTGTGAGTAACTGAGCAGATCGTTGACGCAACTGACCTGCATAGATCGCTAGAGAGATCGTAATTATTCCAATGCCGCTTACAATAAGCGCGACTTTTTTGAACCATGGGTGTTTCAGAATGCTGATGTCTTGACCGAACCAAAGCGTACGAAGCGCTGCCAAAGAACTGGGCGTGACCCGTTGTGCAATGGCTTGCTCAAAAGCGCGGTGTACCTCAGGCAAATCGCTGCGCACAATCAAACCGTAGGGGATCACCACGAGCGGCTGCTCGAGGCGCCGCACCTTGTCTTTGATAAAATACTGCCGAAGCTGCGCATCAAAGGGTTCAGCAACCCCGACAACCGCTTCCACTTCCCCATTCAGCAAAGGCAAAAGGACACCTTCCTCGGATTGGTACGGGACCACATCAATCAAGGGGATCCTTTCGGCGGCGGCTTCCGTTACGGCCCCCGTAACGGACCCGACCTTATGCCCAGAGAGTTCCTCAATCGTGGTAATTTGACTGTCGCTGCGCACATAAACCGATAGTTCAAACTGCCCCAAGGTCGGGGTCGCAAGGCCAAGATCACGCCGCGTTTCTGTCAGCCCCAACAGAGGGCTTAGATCAACCTCACCGCGGCCCATCATTTCGAAGAATTGTTGCGGGTTATCCGCCATTACGAATTCAACATCATACCCTGCATATTGGGCAATTTGGCGGGTAAGGTCGATGCTATACCCCTTGGCGGTGCCATCCTCCGCCAAAAAACTATACGGATGGAAATTCGCATAAACAGCGCGCAGCGCAGGCAGCTGCCCGTTTTCTTGGGCGGATAATTTGCACGCCGTCAAAGATGAAATAAGCAAGATGCTGCTCGCAAAAGCGAGGCGCAGAAACACATTCATAAACGAAACCTAGCAGTGGCTATATGCCACCAAGGCTAGGTCCCGCCCATGAATTCTGGGTTAACGCTGCTAGATTTTCCTCATGCGGCAGCATGGGTTGGCGGCATCAAAGTGCGGCCAACCTCTGCGCCAAGAATGCGCGCTGTGGCCGCGCTGAGGGTCCATCCCAAATGACCATGTCCCGTATTGAAATAAACACCAGCCCTGCGCCCCGCACCAACACGCGGCATCATATTGGGCATCATCGGCCTTAGCCCAGCCCACGGCACCACGCTGTCCGTATCGACCTGTGGGAAATGTCTTTCACACCACGCCACCAGCGGCTGAATTCTATCTGCGCGGATGTCACGGTTGATCCCGTTGAATTCGGCAGTTCCGGCAATGCGAAATCTGCCGTCGCCCAAACGAGATGTCACAATTTTCGCCGCATCATCCAAAAGCGACACAGTCGGGGCCGCACGCTGTGAGACCGGATCATTTAGATTCACGGTGATCGAATATCCCTTCACAGGGTAAATATTCAGCCGTTCCCCCATTTGGGCGGCAAACTTGCGCGAAGCGACACCTGCGCAGACAACAACCGCATCGAAATGCGTCCCGTCCACATCCACACCGTTGTCCTTTCGGGTCAGCTGTTCAACAGCACGTCCCATTTCAAAACCCACGCCTTGACCTTTTAGCCAATCCGCCAGCCCTTTGGTGAACTTGTGAATGTCCCCTGTCATGTCGCTCTGCGTCCAGAAACCACCAACAAGATCGCCTTTCAGCTCTGGACAATGGGCTTGGACCTCGTGAGGGGTCAGCTCTTCGCGCTCAAGCCCGCCTTGGGCCAACAATTTGGTAACCTCGCGCGCATGATCAAGATCTTTGTGTTTTGTGTAAAAATGTAGAATGCCGGCAGGCAAGAGGTCAAAATCCAATTGCGCGACTTGTGCCATTTCGCGCAGCCCATCGCGCGCCGCAATCGCCATACGCGTTGTTTGGATCGTATTGTTTTTATACTGCGGAATAGCGCCGATAAATTCAGCCATCCAACTGGCCTTGTGCCAAGTCGGGCGCATATTCACCAGCAATGGCGCGTCGCGGCGCAGCATCCATTTCAGCCCCTTTAGAACGGTACTGGTCTGGTTCCAAACTTCGGCATTCGATGCGCTCAACTGTCCCCCATTGGCAAAAGACGTCTCCATCGCGGCATAGCGGTTCCGGTCATAGACAGTGACGTCTAATCCCAAACGGTTCAATTCAAATGCAGTGGTTACACCAGTAATTCCAGCGCCGATGACAGCAATGGTAGGCATGGGGATTCCTCTCCCTTGGCATGCCCCCTCCGTCCGTGGCCTGAGAGATTCACCCCTATACGACAGGGGCTTGCTCCTTCGGCGGGCGACTTAACGCCACTCTTCGGAGTTTTAAGGATCGTCGGTCCCTTGTGCCTGAGAGTTTACCGGGGCGGTTGCTCCTTCGGCGACAGTTACGCTGTGCTCTCCCGAGCGACCCTGTGCAAAATTGGGCAGCCTAGCCACCCGCGAAATGTTTCGTATAGGAAACTACATACTCCAATACGCGCCGCACCGTCAAGGCAACCGCCGCCCCTGCCTGCCAATAAAGGTGCAAACCCCCATGATGATTAGTCAATATCTTGGTTTTTCTCTAACCAATCGCGTGGATTTGCCCCCGCTACGCGCAGGAACTCGCGGTTAAAGTTCGACTTTGTGTTGAACCCCGATCCCAGCATCGCTGCGGTTACATTTTCGCCTGCGATCAGCGCACGCTGGGCAGAGGCAATGCGCGCGGCATTGATATAGCGCGACACATTTTCACCCGTGACACGGTTTATCGCCCCCGACAGATTTTTCATGGGAATACGCATGCGCCGAGACAACTGCGACATGGTCAAATCAGGGTTTAGATAGGGTTGGGCCTGCGCCATATAGTCTTCTAGCTGCGCCATGATTTGCGCATCCATCGCATCCGCTTGGCGCGGCGCAACGGGTTCCTCTTGCGGCTCTTGGTTGCTGTGGCTCAGCGCGCCCGATAGGGTCAGCGCCCCGATCAGGATCAAGGTTGCTGTAGATGAAATGCTGATGATCCACGGCTGAAAATGTCCCAAACCTGCCATCTGCGCCAAGACAATCACCCCGTCACTCAGCGCCGAGGCGACAAGGCTCCAGCCAATGATTTGCCACACCAAAGCGGGTAAATTCCCCGCCTCTAGCTTCATCCGCGGCAACGCATCAGGTCCTTGCATGCTCTGCCAGATAAGGGCGGCGCCGTAGCCCACAAACAAGGCAGGGATCACTACATCCAAAGGCACCGGATGGGTCGCCACCAAGCCTGCCACAACCACAGGCACCACAAGATGCCCCCAATCGCGCCCCAAAAAGCGCCGCACTGCCGTCGTCTGAAAGGCAACCCATGCCATAGGAGGGATCATGCTGGCCGTAACAGGTTGTAGCAACCGCGCCTGTGGCAGCAGGTAATGTTGCGCCAACGAAATAATCAGACCTTGCACAGCACAAAGCGCAAGCAACATCGCCAATGGCCCATGGCGACGATCCTGTACCCACAAACGAATGAGGAGAAAACCCAAAACAAGGGCGCTGATCATTGGGATGGGGAGACTCGGCATTCTTTAGTTTCTCGCAATTTGTTACGGCCCAATATGGACCTTAATCGCAATCGTGACGACCTAGAACCCGATTTAGGACGCCACAACAGGCCATTGCCGACATGTCAAAGCCATCACACCCAACGATTGGAGACAGACATGAACACGTTCTTGAAAACAACCTTCGCCCTGATGGCATCTGCAACCGCGACCCTTGCTCAGCCTGCAGGCGTGAAGGACCTTAGCATTGCCGCCCCGCATCATGACGCCAACATCACCGGCGCGCTCTATTATCCAAGCGCTGAGGGGGGCGTGGCACAGACTTACGCGGAGAACCCCGTATTTATTGGCGTACCGGTTTTGAAGGATGCGGAAATAGCCGACGGGCGTTACCCTTTGGTGATGCTCAGCCACGGTATGGGCGGGCATATCCGTTCGCTTGGCTGGTTATCGACGGCTCTGGCTGAACGGGGGGCCATTGTTGTTGCGGTGAACCACCCAAATTCAACATGGGGCGACTTTGACCTTGCCGAGGGGCTCAAACATTGGACCCGCGCGCAAGACATGTCGCGCGTTTTGGACACGTTGCTCGCAGATCCAAAAGTCGCACCGCATTTAGACACTCAGCAGATCATGGCCGCAGGTTTTTCCTATGGCGGCTGGACGGCTCTGTCTCTGGCTGGGATGCGGGGCAATCACGCGGGCTATGTTGCGCATTGTGCCGAATACGGGATGGCCTCCAGCCATTGCGCTGATCTGATGCGCGGCAATGCCGGTCTGCAGGATGTAAATGCGGCGCAATGGAACGACAGCTATGCGGACGTTCGCATCAATTCCGGTTTTGCCATTGATCCCGGACTTGCATGGGGCATCCACGCACAGGAAGTCGCGGGCATCAGTGCAGATATCACCCTGTTGTCGCTGGG
>JBDVSG010000232.1:0-4654 GCA_039967155.1 Sulfitobacter sp. | reverse complement strand
CGGAAGGCACAGGCCATCGCGATTTCCAGACCGCCCCCCAGCACGTTGCCATGCAACACTGCGACAAAAGGAACGGCGCTACGCTCTATCGCATCGGCGACGTCAGGCAGGTGGGGCTGCACAGGGGGCGCTGCGAATTCCGACATGTCGCCGCCTGCGATGAATGTTTTTCCAGCGCATTCTAGCACCGCTAGATCACAGTCTTGGATTTGGCCAACGGCCTTCAAAAGACCTGCGCGCACATCTGCATTGGTCGCATTTACGGGCGGGTTGTCGATGGTCACCCAACCGATGTTCCCTTTGATTTCGACATTAACAACTGTGCTCATTGCGCGGTTTCTCTTTCAAGTGCATAGTTGACCAACCGGTCGGTTTATGTTCTGCTTCTAAAACGTAGTCGGTAAATTTGCAAGGGAGAGTTCGGTGCCAGACAGTATTTTGACGCAAGACCACGGGCCATGGCTTGAGGTGACATTGAACCGACCAGACAAGTTAAACAGCTTCAACGACGCCATGCACATGGCCCTGCGGACAGCGTTAGAGGACGGGATTAGCGCGCAAAAGCGGGCGATTCTGCTGACCGGTGCAGGGCGAGGATTTTGCGCCGGACAGGATCTGGGGGACCGCGATCCGTCTCAGATGGACAGCGCGCCGGATCTCAGTCAAACGCTGACGCGCTTTTATAACCCGCTTGTGCGCTTGATCCGCGATGCGCCTCTTCCGGTGGTTTGCGCTGTAAACGGTGTCGCGGCAGGGGCAGGGGCGAACCTTGCCTTGGCTTGCGATATTGTTCTGGCGGCTGATGACGCGAAATTCATTCAATCCTTCGCCAACGTGGGTCTTGTGCCTGATGCGGGCGGCACGTGGAACCTGACGCGTCTGTTGGGCCCTGCAAGGGCAAAGGCGCTGGCGATGACAGGCGCGCCGATCAAGGCCGCGCAGGCAGCAGAATGGGGGATGATCTGGCAGGCCCACCCTGCGGATGTCCTGATGGATCAGGCGCGCTCCCTCACAGCGAAATTGGCGCATGGGCCGACCACAGGTTTTGCGCATATCAAAAAAGCCGTGCATTCTGCGGGAACCACGACATTTGAGGCGCAGTTGGCGTTGGAGGCTGAACACCAGAAAACCTGTGGTGCCACCCATGACTATGCCGAGGGCGTGTCGGCATTTCTTGAAAAACGCGCGCCGCAGTTCAAGGGGGTATAAACATGACACCCAAAGAACGTGCTGAGAAATCCGCGCAGGCGATGTGGGCCGGCGACCAAGCCAGCGCTTGGATCGGCATGGCGCTGGAGGATGTAGACGAAGGCATGGCGGTGCTGTCCCTGACGGTTCAGCCCCATCACTGCAATGGGCACGGTAACTGCCACGGCGGCGTCATTTTTGCATTGGCTGACAGCGCTTTTGCGTTTGCCTGCAACAGTCGCAATCAGGCCACTGTGGCCCAACATAATTCAATTACCTATGTCGCCCCAGTCGCCCAAGGAGAGCGGCTGACAGCAACCGCAAAAGAGATCAGCCTTGTGGGGCGTAGCGGCATTTACGATGTATCGGTCACTAATCGGGAGGGATTGGTGGTCGCAGAATTCAGGGGCGGATCGCGCAGCGTGCGCGGATCGCTGTTTGCGGAATAATTCCGGGGAGGAACCTATATGAAAGACTTAACACCACGGCGCGAGAGCCTCGATCCGATTGAAATCGCCTCACGCGATGAAATCAGTGCGACGCAGCTGCAACGGATGAAATGGTCCTTGCGCCATGCCTATGACAATGTGCCCATGTACCGCGAACGGTTTGATGCGGCGGGTGTGCATCCAGATGATTTGAAGTGCCTCGCGGATCTGGCAAAATTCCCTTTCACCTATAAAAACGACCTGCGCGACAATTACCCCTTTGGGTTGTTCGCAGTGCCGCGCGATCAAATCTCGCGGTTGCATGCGTCTTCTGGCACCACGGGCAAGCCAACGGTGGTGGGCTACACCAAAGGTGATTTAGACATGTGGGCCAATATGGTGGCCCGTTCTATGCGCGCCAGCGGCACACGATCAGGCGATGTGGCACATATTGCTTATGGATACGGGCTGTTTACGGGCGGGCTTGGTGCGCATTACGGGGCAGAGCGGTTGGGATGCACTGTTGTGCCCATCTCGGGTGGCATGACCGAACGGCAGGTCACCCTGATCGAAGATTTCAAACCCTCCACAATCATGGTCACCCCGTCCTATATGCTCAATATCCTTGAGCAGTATCAAAAGGCGGGCATTGATCCGCGCGATAGCTCGTTGGAGGTGGGGATTTTCGGGGCCGAACCATGGACCAATGCCATGCGTGCCGAGGTCGAAGAGGCCTTTGATATGCACGCGGTTGATATTTATGGGCTGTCGGAAATCCTCGGACCTGGTGTTGCCAATGAATGTGTGGAAACCAAAGACGGGCTGCACATCTGGGAGGATCATTTCTACCCCGAGATCATAGACCCCCAAACAGGTGCCGTCCTGCCCGATGGCGAAATGGGCGAGCTGGTGTTCACCACGATCACCAAAGAGGGGCTGCCGATGATTCGTTACCGCACCCGTGATCTGACCCGCCTGTTGCCGGGCACTGCGCGCAGCATGCGGCGCATGGAGAAAATCACCGGCCGCTCGGATGATATGATTATTCTGCGCGGGGTGAATGTTTTTCCCACTCAGATCGAGGAACAAGTGTTGTCGATCCCCGAATTGGCGCCCCATTTTCAGATTGAATTATCACGGCAAGGCCGTATGGATGCGATGGCAGTCATGGTTGAGGCAACCGAGCAGTCAGCAAACGAAGACGCCCGCGCCGCATCGGCCAAGCTGCTGACAAAGAAGATCAAGGATATCGTTGGTGTTTCGACCCTTATCACTGTCGGTGCGCCTGGCACGGTAGAGCGTAGCCAAGGCAAGGCGCGACGCGTAATAGATACCCGCCCAAAGGAGTAGCCACTGTGGTGCGCACAATTGCAAAAGATCACGATGATAAACGCCGTCATATCCTGACGGTCGCAGCCCAAGTATTTGCGGATCGCGGCATTGCGCGGGCCTCTATGAACGAGGTGGCGCAGGCTTGCGGCATCTCAAAGGCCAATATCTACCACTATTATTCCAGCAAGGATGAGGTGGTGTTTGACATCCTTGATAGCTATCTTTCCGAGCTGCGCGATTGGATCTTCGGCACGGACATGTCGGGCATGTCGCCGCCCGAGCAGTTGCATGTGATTACACGTGAATGCCTTCTGGCTTATGACGGGATGGACCATCAGCACAAAATCCAAAGCGAAGGATTGCCGCTGCTGGATGCGCCCAAACAGGATGCCCTAAAGGCGTATCAACGCGAATTGGTCGCGCGGGTGACAGAAGTACTGCAAGCCTGCGCGCCAGAAACATTGGGCACAGATCAGGTGAAATGCCGCGATGTCACGATGTCGGTCTTTGGCATGTTGAATTGGTTTTACATGTGGCAACCCAAAGCAACAAAGGAAGCGCGGATCAGGTATGCCGCCTCGGTCGCGGATCTGACGTTGAACGGCATTATGCCGCAAACAACGGACTAATTACAAGATTGTGCCACGCACGGGAAGGGGGATATCTTTGATTAAATATAATTGACCGAACGGTCGGTTTATGCAAAGATCGGAGGAATATCGCGGCAATTGTCGTGATTAAGGGAGGAAAATATGAAGTTTACAACATTGGCCGGAACGGCCCTGTTGGCAGCACTGCTGGGTCAATCCGCAGCGCATGCCGAAGAAATGGTGATCTCGTCTTGGTTGCCACCAAGCCATGTCATGAACGAACTGATCTGGCCTGAATTTATCAACCGTGTTGAAGCTGCAACGGAGGGGCGCGTGACCGCGTCTGTGGAATATCAACTCGCATCGCCGCCAGCACAGGCCGATTTGGTCGAAGATGGCGGCGCGGATGCCGCATGGATTTTCCATGGCTACAACCCAGGCCGTTTTGTCACCACCAAGCTTATCGAAATTCCAGGGCTTGAAGGCAATTCAGCCGCCGCTTCTGCGGCCCATTGGCGCGCGCACACCAAACACCTTGCTGCCGCTAACGAACATGACGGTGTTGTGCCCGTAGCAATGATGGTGCACGCGCCTGGTATGTTGCATCTGTCCAAAGAAATCTCATCGCTGGACGATGTTGCTGGTCTCAAAATCCGCTCTGGCGGGGGTGTGATGGGCGATGTGTTGGCGGGCCTGAACATGGCAGGCGTCCAAGTATCCGCCCCAAAGGTCTATGAAACAGTGTCTAACGGTGTTGCGGATGGCACGTTCTTTCCAGGTGATACGATTTCGATGCTGCGCCTGACCGAGGTTCTGCCCTTTAGCTACAGCGTCGAGGGTGGCTTTTACCGTGGATCATTCTCCATCGTGCTAAGCGAGGAATTCCTCGACGGTATCGGTGAAGAGGACGCCGCCGCGATCCAAGCGGCACTGGGTGAGGATTTCTCAGCCTTCGCCGGCGCGGCATGGGACGAAGGCCACCAACGCGGGATCACAGCCCAGCAAAGCACTGGTTCTGTGACGGAACTCGGCGGTGATGCGGCCGCAGCCTTCATAGGGCTGGTGCCAACGATCCAGCAAACCGTTCTGGAAGAAGTGAGCGCAAAAGGTGTCGAT
>JBDVSG010000231.1:0-22537 GCA_039967155.1 Sulfitobacter sp. | reverse complement strand
AGCAGCCATTCAACGGGCCGCGCGCCCAACCATGCCGAGATGTCGGCAACTTCCTTGGGCTGCTCTGCAATGTGGATATGGATCGGCCCGCCGTTGTGGGCCGCGACAACCGTCGCCAAATCATCGGGGCAGGTGGCCCGCAAGGAATGAGGCGCAATGCCAACGCGGCAGTCATCGGGCAGATCCGCGACAATGCCATGCGCGCGCGCGGTGAGCGCATTAAACCGGTCCACATCGTTGCCAAAACGGGCTTGTCCTGCCTGCAGCGGGACCTGCCCTGCACCGCCATAGGAATAGAGGACGGGCAGATGGGTCAGGCCAATGCCTGTATCTGCCGCTGCGGCTGCAATGCGCGCAGAGAGCTCTCCCAGATCGTCGTAGGGGGTGCCATCGGCCTGATGGTGGATATAGTGGAACTCTCCGACGCTAGCATAGCCGGATTCCTGCATCTCCATGAACACCAGCGCGGCAATGGCTTCGACCTGCTCAGGCGTGAGATGTTTGGTGAAGCGGTACATCAAATCGCGCCACGTCCAGAAACTGTCTTTGCCGGCTTTGCGGTATTCCGTCATGCCCGCCATCGCCCGTTGAAAACTGTGGCTGTGCAGGTTTGCCAGTGCGGGCAGCAAAACATCCACCACTGTGTCTGTGCTTTGCGGGGTTTGATCTGTTTCAATCGCGGTAATGCGCCCCTGCGCGTAAGAAAGGCGCATATTTTTTGCCCATCCTGTTGGGGTTAGGGCCTGTTTTGCAAAAATCATTTGAACGACTCCCGTTTCTTTATGTATGTACATATAAAGAATTGAGGCGTACTTAGAAAGAGACTTTTGAGGAATCTGCAATGCAAGACAGTGGGATACACACGCTTTTTGTCAATTTGAGCGCCGCAACCATGGCGGGTGCCGACACGCCTTATGGGTTGGTTGAAGATGCAGCGATTGCTGTCAAAGACGGGCGCGTATGTTGGGTTGGCCCCAGATCTGACGTGCCTGCCGCGCATAAGACTGCGGCGCAGATCGATCTTGGGGGGCGGATGGTCACGCCAGCCTTGATTGATTGCCATACCCATATCGTACATGGCGGTGACCGCGCGGTCGAGTTTGAAATGCGCCTGAACGGGGCCAGCTATGAAGAGGTGGCGCGCGCTGGGGGGGGGATTGTCTCGACTGTGACGGCCACGCGCGAGGCGCGCGAAGACACGCTGCTGGCCGATGCGTTGCGCCGCGTGGATGTGTTGATCGCCGAGGGCGTCAGCTGCATCGAGGTGAAATCTGGCTATGGGCTGGACGTCGAAACCGAGCTGCGGATGCTAAGGGTTGCGCGGGCAATCCCTGCGCTGCGCGATCTTCATGTGCAAACGACCTTTTTGGGCGCCCATGCAACCCCAGCAGAATATGCAGGCCGCGAGGACGCCTATATTGACGAAATCTGCATCCCAGCGCTGCGCGCGGCCCATGCGGAAGGGTTGGTTGATGCGGTTGATGGTTTCTGTGAGGGCATTGCCTTTCAGCCCGACCAGATCGCACGGGTGTTTGATGTGGCGCATGAACTTGGCCTGCCAGTGAAGCTGCACGCCGAACAATTGTCGAATTTGGGAGGCGCCAAAATGGCGGCCGCCCATGGCGCGCTGTCTGCTGATCACATTGAGTATCTGGATGAAGACGGCGTCAAGGCGATGGCCGAGGCAGGCACCGTCGCAGTCATCCTGCCAGGCGCCTTTTATACGCTGCGCGAAACCCAAGCGCCGCCCATCCAATTGCTGCGCAAACACGGCGTGCCCATGGCGATCGCGACAGACATTAACCCTGGATCATCCCCGTTGAATTCCCTGTTGTTGACCTTGAACATGGGCTGCACTTTGTTCCGCATGACCCCAGAGGAAGTGCTGCTGGGGGCGACGAAGCACGCCGCCCGCGCGCTAGGGCTGGCGGACGCAGGTACAATTGCCGAAGGCCAACGGGCTGATCTGGCTGTTTGGGACATCAAACACCCCGCCGAGCTGTCCTACCGCATCGGTTTTAACCCCCTACATTCCCGCATTTTCGGAGGCATATCGTGACAACCCTGACCCTAACTCCCGGTGCGGTGACGCTGGATGATCTTGCCCAAATCCATTGGGGCGGGGCCAGCGTACAACTGGATCGCGCGTGCCGCCCAGATATTGAGCGCGCCCACGCGCGGATCGCAAAAGCGGTGGCAGGCACAGATGCCGTTTACGGCGTGAACACGGGCTTTGGCAAGCTGGCCTCGGTCAAGATTGAAGCCAAAGACACAGCCACCTTGCAGCGCAATCTGATCTTGTCGCATTGCTGTGGCGTGGGTCCTGCGATCGCACGCCGTGATGCGCGGTTGCTGATGGCGCTAAAGCTGCTCAGCTTGGGGCGCGGGGCGTCGGGCGTCCGTCTGGAGGTCGTCGACCTGATCGAAGCGCTGTTGGCGCAGGGCGTAACACCAGTGATCCCTGCGCAGGGGTCGGTTGGCGCCTCTGGCGATCTGGCACCCTTGGCGCATATGGCGGCCGTGCTTATGGGCCACGGTGAGGCCGAGTACGGCGGTAAAATCATGTCGGGCGCGGATGCGCTGGCTGCTGCGGGCCTGAACCCGATTGAGCTGGGCCCAAAAGAGGGTCTCGCGCTGATCAACGGGACGCAATTCTCAACCGCGCTGGCGCTGGCGGGGCTGTTTGGTGCATGGCGCGCGGCGCATTCGTGTTTGATTACGTCTGCCTTGTCGACGGATGCGATCATGGGCTCTACCGCGCCACTGCAGGCCGAAATCCACACGTTGCGCGGCCAGCCTGGCCAGATTGATGCAGGCACAACGATG
This sequence comes from Sulfitobacter sp., assembly GCA_039967155.1. Lineage (GTDB taxonomy): Bacteria > Pseudomonadota > Alphaproteobacteria > Rhodobacterales > Rhodobacteraceae > Sulfitobacter. The sequence continues at coordinate 19,711 of JBDVSG010000231.1, read as the reverse complement.
CGCGCCTTGCTCGCAGGGTCTGAAATCCGCGACAGCCATATTGTGGATGATGCCCGCGTTCAGGACCCGTATTGCATCCGCTGTCAGCCTCAGGTGACAGGTGCTGCGATTGACGTTTTGCGCATGGCAGGCCGCACACTGGAGATCGAGGCGAACGCGGCCACAGACAATCCTTTGGTGCTGATCGGTGCGGATCTGATCGTGTCTGGGGGGAACTTCCACGCCGAGCCAGTTGGGTTTGCGGCGGATATGATCGCGCTTGCGGTATCTGAGATCGGAGCGATTGCGCAGCGCCGCGTGGCCTTGATCGTGGATCCCGTCCTCAGCTTTAATTTGCCGCCCTTCCTGACCCCAAATCCGGGACTGAACAGCGGATATATGATCGCCGAAGTCACCACCGCCGCCCTGATGAGCGAAAACAAACATCTGGCGAACCCTTGCGTGACAGACAGCACGCCCACATCGGCCAACCAAGAAGACCACGTCAGCATGGCGGCCCATGGCGCCCGCCGATTGGGACCGATGGTTGAGAACCTGAACAGAATTCTGGGGGTTGAGCTATTGTGCGGTGCTCAAGGGATTGATTTCCGTGCACCGTTGAAGACCAGCGATGCTTTGCAAAAAGTCGTCAGTCGGGTGCGCGAAGATGTCGAAACCCTGCAAGACGACCGCTATCTCGCCCCCGATCTGGAGCGCGCGGCAACCATGATCGCAAGCGGCGACATCATCGTTGCAGCCAATACCGACATGCCATCGGTGACGCTGTGAAACCTGTCGAGTTAACGCAAGGGAGCGGGCCGATCGTCTTGGGCCTGCCGCATACTGGCACCTATGTTCCCGATGAAATTTGGGCGGATCTGAATCCGCGGGGGCGGGGCTTGGATGATACGGATTGGCATATTCACCAACTGTATGATGGGCTTTTGCCTGACGTCACAACGGTGCGCGCGACCTTCCACCGCTATGTGGTTGACGCCAACCGCGACCCGTCTGGCGTGTCGCTGTACCCTGGGCAGAACACGACGGGGTTGGTGCCGCTTACGGATTTTGACGGCGAAGACATCTGGACACAAGCGCCGGATGAGGATGCGGTTGAGACGCGCCGCCGCGCCTTTCACGCGCCCTATCATGCCACGCTGGAGGCCGAGCTGGCCCGCGTGAAACGCATTCATGGTTTCGCGATCCTATACGATTGCCATTCGATCCGGTCGGATATTCCGTTTCTGTTCCAAGGCACTTTGCCCGATTTCAACATCGGCACAAATCTGGGCACCACTTGCGCCCCGATCATTGAACACGTGACCCAAGAGGTCTGCGCAGATGCGGCCGATTATTCCAGTGTCACAAACGGGCGTTTCAAGGGCGGCTGGACCACCCGCCATTACGGCCGCCCCGCAGAGGGCCTGCATGCCATCCAGATGGAGCTTGCCCAAAGCACATATCTGAGCGCGCAAACCAGCCCTTGGGCGTATGACACAGCCAAATCCGCCAAACTGCGCCCCTATCTTACATCTATTTTGACAAAATTGGCCGAACTGGGCCCGACTTTGAAAGGCATATCATGAGCGATCCGCGCAAAAACACCCGCGATATCTTTCCTGCGACAGGCACTGAAATCACCGCAAAAAGCTGGCTGACAGAGGCGCCGATGCGGATGTTGATGAATAACCTGCATCCAGATGTGGCGGAAAACCCGCATGAATTGGTGGTGTATGGGGGCATTGGCCGCGCGGCACGCACGTGGAAAGACTTTGACCTGATTGTCGACTCTCTCAAAAATCTGGAAGAAGACCAGACGTTGATGGTGCAATCGGGCAAACCGGTTGGGGTGTTCCAAACCCACAAAGATGCCCCGCGCGTCTTGATCGCCAACTCTAACCTTGTGCCGCATTGGGCTAATTGGGACCATTTTAACGAGCTCGATAAAAAGGGTCTGGCCATGTACGGCCAGATGACCGCGGGGTCGTGGATCTACATCGGCTCGCAAGGTATTGTGCAGGGCACCTATGAGACATTTGTTGAAGCAGGCCGCCAGCATTATGGCGGCGATCTGACAGGCAAATGGGTTCTGACGGGCGGTCTTGGCGGTATGGGCGGCGCGCAGCCTTTGGCGGCTGTGATGGCGGGCGCCAGCTGTTTGGCGGTCGAGTGCAACCCCGAGAGCATCGATTTCCGTCTGCGCACACGCTACGTGGATGAACGCGCGGATACATTGGACGAAGCCTTGGCCTTGATCGACAAATGGACAGCGGCGGGCGAGGCGAAATCAGTTGGCCTTTTGGGCAATGCGGCAGATGTGTTTGCTGAAATCGCCGCGCGCGGTGTGCGCCCTGATATGGTCACTGACCAAACCTCTGCCCATGATCCGATCAACGGGTATTTGCCACAGGGGTGGACCATGGCAGAGTGGAGAGAGAAGCGCGAAAGCGATCCAAAGGCAGTTGAAATGGCGGCCAAAGCCTCGATGAAAGTTCATGTGCAGGCGATGATCGACATGCAGAAAATGGGCATTCCAACCTTTGATTACGGCAACAACATCCGGCAGGTCGCGCTGGAAGAAGGGCTGGAGGACGCGTTTGATTTCCCGGGTTTTGTGCCTGCGTATATCCGTCCGTTGTTCTGCCGCGGCATCGGCCCGTTCCGTTGGGCGGCCTTGTCTGGCGATCCCGAAGACATCTACAAAACAGACGCAAAGGTGAAAGAGATCCTGTCCGAGGATAAGCACCTGCACAACTGGTTGGACATGGCCCGCGAACGCATCGCATTCCAAGGCCTGCCTGCGCGGATTTGCTGGGTTGGATTGGGCGTGCGCCATAAACTGGGCCTCGCGTTCAATGAAATGGTGCGGAACGGCGAACTGAAAGCGCCGATTGTGATTGGCCGTGACCATTTGGATTCAGGCTCTGTTGCGTCGCCGAACCGCGAAACCGAAAGCATGAAAGACGGCTCTGATGCTGTGTCTGACTGGCCTTTGCTGAACGCGTTGCTGAACACCGCCTCGGGCGCGACGTGGGTGTCGCTGCACCACGGTGGCGGCGTTGGCATGGGGTTCTCGCAGCACTCGGGTATGGTGATCTGTTGTGACGGGACCGAGGACGCAGACCGCCGCATCGGGCGTGTCCTGTGGAACGATCCCGCAACGGGTGTCATGCGCCACGCTGATGCTGGCTATGACGAGGCGATCGATTGCGCGCGCGAGAACGGGTTGAACCTGCCGAGTATTTTGTAAGTTCAACTGTTGCGGCGGGCGGTATCGCTTAGGGTTTTGTACAGGACCGCGGCGGCAAAAAGCATGCTGTTACCATTGGCGCCCGCGACGACGCAGGGCGCCAAAGTTCTGGTTTTCGGGGGCAGCTACATCGGGCTAGAGGCCGCAGCGCGCCTCCCGACAGATCGTTTGCGCCGTTTGTGGTGTGATTGTGCCTCGCTTGGCCTGCGTGTCTTTGACGCGGTGGCCAATCCGTAGATTGCGTGGACAACCGCCCATCATTTGATGGCGCTGTTGGGGCGCCAGTGGCACGCAAGATGTTCCCCTTTGAGACCTGCGTGCACGAAGGCATGATTCAGATTATGGGCTGAAGCCTCATTAGAACCGTTCCGCCAACAGGCGATAGCACCAGAATGGTTCTTGGGTGTCGATCAATTGGTTAAGCCGCGCGGGGGAAAATCCTGTCGCGCGCTTAACCGCACGCCCCATGTGGGATTGATCACTGAAATCGGCGATGGCGGCAATTTCGGCCAAGGACGCCTGGGGGTTCTGTGTTCGGTATACATGCAAGTCCTCGACTTTTGCAAAAAAGGCGAGGCTCTGCGCCGTTTGGCCGGTCCAGTGACGCAAGCGGCGTTCAATCGACCGCATGCTGCGACCCGTTCCCGACAGCGCGGCCCGTGTCGTGATGTGGCGCGCCCAATCTGCAAGACGGTGTGAACCTGACCCTCCAATCAGCGGCGGCCTGTCTTGGCGGGCTTGGTGCCAATGGGGGGCCAGATGGGCGCAGACCTCGGACCAAAACGCGGGCGCGGCGGGGGACGCATTTGTCATCGCCTCCATTATGGCGGGGGGGGGTGTTTTTGCATCCAACGATCCCCCCAGCGCCAACCACGCATCGGGGTAGATTGCCACGGTCGCGGCACGCAGACCTGAGGGGCTCCAGCTGCAGATCGGATACGCGTGCGGCGGATTGGCCGAGACGCGCGCCAAAGGCGGTTGCGCGGTCAAGGCCTGCATATCGACCACCCCTTTGGCCATGTGCAGCTGTCCCTCAAAGACACGGGTGACTGTAAACAACGGTGTTGCGGGAAAATAATTCAGCCTGTCTTGGGCCGCCAGCGTCACGCCTGTGGTGTCACGGTAGACGGCAGCGGCCGCACAGCTGGCCAATGCAGGGGGCGGTAAACATAATTTGGACTGCGGCGGCATCATTTTCTCCCGTTTGTCGGGATCATTCTATATCGGGTGGCTCGCAAAGGCGACAAGGGCACAGCTGTTTAACAACCGGAGGCACAATGTCCAAAATCGCGTTTCAAGGTCCCCTCAAGGACCGAATTGCCAGTTTCCTAACCCTCAACCGGATCATGTGTCAGGTCGGGCTTCGGCAGTGTGTGGGGCAAAAGATGGCGCCTGATTGGGATGTGCTGACAGAAACCGGCATTCGGTTTATCCGCCACCAATTCACCCATGCGATGACCCACAAAGATATCAACGCGGGGCGCACGCGTTTTAACAGTCTGTTGCCCAAAACGCCGGATGTCTATGATGTCTCAACCCAGTTGAGCGAGGACAAAACCGCCTGTTGGTTCACCCCGAAAAACGGCACGTCCGAGGCGGTTGTTCTCTACTGCCATGGGGGCGGCTATACGTTCCGAGGGCCCGTGACCTACCGCTTTGCCGAAATGTTGGCGCACCACCTTCGGGCGCGGATCTATATGCCGCTGTACAGGCTGACGCCCGAGCACCCCCATCCCGCACAGGCCGAAGACGCATTGGCCGCTTGGGACGCGTTAGTGGCGCAATATGCGCCGCACCAGATCGCCGTGATAGGCGACAGTGCGGGGGGGCATATGGCCCTCATCTTGCTGCAAAACCTCAAAGCCCGTGGCCAGACGCAGCCAGCCTTATGCGTGGGGCTTTCGCCTTGGGTGGATATTGGGGCGCGTGGCGCCAGCATGACATTGAACGACCCTACTGATTTGGTTCAGGGGTGGATGGCGCTGCAGTTTGGCCGCTGGTTGGCCCCTGACCAACACTGCAACGGCGCGGGCCTGTCCCCGATTCATCAGGACTTTTCTGGTCTGGCACCGCTGTATCTGCAGGCGGGAGGGCGCGAGGTGCTGCGTGATATGATCGTGGATTTCGCCACGGTGCAAAACGAAAAGGGCGCCTCCATCCAGTTGGATCTATGGGATGACATGCCGCATAATTTTCAGGCCTACGACAGCACAAAATCGTCTTCCTCCCAAGCACTGGAGCGGCTGGCAAAGACGTTTCACAGTTTTGTCGGCGCGCAGGCCGCATTTGCGCCGCATCTGGACGGCGTCACCCAACGTGCGCAGCTCAACGCAAACAGATCGCACCGCTGAACTATTGCTTTTGTGACGCACGACAGGGTTTAGTGACCCCATGTCCGTGTTTCGATCCTTTCCCCGTCCGGGGCGTTCGTATCTTGCAATCTTTTCGGTCTTATCCGTTTGGGTTCTGGTTTTTCTTGTGATCGGCATCGATCTCACCAAACGCCCCAACCTAGGTGCAGAATTCGAAGCCAACATCAGCGAGGCAGCGTTGGACGTTGTTGCGGTGTCTTCAGCAGGTCCTGCAGCAGCGGCGGGGCTTGTTGTGGGCGCGCGCATCACCCATGTGGCCACAGACGACGTGCCGAAATACGCACTAACAGGGTTTGAGGCCGTTGTCGGGCGCCATCAATTGCACAATTACGCGATGATCAAACAGACCATTGATGCCAAAAACCGGATTTGGCCACTGCTGAGGGATCCCACGCTAAAGCTGTATGCCGAGGACGGACAGCAATTCCTGATCGCCCCGACAGTAGGACGAAGCGTGACATCGCTGCCGCTAAAGTCCTTTTTGACCCTATCCCAGAGCCTGATCGTAATGGTTATTACGGTGGGGATTTGGGCCTTTGCAACGCCGTCGCGCGCGGTGAATTATCTGACGGTCAGCGGTTTTGGGCTGGCGACCAATGCCATGTGCGGATCCTATTTGGGGACAAGCCTGCTGACCATCCCGCCTGAGTATTTTCGCGGCGTTATCAATCTGGCCGCTTGGGGGTTTACGGTTTTCTCCTACAGTTTGTTGGCGTTGTTTTTCTGCTTTCCTGCGCGATTGTTTCGCTGGCCGTGGGGTGAAATTTTGTTTGTGGGCGGTGTCGCGTTGCAAACCGTCATTAGTTTCGAGCTGTTCGAGCTGCCGTTGCACAGTTTCCAGTTTGCCAATCTTTTGCCCATTCCAATCGGCCTGTTGGCCAGCCATCTTCAGTGGCGCCGCAGTGTCGATGATCCCATCGGGCGGGCTTCGGTTATGTGGTTTTCGCTGTCGATCTATGGCGTGGTCTTTGCGGTTGCTCTGCTCTACTCCACCCCGATCATTTTACACATCTCCCCGATCCTGAGCCCCCATCTGGCCAATTTTTCATTGGCGCTGATCTATGTTGGGATTTCGGCGGGCACGTTGAAATACCGCCTGTTCGACATGCACCGCGTGTGGTGGAAAACGGTCACTTGGTTGATGGGAGGCTTTTGTGTGGTGGCGGCGGATCTGTTTCTTGTCTGGCAGTTTCGCATCGATCAAAATGAGGCGCTGTTTCTATCGCTGCTTTTGGCGGGATGGATTTATTTTCCGATCAGGCAATGGGTTTTCCAGCGATTTTTGGGATCGAATGACATTGCGATCCCTACGCTTGTGCCAAAATTAGTGGCGTCTTTTTCATCCCTGCGCGACAATGATGAAATTGAGGGACGCTATATTTCGTTTTTGCAGGGTTGTTTTGCCGCAGAAGAAATCGGATCTCTTTCGCCTGAAAAAACCGCCTCGGCGCAGATTGAAAACAATGGTCTGGCCCTGCGCGTGAGCAATGTTGCGGGGACGCGCTCGATCCAGATTATCGGAAAGGCCCATGGCAGGCAGCTTTTTTCCCCATCTGATCTGGAAACGATGGACGTTATTTTGAACCTCATCCGCGGGATGCAGGCGACGAACCGTAAATTGGAGGCGGCGCAACAGCACGAACGCGACCGCATTGTGCGCGATCTGCATGACGATGTGGGCGGCCGATTGCTGAGCCTTGTTTATCAGGCGGGTGACAGCCCCCTTGCCAATGACGCCCGCAGCACGCTGGCGGCGCTGAAGGAAACTTTGGTTGTGGTGGAAGATACTGAAACCATTGATGTTGATGTTGCATGGCGCGAATTTTGCACCAGCGCTGCGGCGCGGTTTGCGCAATCGGGGCACTCTTTTGAGATCACCAAAAACAGGCCTGCGCCGCGGGTTCTGTCTGCGCGTGAATACGTCAATTTGAAACGCGCGATGTTTGAGGTCACAAGCAATGCGATCAAATACGGCACCCAAGACAGCATTGTGTTTTCGGCGCAGAGCTTGGCGGATGGATCATTGGAAATCACTGCATCCAACGTAATCAAACCCGATGCGGCAGAGGCGAGCGGCAGCCAACGCGGATTGCTGAGCATCAAGACCCGCATCGCAGAGCTGGGCGGCAGTTTCAGCGCGCAGACCTGCAAGGGGGGGCTGGGTCTGGATCAGTTTGTGGTCACTTTGCGCATCCCGTTGCTAGGATGACAGCAGCCCGTATTGTTGGGCAACAAGTGCGGCCTCGCTGCGGCTTGAGACGTCGAGCTTGCTATAAATATTGCTGATATGGGTGGCGACTGTGTGCTTTGAGATATTCAGGAACCCGCCGACTTCGGGGCGGTTGAACCCTTTTGCGAGAAGCACCAGAACTTCCTTTTCGCGCTCGGTCAGCTGTACGCAGTCCTCTTGTGGTTGTGGCGGTTGCACGGGCGTCTCACGGACGGGGATCGACCGTTCGCGCATCATTTCAAGCAGTCTGCGGGTGATGGCAGGGGCGAGGGGGGGCTTGCCCTCAAGTATCCCTTTGAAATCCCTGATCAGGGACTCCTTGGGTTGTTCTTTTAGCAAGTAGCCCTTTGCGCCATTCTCCAGCGCTTTGATCAACCTGCTGCTTTCATCGTGGATTGTCGAAATGACCACATAGCTGTTCGGCTGCATGGCTAGAATTTCTACGATGAACGCGTCGCCAGATCCGTCGGGCAGGTTTAGGTCCAGAACGACAATGTCATAACAGCGCATCTGCAGATGCGTGCGCGCAGCCTTCAGGGTTGCAACGTCATCAACGATGGGATCGCTGAACGCTTTTTCAACAACTTTGCAGATCTGCTGACGCGCGCCGTCGTGGTCTTCAATGACTAAAACTGTCTTCATACCGCAGCCTATCCCATTCCGGATCCCAATGAACCAGTTCACCTGAATGACCCTTTCTAGCACAGAAAGACGATTACTGTGCGGCCCAATTTATGGGAGTTTGACCCACGACCTGCGCCAATTTGGGAGCGGGCAATACAATTAAACCTTGAGATCGCGATTTTCAATCCAAGGCATTTTCAGTGCAGCCGCATTGTATTCAGCGGCACCCCTAACAGAAAGCTAACATATGACTGTGCAAGCATGGTGGGCATTTACGCTTGCCTCATCCTTCGCGATCCTCTGCCCTGGTCCTGCGATTACCTTGACGATTTCCAATGCGTTGCAGTTTAGATTTTTTACCGTGGTGTCGCAGACTTTTGGCAATCTCTTAGGGCTTGCGATTGTTTCATCGCTGGTGATTTTTGGCATAGATCAGCTGAGCGCCCTATCGCCAGATGCAATTATCGCCCTACGGTTGGCGGGCGCGGTCTATATTCTGATCATAGGGGTGCGTTATATTCTGGTGCAAAGTGCATCGCCAGATAAACGGCGGGGCATGCTGCCTTGTGGCTATAAATGCCCCAAGATCGCCTGTTTAGAGGGGTTTTTGGTTGCTGTCACAAACCCGCAGACCTTTCTGTTTTTCCTGTCCTTGTTCCCCAATTTCATTAATGTAGACGCCTCTTTGGGGCCGCAATTCTTGCTTTTGGTGCCATCGGTGCTGGCGATTTCGTTCTTTTCGATGATGAGCTACGGGTTGGCTGCCCGATTTGGAAAACGGCGCTTCCTGGCCGTGCTCAACCCTGATGTGATTTCCAATTTTATGGGTTATTGCCTGATCTTGTTTTCAATTGTGCTGATCATGATGCACGGGCGGGCGTAGGTGCCTCAGACAGATATTTTGCAGTGGCTCAGTCTTCGAAGGAACCCTGCAAAATTGCAAAAACGGCGTCTATTTTATCGGGGCTGAACCCCTCAAACAGCTTGTCGTCCAGTTGCTGAAACAGCGCGCGGGCCTCTGAGATCATGCGTTCGCCTTCATGTGTGAAGGTGATGACGCGCTGGTTTCGACGGGTTTGGTCGGCTTGGCTTTGTAACCAGCCAGAGGTCTCAAGCTCTTTGACCGTTTTATGCACGGCTTGGCGGGTGATTCCAAGATTGCTGGCGATTTGTGAGGCGCTATTGGGCCCGCAATCCAATGCCCCCAGAAAGCTCAGCTGGCTTTGTGTCAGGGTGTCAAAGCCACGGCTATGCAATTGACCAACCAACCATTTCTGGGCTTTGCGTTCGAAATTTGACACCAATTGGACCAGTCTGAGCGAGCGGCTGTCTGCCATCTCATAGGCCGGTGCCGAGGTGCATGTTGTCAGTTTGGTTGACATGATGGGCCTTGCTGCATAGTTGTAAGCCTAGTTTACAATGGGGGGCTGGCACATGGATAGTCTGAAAATATGGATCGTCTGAAAATGGTTATGCGTTTGAACGCGGTAAGCTGCGTGTCATTTGGGCTGCTGTTTATTGTGTTACCGCAAGCGGTTGCAGGGTTTTTGGGGGATGTGCCGCGTGCAGTGATCTTGTTTTTGGGTCTGGGGCTGCTTGGGAATGGCGGGCATCTGAGTGTCGCATCCAGCCGCGCGGGTATTCTCAAAGCAGAAGTCATCTGGTTCTCTTTGGGGGATTTTTTGTGGTGGCTTGCCAGTTTTGGGCTTATTGCCGCGCATATTTGGATCACGACCCCATGGGGAATTTTTGCGACCGTTGTTGTGGCTGTGATGGTGGGGGCATTGGGTGTTGTTCAGCTGTGGATTTTGGGTCTTCGCGCACATGGAAACACCGTAAAAGAGCACTTTAGCGCGATTGGGGCATCATGGATGGCGCTGCCGCTTTGGGTTATGGTTTGGTTGGTGATGTTGAACGCAACTTTCCTTGCCGCGTTTGCCTTTTTGCCTGACAGGATCGGCGAAGTGACTTTGCTGGCCTATGTCGCAACAGCGCCTTTGTTGGCGGGGCAGGTGGGGCATGACGCGGGCTTGCGGCGCATCTTGGGGCTGGCGCATCTGGTGCCTTGGGTGCCGCTGTTGATCTGGCTTGTGCTGGTGCCACCGGCCACCCCTTACACCTTGCTGCTTACGGGCGTGTTGGCCATTTGTTTGGCTTTTGACGTGAATGATCTTCGGCTTTTCCTCAAGGGAGACCGCAAGGTCTTGGGGGCAGGGGCCTAGCGCGGGCTAGGGGGGGCCAGCACATAGCCTTACCCGAAGGTTATTGAATCGTTGCATCTCTGCCTGCGCCATCGTTATGGTCCGCCAGCAAATGGGAAGGACACCAACATGTCAGAAAATCAGGGCGATCCACGTCATTTAGAGACCTTGGATCGTGATCTTGCGCGATTCTCTAACCTTGAGGCCGCAACCTCGATGGTTGGCAGGCCGATGGTAGGCATGGGAGTGTCGTTCGTCTTTGTCATTCTGGCAGGTCTTGCGGCAATGTTGTTTTTTGGCGAGGCAAACAACACGTTGATTGTTGTGATTGCAGCCTGTCTTGGGGCCTATATGGCGCTGAACATCGGCGCCAATGACGTGGCCAACAACATGGGGCCTGCTGTTGGGGCGAATGCCCTGTCGATGGGTGGTGCGATTGCCATTGCCGTTGTTTTTGAAAGCGCGGGCGCGTTGATAGCAGGCGGCGACGTGGTGTCGACCATTGCAAAAGGCATTATCGAGCCCGAAAGGATGGGAACAGCAGATGTTTTTGTCTGGGCTATGATGTCGGCGCTGTTGTCTGCGGCGCTATGGGTCAACCTTGCAACATGGGTCGGTGCGCCCGTGTCGACCACCCATTCGGTTGTTGGCGGCGTTATGGGGGCCGGCATTGCGGCTGCGGGTTTCTCGGCGGTGTCATGGGGCACCATGTCGAGCATCGCGGCGTCTTGGGTGATTTCACCTGTTTTGGGGGGCGCAATCGCGGCGTTCTTTTTGTTCATCATTAAATCGCGCATCATCTACCAAGATGACAAAATCGCAGCGGCCCGCAAATGGGTGCCGGTTTTGGTCGGCCTTATGGCGGGGACCTTTGGGGCCTATCTTGCCCTGAAGGGTCTTAAGAAGATCATCAAAATCGACATGCCAACGGCTTTGCTGATTGGTTTGCTGATCGCGGTTGTCGTTTGGTTGATCATGATTCCGGTCATCAAAAAGCAATCGGAAGGGTTGGAGAACCGCAATAAGTCGCTGAAGGTTCTATTCGGTATTCCGCTGGTTGTGTCCGCCGCGATGCTGAGCTTTGCGCATGGTGCCAATGATGTGGCGAATGCGGTCGGCCCGCTGGCTGCGATTGTGCAGGTTTCACAATCGGGCGATTTCACCAGCGCCTTTAGCATCCCGTTTTGGGTCATGGTTATCGGGGCCTTTGGTATCTCATTTGGCTTGTTCCTGTTTGGCCCCAAATTGATCCGCATGGTTGGCGGCCAGATCACAAAGCTGAACCCGATGCGCGCCTATTGTGTGGCCCTGTCTGCCGCGATCACGGTGATTGTCGCCAGCTGGTTGGGTCTGCCTGTCAGCTCAACGCATATTGCTGTTGGGGCTGTCTTTGGGGTTGGGTTTTTCCGCGAATGGGATGCAGAGCGCCGCATCCGCAAGGCCCGTATGGCCCTGCCAGATCGTCCGCAATACGCCCCCGAGGAACGCCGCCGCCGCAAGCTGGTGCGCAGATCGCACTTTATGACAATCATTGCAGCTTGGGTCATTACCGTCCCTGCCGCCGCGCTGTTGTCGGGGTTGCTGTTCTTCTTGATCAACTCGTTTATGGGTTGAAGGCGCGCGCAACAGGGGTCTGGCACAACCGGATCACTTGCATAAAACCACCCGGTCTGAGAAGGCTGGGTGGGCCTCCTCTAGATGCCAAAAGCCGCCAAATATTCCGCGCGAAGAAGGTTTTTCTGAACCTTTCCCATCGCATTGCGCGGCAGAGATTTCACGAAAAACAACCTTTTGGGTTGCTTATAGCGGGCAATCTTCGGTGCGAGGACATCGAGGATCTCGGCCTCGGTAGGTACAGATACATCTTGCCCGACGATCACCGCCGCGACACCTTCTCCGAAATCGGGATGGGGTAGACCGATCACGGCGGATTCCTCAATGCCGTCGATTTCATCCAAAAGGGTTTCGATTTCCTTGGGATAGACATTGTAGCCGCCTGTGATCACCAGATCCTTTGATCTGCCGACGATGGTGACATAGCCTTGCGCGTCGATCAGACCGACGTCCCCCGAGATGAAAAAACCGTTCGGGCGAAACTCTGCTCGGGTTTTTTCTGGCATCTGCCAATAGCCCTGAAAAACATTTGGACCACGGATTTCAATGCTGCCCACTTCGCCCACGGGCAGGGGCTGTCCTGAGGTCGGGTCCGCCACGCGCACCTCTATTCCAGGCAGGGGCAGACCAACAGTTCCGGCTTTGCGGGGGCCTTCGTAAGGGTTCGACGTATTCATATTGGTTTCGGTCATCCCGTAGCGCTCAAGGATCGTATGGCCAGTTTTTTCCAACCATTGCTGATGCGTCTCAGCCAACAGGGGCGCCGAGCCTGACACAAACAAGCGCATATTCTTCACAGTATCGGGGGACAGATCAGGGTCCTTCAACAGGCGGGTATAGAAGGTCGGCACGCCCATCAAAACGGACGCTTCTTGCATAAGCTTGGTGATCTGCGGAGGCTTGAAACTGCTCAGGAAAATAACGGAAGATCCCGCCATCAAGGTCACATTGGTGCAAACAAACAACCCATGTGTGTGAAAGATCGGCAAGGCATGTATCAGGGTATCATCCATCGAAAACTGCCAATGCGCAGATAATGTCGCCGCATTCGATGCCAGATTTCCGTGCGTTAACATCGCGCCTTTTGAGCGGCCTGTGGTTCCCGAAGTATACAAAAGCGCGGCCAGATCGTCAGTGCCACGCGGCACCGACCAAAATCCGGAGGTTGCATCGCGCGCATTGTCCGCCAGCGTTCCGTCGCCACTGGTCCCAAGCGTGAACACCACGCGCACACCATTATTTGTGGCGACGCTGTTCAGTGTCTCATAGGCCTCTGGCGTGCAGACAAAGATGGTCGGGCTACTGTCGCCGACAAAATACGCAATCTCGGAAGGTGTGTAGTCGGCGTTAAGAGGAAGAAAAACGCCACCTGCCAAAATGGTCCCAAGATAGAGCGCAATCATTTCGACAGATTTACCGATCTGCACAGCAACGCGGTCCCCAGGCTCCAAACCAGAACGCACCAGAACGGTCGCATATTTTTCCGCCAGCGCCCATAGCTCATCATGGGTTATGTCGGCCTTGTCAGGTTGTTTTGCAAAGATCGAATTGGGCGTCGCTAGCGACGCAGCCCGCAACTGCCCCGCGAGATGATTTGACGTGTACATCTGGATGTTCCTTAATTTTCGTGTGCAGCGCGTTTCACAAGGGCGGAGCAGATCACATCCCCTCCATTTGCAAAAACTTCGTGATTTCGTTCAATGTTTTTAAGATCATAGAGGTAGTTCACCATCACGCCCCAAGACGTGGCCATGCCCCGATCGCTAAGATCAGCTGCGGGGTTGATCTGTTCCAGACAGGCCCCATTGCCCAAATGGAACCGCGCAACAGGATCCGCCGGACCGCCCCGCGCGGAGGTGCCATGCACAAGGTATTTAGCCGCGATGCGCATAAGACCTGCGTGGGTGTGCGGATCAGTGGACGCGCCGTTGGACGCCTCCAGATCTGCAATCAGTGACAGATCTTCTGCACAAAGCAGGGCGGGTTCAGCACCTATGGCGGCCTCTTGGGCCCATGCCCGCAATCCAGGAACAGGGGAGAGCGTCACGAAGGTTTCCAACGTATCAAATTCGCGCCTAAGCTCCCTGACCACTTGTTTGATCAAAAAGCTGCCAAAGGAAATGCCGCGCAGTCCTTTTTGACAATTCGAGATAGAGTAGAACACGGCTGTCGTGGCTTCTTTTGGCTCCGTCGTGCTGTTTGGCGCACAGATGATGGGGGCAATTGCCGATGGTATGCCGTCTGACAGTGCAACCTCAACAAAAATAAGAGGCTCGTTTGACAGAGCGGGGTGAAAGAAGGCGTATAGCCTGCGATCAGGGGCCGCGACCCTGCGGCGCAGATCCTCCCAGCCTTTGATCTCATGCACGGCTTCATAGGCAATAATTTTTTCCAAAACCTCGGCCGAGGTGTCCCAGTCGATCCGCCGTAATTCCAGAAAACCTCTGTTGAACCACGACCCCAAAAGATGGCGAAAATCATCATCCAGACCCCTTAGGGTTGGGTCGGATTTCAGGGCGCGCAACAGGTGGTTGCGCATTTCGATCAACCGTACGGTGCCGTTTGGTACGCGATTTAATCTGCGGATCAATTCTTGGCTTTTGGGTTCACTTTGAAAATGGCAAGCGCGGGCGTCATTTGTTTGTTTGCTTTCGTGCCACGCGGAAAATGCTTTTTGCATGGCTTGGGTATCGACGCCAAACTGGCTGTTCAAATCTTCGAAAAACGCGTGTTTGGCATGCGCATCCAGCCCGTCAAACCGGTCAAAAATGGCTTGGCCAATGGCTGCGCCTGTTGCCTCGCCCCGGTGGGAGAGCAGCTCCTCACATAGGTCCGCCAAGGGGAGAGTATCATGGGCGTTGTTGGTGCTGAGAATACGCCCCCCGATTTCGCCCACGCGGGCCATCAGGTCGCTCAATACGTTGTTTCGAGACATAAATTGGCCCTCGCGGTTTTGCACATGGGTCATGTCACCCAAGCGCAAATGTTGAAATTTTCACCCGTCGATGGAAGCCGGATTTCATGCGCGTTATTGCGCAGCCTCCTCCGCATCTTCTGGACTGGCCGTTTGCTCTGTTGGGGGGGTATCGGTGTCAAATGTGATGGGGACCGCGCGGCGGCGCTGGACCTTCAGGTCGTAGATGTCAAAACGGTTGTAGCCCGCAGCGACATCGTGAAACCGCTTTGGTTCGATGCATTTGGACAGATCAAAATCAGCGTATCCGATGCCTTCTTCGGTCAGGCTGTCACCGATCTGAGCCCCTGTCGGGTCGACAAAAAAGCTGGGTGCGCGCGGGCATTCATTCAACATCTGCATCAATTCGGGGTCCCCCCCTGTGGCCATTTCAGTGGCGCGCGCGTCAAAGCACCCCGCAACCACGACGCCAAAGCATTTTGCCTCAAATGCATGGCCGGCGGCACGGATCAGGTTTGCGGCCTTGTTGTCATAATTTTCGCCATCGCTGGGCGGTCTGGACGGCCAAATCGGTGGATAGCTGGAAATGTGGATTTGTTCTGCTTGGGCCATCAAACTGTAGCGCGACAACGGGTTTGTGTTTTCTCCGCAGATCAGATTCCCAATGCGACCAAGGGAGGTATCCGATACCTTTAGGCCCGCGCCATCACCAGGATCCCATGTTAGTTTTTCATAAAATGTGGGCACCAATTTGCGGTGGTGGTTCAGGACCCGACCGGTTTCATCAATCAACAGATTGCTGTTCCAAAGCGCCCCGACAGAATGCGGGTTTCGCTCGGATATGCCCAGTGACACAATCACCCCGTGACGGGCGGCTGCCTTGCGGATCATCGCGACCTCTGGTCCGTTTGCAAAAACGGAAGCTTGGACGAATTGCGTGAAATATTCATGGGATTTTACGGGGCTGTGAATGGCGGCCCAAACGGGAAATCCGGGCAGATAGCTTTCGGAAAAGGCAACCAGTTCTGCGCCGTTTGCGGCGGCTTGGGCGATGGTCGATACGGCCTTTTCGGCACTGGCCATAGGATCAAGGTAGACAGGCGCGATATGTGCAGCAGCGGCCCGGAAACTGTGGTTATTAAACATAAGGTTGCTCCCTAAAGTTATCACCACTGTTTAGGAATGCCGTGTTTTTTCCAACGCCAATTTATGCACGACCCTGTGCGCAGATGAGCCGCCAAAAGGGGAGGGCAAAATCTGCCCCTAGATCCCGTTTAAATACGCCTGATTGCTGTCAAAAAGCTGATCCAGATAGGTCTGGACGGCCCTGATGCGCGGCACATTTCTGAGATCTTGGTGCACTGATATCCAAAGGGGGCGGCGTGCGGCCAGATCAGGCATCACGCGGACCAGTGTTTCACTTTCTGACAGTGCAAAATGAGGCAGTGCGACGATGCCGAGCGCTCCTCTGGCGGCGCTGCGTTGGACGATCATACTGTTGGAGCGGAAAACGATGCTGGGGCGGGCCACCAATTCCTCTAGCCAGCGCACGGTTTCAAGTTCTACAAATTGATCCAGATACCCGACATAGCTGTGATCCGCCATTTGATCGGCGGTTGTGGGTGTGCCGTTTGCGGCCAGATATTCGGGGGAGGCATAGAGGCCGATCCCAAAGGAACCAACCCGTTTGGACACCATATCGGTCCCTTGTGGTTTGTGAAAACTCAGCAAAATATCGGCTTCGCGATTGCTGATCTGCACCTCGCGGGCGGTGGTCAGCAATTCAAGTTGAATATGCGGATAGGATGCCTGAAACCCTGCCAGACGGGACGCAAGATAAAGCGATGCGATGCCTTCCATGGTCGCAAACCGCACCACGCCGCTGGTGTCACCCGATCCTTCGATATCGCTGCGCAGATTGCTTACACCAAGAGAGATCTCTTCGGCCCGTTTCAGCACAGATCTGCCAAAAGTCGTGAGGATCAGGCCATCGCGGTTCCGTTCAAACAGCGCTGCACCTAAAACCTGTTCAAGGCGGGACAGTCTTCGGGAAACTGTTGAATGGCTGAGGCGTAGTTCTTTGGCTGCGCCGCTTACCCTTTGGTACCGCACCGCAATCAGGAAAACCCGTATGTCGCCCCAATCCAAACTTGCGAGAGGATCATTCATCTGCATACCAACCCTTACTTTCGTTTACGGTAGTGGGAGGGGCCTTGCCTGTCAAACCAATGCCTTATCCCGATAGGGTGGTTTGGCCTGTGCTAGAAATTTAGCGGTGTGTGGGCGGTGAGGGGTCTCAGAGATCGGCGATGGATTTGGGGGCGCAGCAGGGTCATTCGATTGTTTGTGGCGCGCGGAGCAAAAGGGTCAGAAGAACCGCGCCAAGTGCAGCCAGCCCAGCCGCAGAATAGCTTGTTGTGAAATCACCGCTGCGTTCTGCTAGATATCCAGCAACAACCGGTCCAAGGCTTTGTCCGATTGAAAACACCACCATGGAAATGGCCAAGGCGCTTGCCGCAGCAATTGGGCCGAAATAGTCGCCCGTGGCGGCGGCCATGATGACTGGCACGCTCCAAGCGGCGATACCAAAAAGAGCGATCGACAGATACAGCGCCCCAGTGCTGTCGGCAAAGCCCACCAGCAGATAAGCCGCCGCCAATACGGTGAACGACACGCCCAATCCCAACCGCCGTCCGCCTTTGTCCGAAATCCAGCCAAAGACGACCCCCGAAAAAACGCTCAGCAGCCCGAAGACGGCCCATAGCCAACCGGCGGTTTCTTCGGTCATGCCGTATCGATCAATCATGCTAGAGACGATGAATGTCACATAGATCATGTAGGTGGTGCCGTAGATGCCAAAAATCAGCCCTAAATGAACCAGCAACTTCATATGCGCGCGCCCCACTGGCGGCGCGATCTGGTTGGTCGGTGTGGCGTGCCCTCGGCCGCACCGCTGAACCCCTAGGTCGGCGGGGTGATTTCGAATAAGTAAAAAGGCAAATGCGCCAACGGCCAAGGTGAACACACCAAAGAACAGCCAACCGGTCTGCCACGATTGCATTTGGCCCAAGGGCACAAGGTTGGGCACGATGAAGCCGGTCAAAATAATGCCAAATCCTGGCCCCGACATCACGATGCCAGCCGCCAGTCCGCGATGCGACGGCGCGAACCATTGTGACATGATGCTCATGGAGGGTAAAACCACCCCCCCACTGCCAATCCCAGTGAGCAAGTAAAACACGCACAATGCCCAGAAACTGGCAGTTGAGGACAAGGCGCTCATCGTGAATGCCATGAGGACAAGGCTGGATGTCACCACATGACGGGTTCCCCAGCGGCGCAAGATCGACGGCACCACCAACACCGACACCAAATAGCCCAGCAGATTGGCAAACCCCAACATGCTGCTTTGTCCGTAGTCCAGCTCAAGAGACGCGGACATGGACGGCAACATCATCCCAAATGCAAAGCGCCCCAACCCTAGACCGCAAAACACACAAACAGCGCAGGCAAACGCAATGCGCCACGCCGGATGAAACCGGCGTTTCACAGTTAACCCATCTTGTTCATTCATGCGTGGTCTCAGTCTTTTTTGTGTCTTGCAGTTCGGGGACTGCCCTGCGGGGAAGCGCCCTGCCTGCGCCCTGCCGCCCGCTTCAAAAGCGGACGGAGGAACAACGAGATTATGACAATCAAGTATACGCAGTCTCAAGCGCCTGTGCTGCGCTGAACAGTGTCATTTCATCATGGTGTTTTGCAATCAACATCGCACCGATGGGGCGTGTGTCTGATGTTTTGCCAACGGGAACCGAAATAGCGGGATGACCGGTTGCACAGGTAGGTGCCGTATTTCCGACCATTTCAAAGGCGCGTGCGATCACTTCTGCGGGGCCAGCATCTGGGGAGGGCAGCTGAGTGGTCGCCATCGGTGTTGTTGGCATTATGAGAATGTCGACCTCGGCCAAGGCGCGTTCGTAGTCGGCTGTCAAAAGCCGGTTCAGGTTTTGTGCCTTTCCGTAGTAGCGGCCGTTGTTGCGCGATGACGTGAAATGACCCGTCAGCATCCCCAACTTCGCAGTGGGGGACAGCTCGTCTGCGCGGTCTTTCCATTGGCTCTGCGCGTCCAGCAGGCCTTCGTCGAATGTGCCTTTCATATTTGTACCATAGGCACTGTTGCGCAACATCAGATCAAAGGTTCCCTCAAGGAAAATAGGTGTCCAGATCGCTGCGCCTGCGGGATGCAGCGGGATCGAAACGGTGCTGACCGTCGCACCTGCCGCGCCCAGTTTTTCGGCGGCCTCCATCACCCGTGCGTCGACTTCTGCCTCGGCGCCTTGGGTGCCAAACCCTTCTGTGACAATCCCAACTTTCAGACCTTTCACGCCTTTGTCCAACGCTTGGGTATAGGGCTGTGAGGGCGCGCCGTTTTGGCGCGGGTCCAGACCGTCTGGGCCTGCCATGACCTCTAGCATCAATGCGTTATCGGCCACTGTGCGGGTAATGGGGCCTGCGTGATCCAGCGTCAGC
>JBDVSG010000230.1:0-16363 GCA_039967155.1 Sulfitobacter sp. | reverse complement strand
ATGCGGGTTGAATTGCCCTCGCGCACTTTTTCCAGCGGCTTCCCCGTGAGCACATGCAAATGCCAAGGCTGTGTGTTCATGGACGATGGCGCACGGTTGGCCAAGGCAATGACCTCTTCTATCGTCGCGCGCGCTACAGGTTTATCTAAAAATCCACGGATGCTGCGCCGCCCTTGCATCGCCTCTTCTAACTGCATCTTTCGCGGCCCTTCTTAGAAATTCAAATTAAACGTCCGGCTGACCCCTAGACGAAAGCGCCACTGATCCTCTGATCCGTTTTGCGTGATGGGGCTGTCTGACGCGTCACCCAGCAGTTTTTCATAGCTCAGCCCGCCTTCCAGCGCCCATTTATCGTCAATGAAATACGTACCCGACACTTCCACACCCGCGCCCAACACGCCGCCCTCAGCATCAAATGCCGCAAAAGAGGACGGCCCCCCCGTTGGCACACCAAAATACGTGTCAGAGAACGTATCATCACCAAAATTCACCCGTGGACCCGCAGTAACCAGCCAGCGCTCTGACGGGCGGAAAATCATATCTGCCCCCAGTGTTCCCGTGACCCCACTGTGGCCAGTTACCCCTTTGCGCAGCTCCCCGAATGCCAGCCAGTTGGTCTGCTGGAACGTCACCCCCAGACCCAGCTCAATCGCGGCATCGATCCCTTCCAGCCCTGCAAGTTCAGGATTGTCTTGCGCATCGCGGGTACCAATCACCCGAAAAGCCCCCCGCAGCGAGACGCCATTTTCAGGCACAGTGCGCGCAGCATTCCCAAAGCTAAGCCCCAGATCTGCGCCAGCCTCTGATCCACCCGATCCCGGATAGTCAGGCGCGGATGCAACCCCACCGCGCAAAGTAAAGCTGAAGGATCGGTCTTGCGCGGCCGCTGGCAGCGCCGTCATGACCCCAAGGGCCCAAATCAATACCAAAACGCGCATGAAGAATGCTCCAAATATCGCGGGTACGGCACAGCCGAACCCCAAGAATCTCATCCCAGAATATGTCAGCCAAAACACGGCGTATACGGGGAAACCGATAGATCACCCAGCTGTGACACTATCGCCGATACATGCGACCTTCTGCTGTCTTGGCTTGTCCAATTATCTATGTCACCCATACCCAGCAGACCTTTCGAGACCGTTACTCGCTCAGGTTTCAGCAGCACTAGGAGGACGACCATGAGACTATTCGCAGCAACCACAATAGCCACGATCGCATTGTTGAGCGCCCCAGCCTTCGCCGATGGCCACGCCACTGGTGATGCCGATGCCGGTAAAAAAGCATTCAACAAATGCAAAGCATGCCACATGATAGAAGACGCTGACGGCAATAAAATTGTCAAAGGCGGCCGCACAGGTCCAAACCTTTATGGCCTCTACAACCGCGTCGCCGGTTCCACCGATTTCAAATACGGCGATTCAATCATCGCGGCGGGCGAAGGCGGTTTGATCTGGAACGAGGAAGCATTCACCAAATTTGTCGCCGACCCAAAGGCATTCCTTGCCGAGGTCACAGGCGACAACCGAGCGAAATCCAAAATGTCGTTTAAAGTGCGCAAGGAAAAAGAGGCCACCGACGTCTGGGCCTATCTGGTTTCCGTCGGCCCAGACAGCTAAATCAGACTACTTTTGACACAAGCAGAATGGCGGCCCACGATCGGGTCGCCATTTTTTGATTTAGCGCCAAGTTCTAATTTAGCGCCAGTCAAAAAACGCTGGGCCTGCTTGGGCCAACAGCCGCGCTGCCATCTCACGGCCCGCCTCCGCACCATCCTCAATCGGACAGGTGACCGCATCGTCTAGGACCTCTGAACCATCTGGGCGCAAAACCTCACCGCGCAAAAACAGCGACCCGCCGTCCAGCTCTGCCAGACCCGCGATCGGGGTCTCGCATGAGCCATCCAAAGCCAGCAAGAACGCCCGCTCGGCCGCCAGACGTTGACCGGTAGGCGTATCGTGCACCGCCGATAGCATTTCGGCCATCGTGTGATCACCGAGCCGCCGCTCTATCCCGATTGCCCCCTGCGCAACCGCAGGCAACATCACATCCGTTTCAATCGCAGTGGCAGGCACATCTGTCATTTCCAAACGATTCAATCCCGCCATGGCCAGGAATGTCGCCGCCGCGACACCCTGCTCTAACTTTGCCAAACGTGTCTGCAAATTACCGCGGAACTCTACCACTTCCAGATCTGGGCGCTTCAACTTCAACTGCGCACGGCGGCGCAAACTAGAGGTCCCCACAACCGTCCCCGAAGACAGCTCCGCCAACCCGCTCGCATTCGGCGAAATGAAGGCATCGCGCACATCCTCACGCGGCAAATACGTATCCAGCACCAAACCCTCAGGCTGTACTGTCGGCATGTCCTTCATCGAATGCACAGCAATATCAATCGCGCCCGATGCCAGATCAGCCTCAATTTCACGGGTGAACAACCCCTTGCCGCCGATCTCTTTCAACGGGCGGTCAATGATCTTATCCCCCGTCGTTTTGATCACTACGATCTCAAACGCCTCATGCGGCAGATCAAAAGCTACAGCCAATCGCGCGCGCGTCTCATAGGCCTGCGCCAAAGCCAAAGGCGAACCACGGGTGCCAATCTTCAACGGCGCAGCGGGGGTAGGTAAATTTAATGTCATGCCGCATCTCTAACGGGGCAAGTCAAAGCTGACAACTCTTGTATCACCCTGTCCCTTTGTCGCATGGTGCCGCCAACAATTTTCAATGATAGAGCCCCCATGACCACGCAAAAAACCATCCTTCGTGCCCTGCAGGGCGAAACACTCCCCACGCCGCCCATCTGGATGATGCGTCAGGCAGGCCGCTATCTGCCCGAATACCGCGCCACCCGTGCCCAAGCAGGCGATTTCCTGTCCCTATGCTATAACCCCGAACTCGCAGCCGAGGTCACCCTGCAACCCATTCGCCGCTACGGGTTCGATGCTGCCATCCTATTTGCGGATATCTTGCTCGTCCCCCAAGCCTTGGGCGCCGACCTGTGGTTTGTCACCGGTGAAGGGCCGCGCCTATCAACCATCACAACACAGGCCGAACTGGACAAACTTGTCCCCGCTGATGCGATCCACGACCACCTGAGCCCCGTCTATGAAACGGTTAAAATCCTTTCAAACGAACTCCCCTCCGAAACCACCCTGATCGGTTTTGCGGGTGCCCCTTGGACCGTCGCAACCTATATGATCGCAGGCCGCGGCACCCCGGACCAAGGTCCCGCACACGCCCTAAAAGCCGAAAACCGCCCTGTTTTTGACGCCCTGATGGACCGGATCACCGAAGCAACAATTACCTACATGTCCAAACAGATCGAAGCCGGAGCTGAGGTTGTGAAACTCTTCGACAGCTGGGCGGGATCTCTGCAAGATAGTGATTTCCTCGACTACTCCATTAAACCCATGGCAAAAATCACCGCCGCCCTAAAAGAAAAACACCCAAACACCCCTATCATCGCCTTCCCGCGCGGCGCCGGCGACAGATACAAAGACGCTCATGCGGCAATCGGCGCTGACTGCATCGCAGTCGATGACGGGGTGACCGCAGAATGGGCCGCAGCCAATGTGCAAACCGGCGGCTGCGTACAGGGCAACCTTAAATCTACCCACATGGTCACAGGCGGCGATGCCCTTGTCTCAGAAACCCGCCGCATCGTCCAAGCCCTCTCCAAAGGCCCTCATATCTTCAACCTCGGTCATGGCATCACCCCCGACGCCGACCCCGAAAATGTCAAACTCATGATTGAAACGGTCCGTAACGGCTAACCCCTATCTTTCTTGGCACAAAATACTCTGGGGGACTCCATGGCCGAAAGGCCGTGGAGGGGGGCTAGCCCCCTCCCCTCCCGCCTCACCTACGGCACAAAAAAGGCCCCGCAGTTTCCTGCAGGGCCTTAAATTTTTTACGCATCCTAAAGCTTAGAAATGCGCCGAAGCCGTCGCAGCAGGGCGTTGCAGTGGCGGTGCAAACTTGGTCAGATCGATCCCCTTCACGGCTGTTTTATATTCTTCCAGCGTTGGGGTGCGGCCCAGAATGGCGGACAGAACAACCACAGGGGTTGATGCCAGCAGGGATTCACCTGTTTTGCTATCCGCATCTTCAACAACACGGCCTTTAAACAGACGTGTGGACGTCGCCAGAACCGTATCGCCTTTGGCGGCCTTCTCTTGGTTACCCATGCAAAGGTTACACCCAGGGCGCTCTAAGTACAGGATGTTTTCATAATCCGTACGCGCCGTGTTCTTTGGCGCACCATCGTCAAATTCAAACCCTGAATACTTCTGCAAGACAGCCCAGTCGCCCTCCTCCTTCAGCTCATCGATGATGTTGTAGGTCGGCGCGGCCACAACCAGCGGTGCTTGGAACTCAACCTTGCCAGAGGCTTCTTCCAAGTTGCGCAGCATCTGCGCCACGATTTTCACGTCACCTTTGTGAACCATGCAAGAGCCAACAAAACCCAGATCAACCTTCTTCTCTGCACCGTAGTAGGAGATCGGGCGGATCGTGTCGTGGGTATAGCGTTTGGACACATCGGCGTTCTGCACATCAGGGTCCGCGATCATCGGCTCAACAATGGTATCCAGATCAACAACAACTTCGGCAAAGTACTTGGCAGTATCGTCCGGCGTCAGCGCGGGCTTGTCGCCTGATTTGATCTCGGCAATACGCTTGTCCGCGATGGCAACCAGACCTGCCAACATTTGCACATCGTTATCCATGCCTTTTTCGATCATGATGTTGATGCGGCCTTTGGCGATTTCCAGCGATTCAATCAGCGTGTCATCTTCGGAAATACAGATGGAGGCCTTGGCCTTCATCTCGGCAGTCCAGTCCGTAAAGGTGAACGCCTGATCCGCCAGCAAAGTCCCGATGTGCACCTCAATGATGCGCCCTTGGAAAACGTTATCGCCGAACTGTGCCAACATCTGCGACTGGGTCGCATGCACCACATCACGGAAATCCATGTGGTCGGCCATTTTGCCCTTAAAGGTCACTTTCACCGATTCAGGGATCGGCATCGTTGCCTCACCTGTGGCCAACGCCAGCGCAACTGTGCCCGAATCCGCACCAAAGGCCACACCTTTGGACATCCGCGTGTGGCTGTCGCCGCCGATGATGATCGCCCAGTCATCCACGGTGATGTCATTCAGCACTTTGTGAATAACATCCGTCATCGCGTGGTACTCGCCCTTTGGATCACGCGCGGTGATCAGGCCGAATTTGTTCATAAACGCCATCAGCTTGGGTGTGTTGGCCTGCGCCTTCAAATCCCAAACAGAGGCCGTGTGACAACCCGACTGATAGGCGCCGTCAACTTTGGGCGACAGAACCATCGCCGCCATGGCTTCCAGCTCTTGCGAAGTCATCAAACCAGTGGTGTCTTGCGACCCTACGATGTTCACCTCGACGCGCACGTCAGAGCCCGCGTGCAGCACGGCACCAGGCGTGACGCCAACCGCATTGGCGTTAAAGATTTTCTCAACCGCGGTCAGACCCTGATCGGCAATTGTTACTTCTTTTGAAGGTGCAAAGGCCGAAACCAGTTCAACACCCAGCGCATCGCAGGCGATGCTTTGTAGTTTTTTACCGAAGACAATCGCGTAAGAGCCGCCGGCCTTCATGAACTCCACCTTTTGAGGGGTGAAGGAGGACGCCATATCGACCAATTCGGTCTCACCTGTTTCATCGAACAGTTTTTTATCTTTGGTGTTGATGGTCAGCACTGTGCCCGTATCAACGGAATAGGCCTGCTCAAGAACCGCGTTGCCTTCTGCGTCCAGCACAGTGTTGCCGTCAGCATCGGTTTTCTTGACCCAGTTTTTCAGATCGACACCGATACCGCCCGTCACACCAACCGTTGTCAGGAAGATCGGCGAAATACCGTTGGTGCCCGCAACAACAGGCGCAAAGTTCACAAACGGCACATAGGGGCTGGCCTGTTTGCCCGTCCACAATGCCACGTTGTTCACGCCAGACATCCGCGAAGATCCAACGCCCATCGTGCCTTTTTCAGCGATCAACATCACGCGCGCATCAGGGTGCTGTTTTTGCAGCTCCTGAATTTCCACCTGCGCTTCTGGTGTGATCATGCATTTGCCGTGCAGTTCACGGTCAGAACGCGAATGCGCCTGATTGCCCGGGGACAGCAAGTCAGTCGAAATATCACCTTCACCTGCGATATAGGTGACAACTTTGATCTCTTCCTCAATCTCGGGAAGCTTGGTGAAAAATTCCGCCTTAGCGTAGCTTTCCAGAATTTCTGTGGCGACCTTGTTGCCCGCGTCATGTGCGGCCTTCAAACGGTCTGTGTCCGCCTCATAGAGGAAGACTTGGGTTTTCAGAACCTCTGCCGCCTGTGCCGCAATCGCCGCATCATCGCCCAAGGCCAGATCCAACAGAACCTCAACCGATGGGCCGCCCTTCATGTGGGACAGCAGTTCAAACGCGAATTCGGTGCTGATCTCTTCGACTGTTGCGCCCAGAATGATTTCTTTCAGGAACTGCGCCTTGGCCCCTGCTGCGCTGGTCGTGCCGGGCAGCGTGTTGTAGATCAAAAACTGCAACGAGTCCGCACGGTGCGCATTGCCTGTATCCTTGATCTGGGCAATGATTTCTTCCGTCAGGGCCGCGTCATCAATCGGTTTGGGGTTCAACCCTTGCGTTTTGCGGGTTTCGATCTCTTCCAAGTAGGCTGCATATAGGCTCATAATAATCTCGACTTATCAGTGTTTATGTGGCTCTAGACACCTGCAAAAAGAATCTGCACATGGTTGGGCGTCCATTTGTATGCAACGGTATACCCAAAGCTCGGAAACTTCAAGTCACACCACCGCGCGGCAACGTCCCCTTCTAGGGCTACCAACCCGATGATTGGTAGCCCTTTTTGCCTTAACAAACTACTCAGACCTAAGAATGTCGGTAGAATTTAGAAGCAAATCGGCATTTAGCCGCCGCCAAACAAAACCCCTGTATGCAAATTCACAGCAATGGCGATCAACGCCAATCCCCCCGCCCATGCAAAACACTCGCGAAACTTGCGATGGTTGTTCAGGTTCTGCGCCAGAGTCCCGCCCAGATAGGCAATGATGATATCAGACGGGATCGCCGTTAAAGGCACAAGCACCCCCAAAACCAAAAGCTGCGTTTGAATATCCGCATGCTGTCCCAAACCCGCATCAACAAAGGGCGGCAAAAACAACGCAAAAAACAGCACTGTCTTTGGGTTCAATACCTCAACCACAATCCCCTGCCAGATGATGCCTCTGAAAGATTTGCGCCCGACAGTCCTCACCGAAAGGTCCTCCTGAGCGCCCGCATGCGCACCCAAAATCATATTCCCCCCCAGCCAAACCAAATAGCCAGAGCCCACGTATTTTAGAAATTCAACAATCTGGGGCAGCTTCGCAAATACCTGCGCAAGCCCCATGGCCGTCGCAACCGCAAGGACCATCCCGCCAAGCGCAAGACCAAATGCCGATGCCAACCCCGCAGAGCGGCTTTGCCCCACACTGCGAGACAAAACATATAACATCGACGGGCCAGGCGTGGCGCTGAGTAGAAATCCGGCGACAAGCACCGCAATAATATTATCAAATGGAGGCATAGTTTATAGGCTACCTTGGTTCATCCGTTGTTCAAACGGGTTTAAAATTGGAAGGGCTGAAGATGGTCGTAATTTATCTGCGGTCTTTTGAACTTTCTCTTTGAAATAGGGGAAATCACGAACCAGCATTCTTTCCAGATGGGCACCTGCAAAGAAGGGTTCATATTTTGGGTCTTGGCCGTCCGCCACCAATTGGGCAAAGGGCTGGATCAACGTGTTGTGGTTGGTCGCTACGAAATACGGCAAAGAGAACCTTTCGGGTCGCAGGTTCAAAACGCGGTGCGGGGTCGAGCGGAAAATACCGTTCGTCCACGCCTCCATCATATCGCCAATGTTGACGACCAAAACATCGGGATCAACGGGTACCTCAATCCACCCGTCATCTTCTGTCATCACCTGCAGACCCTGATTACGGGTGTGCAGCAACGTCAGGCATTCGTAATCTGTATGCGCGCCCATGTTTACCGATTTGGCATCTTTTGTGATCTCTTGGCGCACATAATGCAGCAGCCTGAGCTGCGAAATCGGCTTGCTCATCTGGTCGGTCATCGCGCCCTTGGGCAGTTTCAGATGCATTTCTAATGCCCCGCAAACCAAACGCCCCAGTGCGGATACTTGGCCGTAGTAGGCCGCCACAGTACTACGAAACCCAAACAGCGACGGCCAGACATTGGGCCCCAGTACTTTGTTCCCAGCCAAATAGTCAGGATCATCATGTGGCAGATCAAGGCCCAGATCGAAGGCCTCATAGCTGCGATGAACTTCGTCTGGGTAATCACCTTTTTCGGTAAAGGGGACATAGCCCCGATGGTTTGAACTGTCGCCGATATAGTATTGTCGTTTGTAAGAGTCAGGTTTTTCGAAAAACCGCTCAGCGGCCTGATAGGTGGCTTCTATCAGTCTGTGGTCGATACCGTGGTCGCAAATGCGAAAGAACCCGTATTGGCGCGCAGCTGCGCCAATCGCATCGGCGGTCTGTTGTACCTTATTTATATCGTCAGAAAGCAGCCCTTGAACACTTATCAAAGGTAACCCCTGTTTCAGTTCGTTCTTACTAATTTTCAACATCAATCAATTCCCCAAAAATGATTGACCAAAGGTTAAGAAAATTTAGTTAACAAAACCTTCCTAAGGAGCGTTCACAGGGAAATACAACGCAAAAACTGAGCCCTTACCGACCTCTGAATTAACTTCAACCGTACCACCCGATTGCTGCATGAAGCCTAACGTCATTGACAGCCCAAGACCGGTTCCTTCGCCAACCACTTTTGTGGTGAAAAACGGATCAAATATCTGTTGCAGGCTTTCGTTCTCAATGCCCTCGCCTCTATCGCTCACGCTTAGCCGTACATACCGTCCCGGAATTAGACGGGTCGTTAGATTTCTGCCGTCGGTCAGATTATGGACTACATTCTCGACTTTTACGCGGATCACATCCCCATCAGGCATCGCATCGCGCGCATTGGCGATCAGGTTCAAAACCACCGCCTCTAAGACGCCAACATCTGCCTTTATGGGCCAAACGTTTTCTTGGCGCTCCAGCTCGATCGGGCCGTGCAGCTCAGGGTTTGTCTGGTTACGCACCCAAGTCGCAAAGCGGTTCATGTCCACATCTTCGGGCGACAGGCGGGTGCGCTGGGAATAGGCGAGCATCGAAGAAATCAGTTTGCTTCCCCTTTCGGCCGCCGTTTGCGCGGCCTGCAGCGTCTCTAGGCTTGCGCCGCTAGCCAGATCCGCCTCCAAAAACTCTAGGTTGCCGGAAATGACAGTCAATAAGTTATTGAATTCATGTGCAAATCTACCTGTCAGGCGGCCTACGGCCTCCATATTGCGGGCCTTGAACAGTTCTGTCTCCAACGCTTTGCGGCTGGTGGCCTCTTGGCTCAGCTGCGCATGCACTTCCACCAGATCAAGATAACGCCGCTGCGATCGCTCAACTTCTGCCAACAGTTCAAGTTTGGCACTGGTGAGCGCCGCAATCGTGATCAGTATTTCCAGCTCGGCTGATCCGAATGCGTTTGGCTCAGGATCTTCACTGTCAATAACACCCACGATCCGGTTGCCACACACCAATGGCACGCAGATTTCAGAGCGCGCAGGCTGTGTGTCAGCGATGTAGTTTTGCTCTTCTTTCAGATCCGAGATGATAATCGCTTCGCGGCTTTCCGCAACCTGCCCCGTGACACCCTGCCCGAAGGGAATTTTTAGCGGATTCAAAATGCTGCGCCCAAAGGGGTTCTTCTCGCCCAAGGCGGCGACCTGCACCAATTCGGTTTGCGCGTCATTGGCCTGATAGATCACACAATCCGAAAACTTCAGGTGCCCCACAACATTCTGGGCGACATACCAAAAAAGATCTTCAACACTGGGAATAGAAATCAGATCAACCGCAAATGCATTGAGGGTCCTGAGCGTGGCCGCTTCGGTTAACGGGGTCTTTTGATCATAACCATCGAACGAAATGTCTTGCATCCTTGGCTCCTTCAGATTGCTCGTGTCCTCATAATACGGCCAAAATTCCCGCATAGGTATGCATATCAGTGCCTCTGAGCCCTGACTGTCAAGTTAAGAGAGCAATATTCTGTCTTTTACAAATTTTATACAAATTCTTGTTATCAACCAAAATTTGATCAATTGTGCGGCGATAGGGACACGGGTCTGGCCCGAATGTGCCTAGAATTGCTTCGAACCTGCCCGCATGCATATCAGATCCTTTGTTCCAACAGGGCAATCACCGCGCTCAGATCCGTTTCGGCAAGGTCACCGTCTATCTGAATCGTGACCCCCTGCCCTTTTCGAACCCACCCGATACGGGTGCCCCGCGCGGTCTCCACCGTCTTCATTTCATTCTTGGGACGTCCACCGCGCGGTTTGCTGTCGGCCGCCGGTTTCGCGACGAAACCCTTTAGCACCCCTTCGACCACCGCCCATTCATCGGCGGGATCCACAGGCGCCGCATCCGCCAGACTTTGGCGCAGCGCATCCCCTGCCCCATTGCGAACAGCGGCGGCCAAGCTCAGCCCTTGTTTTTCCTTCAACGCCAAAGGAAAGCTCAGCACATCCCCCAGCCGTTCAAACACCATGGCAAAGGACCGAATTTTGGAACGCTTCGCTTTGGAGGCAAAGGCAAATAATTTTGAGGTCGCCTCCTCCACATCACGGTAAACGCCATTTTGCGCGGCAAGAACCGCAATGCGTCCCCGTTCAAAATGCGACAGATCGGATCGGATTTCGTTTTCCTCAACCATCGCCTCCATACTGCCCGCAGAGGAAGCCGCAGGCCGCACCAGTGCCTCAATCACACCTGGGGCTTGCCCCTGCTGGCCGCGCAGCTCGCTCACCGCGCGGAAACGTCGGTAGCCTGAAATCAAACCGTAGCGCGGCTGGCCGCCCTCGGGCTCTAGCTCAAACACTTCGATGGGCATGCGCAACCCATTGGCAAGGATCGAGGCGCGCAGCTCGATGAAGTCCTCGGCATTCATATCCATCCGGTCCCGTGTCAGCACCGAAACATCCACCGCCTCCAACGGGATCATACGCGCGACAAGGCCCTGTGCCTCAATTGCGCGGTATTGGTCCAGCTGCGCCAGTTTGGCACGGGTGGTGGGATCAACAACATTTACGTTCATAGCGTTCTCCGCTGCCACTTGGGCAATCGGCGCCATCCCCGGATTTGGAGAGGTTTCGCGGCGAAACTCCTCTTCTATTTGGTTGAGGTGTTCTGCGCTTGGCGCGGTCAGCTTGCGACGTTTAGCCATGATGTCTTACTCCTCTGCTACCGTATCGGACGTTGCTTCCATCTGAAGATCGCGCCACCAACAGCCCAAAATAATCTCTTTGACCTCCCCCCAAGTGCGGTCGAATGTTTCGCGCCCGCGCACATAAGTATCGCGGTTGAACTCGCGGTAATCGGCCTCATAAATTCCGCTGACCTGTTCACCGGCTTGCCCAACCATCGCTGTGAAATCCTGCCGGTAAGTCGTCATGAAATCCCCAAAATACGCCTGAACCACATTGGCCAGATCGGTCTGTTGGGCAGGATCAAACCGCGTGATCATCGCGCGGACGGCGTCCCATTCAAACCGGACTTCCTCTAACCCCGCGCCTGCGCGGGTCATGTTTTCACCGTCCTCAATGCTGGCAAACGTGGAATAGAGCATGTCAAAGAACCGGCCCGTTGAATCGAACTCTAGGAATGACGCACCAAGCGGCACCAGCAATATATCCGCAGCGGCCAGCGCGTTGATTGTCAAATATCCAAGGGCAGGGGGCGTATCGAGGAAGATCAGGTCGTATTTATCAAGCAAACCTTCATCTTCCAAAAAGCCCCCCAACGCGTCCCACAGGGGCCATGACCGCAGCTGCATGCGCCAGACGGGGACCTGAAATTCTGCCCAATACAGGTTCAGCTGCGCGCCTAACAAATCAATGTTCGGCCAATGGGTGCTTTGGATGACGTCATCGGCATTGATCTCTGTTGCGGCTTGTAGGGTCTCATCCAGTGGCTTTGGCTGATGGCCCCCCGCCTCAAGCACACTGTTTTCTGCGATCAGGTGATTTGCAAAATGTTTCGCAATCAGAGGAAAGGCCGTTTGCCATTCGTCCTCAACCTTGCCGCCCAAAATCGATGTCATCGACCCTTGGCTGTCCAAATCAATGACCAGAACCTTATAGCCGTCCAACGCAGCGCTCATGGCGAGATGGGCGCAGGTGGATGTTTTGCCGACCCCCCCTTTGAAATTGGCCACCGCAAGGACCTTTGCCGGCAGACCTTCTGGCCGGTAGGGCAGATATTCGCGATCCGCCGCGCCCTCAGCTGCGAAATGCTGGCGCAACAGTAGGACTTCCTCCAAGGTAAACCATTTTGAACCGCCCTCTCCTGTTCCTTGGGGCAGGTCGGGGTGCTGTTTCAGAACACGCCGAAAATGGGCGGGGGCAAGAGGGATCAGATATTTGCAGATTTCCCAAGTCGAGAACTTCCGCAGATGTTTCTGCCCATCAGCGGCATAGCCTCTCTGGGCCAGATCATCGCGGCCCTTCGCGGCAAAGCTGGCCGCCTTGGCAAAGCGCGTTGTTGTCACGGGTTCAGCCAAACGGCTTGCTGCTTTCTTGGGGTCGATGTTGTAGTAGGGGGGAAGGGGGGTGTCTTTGCTTGCCATCTGCTATGCCTCAACATGTTCGTTGTTTTCTGCAATATCACAGAAACTAGAACATATCACCATCCCTCTGTTCCAGTTTCGCGGCGAAACCCCTAGATTCCAAAGAGAAACAACACGTAGTATGTTATCTTTACTATTCTTTAAGAACTTACGCCTCCTAATAAATGATCTATTTCAACATATTAGATATGTTTGGGGACCTGCATACAGGCACAGTAGCACCTGAATACAGGACAAAGGGGACCCGAACACAGGATAAGGGACTCCGATTCTCGGGAATAGGGGCACCCGAATCCGGGTAGAGCCTATTATCATCAATATAGAGCCTAGTTCCGTCATTCCCGCCCCGCAAGCTTCCTTACTGCTCCCGTATTTGGGTCCCTTAAGGAGGGTGCAGGCGTCTTTCTTTCCATCCGTCAAAGGAACCCAAGCAAGTCTTTACGGAAGGTTCCTTTTGTGCAAGGGTACCAGAAAAAAGAGCGGGCCCATGACAGTATTAGATAACGCAAAGCTTAGCGGTGCTTTGCGCAGACCTTCGGTAAAGAAAAACGTCGCGGCCATTCATGTGTCGGGTAAGTTGACGCTTTTGCAACGAAAACTCTCTAATGTGCTATTGCTGAACGCCTATGACACATTGATCACCCGCACGACCCACCGCATTGATGCGCGCACGCTGTGCATGATGATCGGGTATAATTCCAACGATACAGAATCGCTCAAGGCGTCCTTGCGCGGTTTGGCCGAAACCGTTGCGGAATGGGACATGCTGGATGAAAAAGGCCGGCAGGAATGGGGGGTCTCGGCGCTGCTGTCTTTTGCCAAACTCAAGGAGGGGGTCTGCGAATATGCTTATTCCCCCGCGCTGGCCGAAAAACTGCATGATCCAAAAGTCTTTGCGCTGATTAACCTCAACATCCAGCGGCAGTTCACTGGGGGCCACGCGCTGGCGCTCTATGAAAACTGCTTTCGGTTCATTGGTACGGGATCCACGGGCTGGTGGTCACTGGAAACTTTTCGCCGTCTGATGGGGGTGGACGGGTCAGAGTATTATGAGAGCTATAAGCACCTGAACGCCAAAATCATCAAACCCGCCGTGGCCGAGGTGAACAAAGTCTCGGACATCACCATCACACCCGAGATCCGCAAGCAGGGGAGGGCGGTCAGTGACATTCGCCTGCTGATCAAACGTAACCCGCAGTTGTCGATCCTCGACATTGATGACGGGGCAGGGCTGCGCAAGGGGCCCGTCTATGGCCAGCTGCGCACGCTGGGGGTCAGCGACCGGTTGGCGCGCCAATGGCTCAGCGAGCACGGCGAGGCATACGTCAGCGAAAAACTGGCCTATGTATCGGGGCAGGGGGCTGTAAAAAGCCCGATCAGCTATTTGCGCCGCGCGATTGACGAAGACTATACTGCCGCCAAAGCCCAAGATGCGGTGCCGGTGACAGAGCGGGCCAAACAGCTCAAAGCGGTGCAAGAGGTTGTGGCATCGCGGTCGCCCACGCGGCGCGATGCGGACCGTGCGCTGTTTCGCAGCCGCCTGTCGGACCCAGCCTTGGTGGATGATTTTGACCGCCACGGATGGATGTCCGCGCTCAACACCAAGGCGATATTTGCCTTCTGGAAGGAACTAGAACCCGATCTGTTCTAAGCGCCCCAAGGGGGTTATTTGCCGTAAGCCTCCAGCACCGCGCGGGCCTCGGCGGCGCTGGTTTTTCCGGGGTTCATCAAGTTATGGGGATCTGCTTCGCGCTTGAAGGCCATTTGCAAGGGATCGACCTGCTTCATGCCGCCTTCGGCGATGGTATAGACATGGGCGTCAAACACAGTGCAGCCCAGCTCTTCGTAGCGGGCAGTGATTTCATAGAGTTTTTCCGCCGTGGTGAACTTCAACAAGGGCAGCGCAAACAATTGGTAATCGCCGCGTTCGCGGGCAAATTCGTGATGACGCACCAGGTCATCGCCGTATTCCTCAAGCATGATCAGATCGACGGCGGGATCATAGGGCTGGGGATAGGCCACTTGCAGGTAGGTCCAGTTGCGGTCCTTTTTCAGGGCTTGCAGCGTGGTGTGATTGTAAGAGCATTCATAAGCGGGGGGCAGTTTCGCCTGCGCGATTTCATCGTCGCTCATCATCAGGGAGACATCGCCGCCTTGGGTCTGCGCATCAGCGGTAAAATCGGGAATGGTTTTGGGCCCGACCATCGCAAAAACAGCGTGTTTATGGGCTGGAAAAACATCCGCCAACTT
The DNA here is from genome assembly GCA_039967155.1 of Sulfitobacter sp. Lineage (GTDB taxonomy): Bacteria > Pseudomonadota > Alphaproteobacteria > Rhodobacterales > Rhodobacteraceae > Sulfitobacter. The sequence goes on along the minus strand of JBDVSG010000230.1, from coordinate 1,342 downwards.
ATTGTAGAATTGCGCAAACGCGCGATCCACAACCGAGATGAGATAGATGTCGTAATCGGGACGGCACAGGGTTTCGCCAAAGCGCACGGCATCGGCGTAATCATCAAACAGGGCAATGGCGTGGTGCCAGTCAACAGCGGGTTGCAGGGCCAAATCCAGTTGGGTGATGATGCCATTGGTGCCGTAGGCGTGGTGGGCTTTTTGAATATCAGGGCCTTCTAGTGTGATGATGCGCGGGGTTTGCTCTAGCGTGACGATGCGCAGGGCGCGCACATTGCCATCATCGCGCAAAACCCCGTGCCGCACAGACCCGATGCCCGCCGATCCACCCGAGATAAACCCGCCGATGGTTGCTTGGGAACGGGTGGAGGGCCACATGAGCAGCTCTTGGTCCGCCTCATGTGCGGCATCGTCCAGATCAGCGATCAGAATGCCCGTTTCACAGCGGATAAACCCGTCGCCGATTTCCAGAATTTTGGTCATCTGGGTCATGTCCAGAATGATCCCGCCGACCAGAGGCACTGCTTGGCCGTAGTTTCCTGTGCCGCCGCCGCGCGGGGTGACGGGAACGCGCCATTTGGCGCAGGCGGCCGCCACGGTGATGACCTCAGCCTCGGATGTTGGCGTGACAACCATATGCGCCCAGCTTTTGCGCAGCTGTTGGTTGAGGATCGGCGAATACCAGAAATAATCGCGTGACTTCAGCCTTACTGTTTGGGGGGCATCAGTGAAGGTGATGCCGCCGATATCGGCGATAAATCCGTCCCAGTTGATTGGCTCAGCTTGCATCAATCACTCCATCTTTATTGAGATCACAAAAGGCAGGCGGCGTGGTGTCGATCCAGCGCCCATGGCGCATGACGCGCCGTGCAACGGTGTTGCGCATGTTGAATTCGCCGCTGTTGCGCGCGTCCAGCAAGATCAGATCGGCAGGCGCGCCGGCGGTGATCATCCCGTCCCAATCAAGACCCAGTGTCTTGGCGGGGTTGGTGGTGACCAGTTGCATCCAGTCGCGGGGGGGCTCATCCAGATGGCCCACTTGGGCGCCAATGCCTAGAACAGCCAGCGGATCAAAATCGCCAAAGGCGCAGAACCCATCGCGCACATTATCTGCCCCCAGCGCAACATTCAGCCCCTGCTGCGCCAACTGTGCCACGGGGGCCATGCCGCGCAAAACGGGGGGCAGATCTGGCGCGCGCGATTGTAGGTATAAATTGCTGAGTGGCAGAGCCACAAAATGCAGATCAACCTCTTGTGCGGCGGCGATCACGGCGGCGCGTTGTAGGCTGGGGTACATGCTCAGAGCGACGGTATGACCACATAGGATTGTGCCCTTGAACTG
>JBDVSG010000229.1:0-17362 GCA_039967155.1 Sulfitobacter sp. | reverse complement strand
CGGCCAGCGTGCCGATATCCTCGGCACCGTCTTTCGCAGTGGCGCGGTTCAGGCGCTTTGCGTCTTGTCGAATACGGGCGAGCGCTGCGTGATGCACTTCGCCCACGGTCTTTTCGCCAGCCACCGCGCGCATGCGGTGGATCAGGTCCAGTGGCGCATTGCGCAGCGGATCGCGTTCGGCCAAAATCGCGGCCAGCGTGGCGGCGCGGCGCCCGCCCAAGGTGACCATATGGGCCAATCGCGGATGCAGCGGCAGCCCTGCCAACACGCGCCCATGCGCGGTGATCAACCCCTGCGCATCCAGCGCGCCCAGCATATGCAGCAAGGCGCGGGCCTCTTGCAGGCGGCCGGCATGAGGTGGGGTGACAAAGGCCAGCTCCTCGGCCTGCGCGCCCCAAAGCGCTAGCTCCAAAGCAAAGGCGCTCAGATCGCCGCTTTCGATTTCGGCGGGCGGATAGGCGGCCAGCGCGCCGTCTTCGCCGCGCGTCCACAGTTTGAACGCCACGCCTTCGCTCATCCGTCCTGCACGGCCTGCGCGTTGGGTGGCTTCTGCTTGGGTCACACGGTTTGTGACCAGCCGCGACATGCCAGAGGAGGGGTTGAATTCCGCCCGCCGCGCGCGGCCTCCGTCAACGACAATGCGAATGCCTTCAATGGTCAGCGAGGTTTCAGCGATGGATGTCGCCAACACGATTTTTCGGCCCTCAGGGGCAGGGTTTATCGCGGCGCGCTGCGCCTTGAAATCCATTGCGCCAAACAGCGGGGCGACGGTGCAGTCGTTAGGCAATTGGCTGCTGAGCAACCGCTCAACCCGCCTGATCTCCCCCTCACCGGGCAGGAACACCAGTGCCGATCCTTCGGCGCGCGTCATCGCATGCAGGACCAGATCGGTCACCGCCTGTTCATAGCGCATGGTTTTGGGCAGGGGTTTGTCCAGCCAATGGGAGGTGACGGGAAAGCTGCGGCCCTGTGAGGTCACAATCGGCGCCTGCATCAACGTCGCGACGGGCCCAGCATCCAGCGTCGCGGACATAGCCACCAGCATCAGGTCATCGCGCAGCGCACTGGCGATTTCCAGACATAGGGCCAGCCCCAGATCCGCATTCAAAGAGCGTTCGTGAAATTCGTCAAAAATCACTGCACCAACACCCGGCAGTTCGGCATTGTCTTGGATCATGCGCGTCAGGATGCCTTCGGTCACAACCTCGATCCGCGTGTTTTTGGACATGGCCGCCGCGCCACGCACACGGTAGCCCACCAGATCGCCCACAGCCTGACCCAAGGTTTGGGCCATCCGTTCTGCCGCCGCACGCGCAGCAAGGCGGCGTGGCTCTAGCATCAGGATGCGGCCCTTTGTCAGACCTGCCTCCAAAATCGCAAGAGGGACGCGGGTGGTTTTCCCTGCACCAGGCGGGGCCTGCAGCACCAAACGGCCCTTGTCGCGCAGGGCGTCTAGGACTTGTGGCATGACTTCATCGATGGGCAATACGCTTTTCATGCCGCCGTTATCCGTGTTGAGAAGCCGATGGGCAAGGCTGGACATTTATGGCGCAGGGCGCGAGAAATGCGCCCTGAAGCTGCGCGGAGGACGTGATGGACATTACCGATATGGCACAACGTATCCGCGCAGGTGAGCGGCGGGCGTTGGCCCGTGCAATTACTTTGGTCGAAAGCGGCCGTGACGATCACCGCGCCCAAGCGACCGCGCTGTTGGCTGAGCTGGGGCAGGACCGTGAGGCCTTGCGCATTGGGCTATCTGGCACGCCTGGCGTGGGCAAATCCACATTTATCGAGAGTTTTGGTCTGATGTTGACCGCGCAAGGCCTGCGGGTGGCGGTGCTGGCGGTTGATCCCAGCTCGTCGCGGTCGGGCGGATCTATTCTGGGCGATAAAACCCGTATGGATCTGCTGAGCCGCGATCCCAATGCGTTCATCCGCCCGTCGCCTAGCCAGACCCATCTGGGCGGTGTTGCGCGCCGCACGCGAGAGGCCGTCGCCCTGTGCGAAGCCGCGGGATTCGATGTGGTGCTGATCGAAACCGTGGGCGTAGGGCAGTCGGAAACGGTTGTGGCGCAAATGTCTGATCTGTTTTTGCTGCTGTTGGCCCCTGCCGGTGGGGATGAATTGCAGGGCGTGAAACGTGGCATTATGGAAATGGCGGATTTGATCGTCATCAATAAGGCTGACGGTGATTTGGCCGCAACGGCGATCCGCACTCAGGCTGATTACGCAGGGGCATTGCGGTTGATGCGCAAACGTCCCCAAGATCCCGATGGCTATCCCTGTGCGCTGACTGTGTCGGCTCTAGAGCAACGGGGCCTGCCCGAGGTCTGGCAACGCCTGTCTGCCCTATCGAATTGGCGGCAAGAGCAGGGGTTTTGGGCACGCGCGCGTGCGGGGCAGGCGCGTTATTGGTTTGAAGATGCAGTGAAAACAGCGATGTTGGCGCAACTGGAAACACCGGATGCGCGCGCCGCGCTGGGCGCGCTCAGCGATGCTGTTGCCGCAGGTACCCAAGAACCTACCGCCGCGGCTGCCGCTTTTGTGCGTAATTTGCAGGGTGATCGTTGATAAAGAGGGGTTGTCGGGTTGACGTGTCTTTCGATTCCCCCTAATGACTGCGAACCAATTTACGGGTCGTGGAACATGCGGCCTTTTTAGCTGTGGTGTCGCCAGCCGACTGACCACGCCGAACCAAGAGGATGAACCCATGTCGCGCCGTTGCGAATTGACCGGAAAAGGCCCGATGTCGGGCAACAACGTATCCCACGCCAAGAACCGCACACGTCGTCGTTTCTTGCCGAACCTGAACGACACAACGCTTCAGTCAGAAACACTGGGCCGTGGTTTCAAACTGCGTATCTCTGCTGCCGCATTGCGCAGCGTTGATCACCGCGGTGGTCTGGACAAGTTCTTGGCAAAAGCCAAAGACACTGAACTGTCCGACAACGCGTTGAAGATCAAAAAAGCGATCGCAAAATCCAGCGCAGCAGCAGAAGCAGTTTCCTAAGCTTCTGAGGTGTCGCTAAATGCGCTAATTGAATAACCCCGTCCTGATTGCAGGGCGGGGTTATTGCGTTGTGTCGCCCAGTTGGGGCGTCAAAAGAGGGTCCAGCAAGGGGCGCGAAAAATGGCAGGTGCAATGAAACATTCAAAGCCAATTATGGGTCTTGTGGTCTTGTTTGCGTTGATGGCGGTTGTGATGGCTGTTGTGTCGGTCAAACTGTCGCCGCTGGATCAAAGCAATGCAGCCTTCCATGTGGAGACGCCATATCTGCGCAGCAGCTTGCCCAGTTCTACCTCGGCTGCGGCGTTTTTTGTGCTGCGCAATGAAACCGGATCGGATGACCGGCTGATCGCGGCGCGCTCGGCCTTGTCTGGGCGGGTTGAGCTGCACAGCCACGCCCAAGATGCGGACGGTGTGATGCGTATGGGGGCGATCAAGGGCGGCGTGCCGCTGGCTGATGGGGCCAGCCACGATTTTGCGCGCGGGGGGGACCACCTGATGTTCATGGGGCTGACAGCCCCGTTGGAGCAGGGCGCATTGGTGCCTGTCACGCTGGTGTTTGAAACTGCTGGTGAGATTGTGATCACTGTGCCAGTGGATTTGACACGCTAACGCCCGCCACTTGCCCGCCTTATGCGCCGTTGAGGACGCTCTCCACCCAGTCTGGAACGGTCTGGGTGGCAGGCCCCCAGCGGGCATCCGAAAACTGTGACCCGACGGCAGAGGGCTCTAGATTGATCTCGAGCGTTTCGGCGCCTACGCGGTTTGCTTCGGCCACAAAGCCTGCGGCGGGGTACACATTTCCCGAAGTGCCGATGGCCACAAACAGATCTGCCTTGCCGAGAGCCTCGAATATCTCATCCATGTGATAGGGAATTTCGCCAAACCAAACGATGTCAGGGCGCGCACGCGGCGCGCCGCAGGACGGGCAGGTCTCACCTACATGCATCTCTCGCGGTGCGGGCCAGCGGTGATCGCAGGACCCACATAACGCAGAGGCGGCGGCACCGTGCATGTGGATCACGTCTTTGCTGCCGCCGCGCTCATGCAGATCGTCGATATTCTGCGTGACGACCAAGACATTGCCGCTGTGCTCTGCCTCGAGCTTTGCCAGCGCTTCATGGGCGGCGTTGGGCTGTGCATTGGCGGCTTGTTGACGGCGGGCATTGTAGAAGGTCACGACCAGTTGCGGGTCACGGTCAAACCCTTCGGGGGTCGCCACATCCTCGACGCGGTGCTGCGCCCACAGCCCGCTTTCAGCGCGAAAGGTCTCAATCCCGCTTTCGGCTGAAATGCCTGCACCTGTTAGGATAACGATATTGGTCATGGCGGGCTCCGCTTTGGTGGAATGGTGGGGTGATTAATTGTGCAACTGCGCGGCGGGAGCGTCAAGCAATGCGCGGCGGGGCTTGCTGCGCGCGGGCCTGCGCTGCAAGTTGCATCGTCGTTTATAGGGATCACGTGCATGAGAATCGCAACAGCAGCCTATCCGTTGGATATATTGACGTCTTGGGCGCAGTTTGAGGATAAAACCACCGATTGGGTGGCACAGGCCGCGGGGCAGGGGGCTGACCTGTTGGTCTTTCCTGAATACGGCGTGATGGAGCTGGCGACGCTGGACGGTATGGAGGTCGCAGGCGATCTGCAGCGCTCTTTGCATTCGGTGTCAGAAAAGGTGCCAGAGGTGGATAAATTGCACCTGCGGTTGGCGGCGGAATACGGCGTGCATATCGTCGCGGCCTCAGCGCCTGTTGCTACCGATACGAAGCCCGTGAACCGCGCGCGCCTGATCACACCCGTTGGGCAAATCGGTGTGCAGGACAAGCAAATCATGACGCCATTTGAGCGGGATGACTGGGGGATGATTGGCGGTGGCCCGTTGCAGGTTTTCGACACCGCAATTGGGCGTATCGGCATTTTAATCTGCTATGACAGTGAGTTCCCGTTGTTGGGCCGCGCCTTAATGGACTGTGACATCATCTGCGTTCCCAGCGTGACCGAATCGCTTGCCGGCTATTGGCGGGTGCGCACAGGATCCGTGGCACGGGCGTTAGAGAACCAATGCGTGACGGCAATGTCCTCGATTGTTGGGGCCGCACATTGGTCTAAGGCTTTGGGGGAATGTTTTGGCGCGGGGGGGATCTTTTGCCCACCTGACAAAGGGTTTCCTGCGACGGGTGTTTTGGCGGTTGCTGAGATCTGCGTGCCGGGGTGGACCTATGCAGATGTTGATCTGGAACAGATCGCAAATGTGCGTTCAGGGGGCGTTGTTCTGAACAGAACCCACTGGGAAGAGCAGCTTGGACGCGACGGTCCTGCGTTAAATATGCCTCTTGGGCGTATCTCCTCTTGAAAATCGGGGCGGATGCGCTCATTTAGGCGCCAGTCCCCGCTTGGGGGATGCTTTTACAGGAGAGACCATGGCCAAGGAAGATACGCTCGAATTTCCCGGTGTCGTAAAGGAACTCCTGCCGAATGCGACGTTCCGGGTCGAGCTTGAAAACGGCCATGAGATCATCGCGCATACGGCAGGAAAAATGCGCAAGAACCGGATCCGCGTTCTGGCAGGCGATAAGGTACAGGTCGAAATGACCCCTTATGACCTGACAAAAGGCCGGATCAACTATCGTTTCAAATAAAACCCCCGCCCGCCCGTTCGGGCGAGGAGCTTATCCATGAAATTTATCCTCGGATCAGGATCACCGCGCCGCAAGGAATTGTTGGCGCAAATTGGCGTTGTTGCGGATGATATCCGCGCCCCCGACATTGACGAGACCCCAAACAAGGCGGAATTGCCGCGCCCCTATTGCGCGCGCATGGCCCGTGAAAAAGTTGCGGCAGTACCCGCTGATGCGGATGATATCGTGCTCTGCGCAGATACAACGGTTGCTTTGGGGCGGCGCATCTTGGGCAAACCAGAGGACCGCGCACAGGCCGAAGCCTTCTTGCGGGCCATGTCAGGCCGCCGCCACAAGGTCATTACAGCCGTCGCGGTCAAACGCGGCGATAAAATCTGGGAACGCGATGTGATGAGCACCGTTTCCATGAAGTCGCTCGCGGACGAAGAAGTGCGCGCCTATCTTGATACAGACGATTGGCAAGGCAAAGCGGGCGGGTATGGCATTCAAGGACCTGCAGGCGTGCTGATCCCATGGATATCAGGCTCGTTTACGGGCATCGTTGGTCTGCCATTGGCCGAGACCGCAAATCTGCTGCGCGCGGCAGGCTACCCCCTATATGGAGAACGCTCATGAAGGGCCGTACAATTATTCTGGATCATTTGGGCGACGTGGAAGCGGCCGCATTGATGGTGGATGGCAAGCTGGAAGATCTTCTGGTGGATACGCCTGACATGCCGCGCAGTGGCACGATCTACCGCGCGATTGCGGATCGGCCTGTCAAAGGGCAGGGGGGGATGTTCCTCAAAACTCCTGATGGGTCAGCGTTTTTGCGCCAAATCAAAGGTCTTGCACCGGGGCAGCCGATTTTGGTGCAGGTCACTGGCTTTGCTGAGGATGGCAAGGCAATTCCCGTGACCTCAAAGCTGCTGTTCAAAAGCCGCTTTGCAATTATTACCCCCGATGCGCCAGGTTTGAATATCTCGCGGTCGATCAGGGATGAAGGCGAACGCGACCGTCTGCTGGAAATCGCCCATGACGCGATGGACGGATCCGGCTTTGGTCTGATTCTGCGCTCGTGCTGCGCTGATGCGGATGGCGAGGCGATTGCAGAAGACATCGAAGCGATGCTGGATCTGGCGCAAAAGGTGCTCTCGGATGAAAGCACTGATATGGAGGTCCTCTCGGAAGGGGACGGTCCGCATGTTCTGGCATGGCGCGACTGGGTAGAGCCCGCCGAGGTGGTGACCGATGCAGGCGGATTTGAAGATCACGCCGTGTTGGACGCATTGGATGCCTTGGCAGAAGACCGCGTGCCCCTGTCTGGTGGTGCCAGCATGTATGTTGAGCCCACGCGCGCGTTGGTTGCTGTTGATGTGAACACAGGTGCGGATGTTTCATTGGCCGCTGGGATCAAAGCCAATATGGCCTGTGCCCGTAGCCTGCCGCGGGCCTTGCGCCTGCGCGGTTTGGGTGGCCAGATTGTGCTGGACCTCGCCCCTATGCCCAAAAAGGACCGCCGCCCGTTCGAAACGGCCCTGCGCGCGGCCTTCCGTGCCGATGACGTCGAAACAACATTGGTTGGATGGACGCCTCTTGGTCATTATGAACTGCAACGCAAACGCGCCCGTGCGCCGCTGTCCGAGATATTGGCATGAACTGCCCGATCTGTTCGGCCGAATCTGTTGAGAAATATAGGCCTTTCTGCTCGGGACGCTGCGCTGATGTCGATCTGGCAAAGTGGTTTTCAGGGGCCTATGCAACGCCATCACAAGACCCAGAAGACGTCGAAAAGGCGTTGGACGCATTGGAAAACAACCCTGCGCAACTGCCAAACTAACAACCAAATGCAACTTGTTGCTCAGGTTTGCAAAATTGGGCTGGACACCCGCCGCCAGAGCCCCTAGAACGCGCTCACCCGACCAGTTAACTGGTCCCGGTGCCCGGGTAGCTCAGGGGTAGAGCAGTGGATTGAAAATCCTCGTGTCGGTGGTTCGATTCCGCCCCTGGGCACCATTTAAATATATATTGAAATGAATGACTTAAGGCCCGATCTCGTTGCTGAGTGGATTGCTCCGGTTGTGATCGTTTTGAGTTGATGACACATCGGTGACACAGAGCGATGTGCCTCTAAATTTCATTTCATGCGACAGCTTGAAGATTGATTTTAAACACCCTTACTAAAACAATTTGCTACAATGTTGTTGTACGGTCTTCACTCGTGGCAATCTGAAACATCAATGGTGTGAATAGGAAGCCCTATCTAAAATAGGTTCTCGATAAAATAGCTGCCCAAGAGCCCTGTTTGCTGCGGTGCAGGAAGCACGATGTTATTCCACAGTATCGGCGGAGGGCCGACCTTTGCCGCACTTGCGAACGCAACTTTTCAGTACGTGGAAACCGACATTCAGCAGCACCGCGCTTTTTGACCCGGCGCGACCTACACAAAGGGTGCACAGAGGGCCATCGGCTTCCTGTTCTTCTCGCTTCTCACCGGGATCTTTGAATAGCCCCGTGAATCGTGGACGCCTTCTTTAGGATTTCAAGGGCCGACCGCTGGCCTCGGTGGGTGAGAACGACTATATTTTTGGGAATCTTCCATCCAGAGACTTTCTGTTGCAGAAGCTGACGGTCCCGATATTGGATGCGCAAACATACTTGTCCGGATAGCCGTTTGCGGTATGACACTCACTACGGACAATAAAATGGCATTTATGAATTACATTTCCCTAACGACTATGGAGCTTTCTGGTTTGGTGGAAGCTTTGAGGCGGCCAGGACCCAGGCCCTTTTTGAGAGGGCGATCTCTAATTGATGCTATTTCCCAACAGGGGTGGGCGAAACTGCATCAGGTTGAGGATCTGATCTTAATGCAGGACAGTCGGGTCGACTGGACGGCTTTAATGCCGGGTTGGGGGTCAGCACGGCAGGGGCGGCCTGTATCCTGATATGGCTGGAACGTTTGGGGTTTCAGATGAACGCGACTACTTTGTGTGGCGAGGTGGCCCGACAAACCGGAGAGCATAGCTGCGTGTCCGATGAAGAGGTTACCGCGCTCTGGTACATTGGCCAGCGGCATAAGATGGGGCCGGTTACCGTAGGCACTGAACCTTGTGTGGTGCCCATCGGTGAAGTCGAAACTTTTAAGACATCTTCCGGTTGCAGCGTTGAGGTCACTAAAGGATCTGACGGCGCGCCCGCCCTTCTGAATGTCACTGCGCCTCAGTACTTCGAAGGTCCAGCAAAAGTCTCTGTCACCTGCCCTGACTGTGGTATGACTTATATGAGCGGCTATAAGCCCGATGAGCATGAACACCGGATTTCCCATCGAAAGACGGTCACAACGCTGTACCCTGTGCCGTCGGTGGCAATTAAAAAAGTTTTGAAAGAGGATCGGGATTCAGTCTGGGTTACCGATTGGTCACCTTCTTGGCTACGTATCGCCGTTCATCGTCGGGCAAAGGCCTTCCGGCGCGAGATGAGATTCGATTTTACCCAATGGGATCTGACCTCTGATAGAGGAGCCATCGGATTTCTTTTTGTTGACGACGACCATCGGATTGTTGGTGCCTGCTGTTTCAGGCCAACGAATGCAGAGACCAGTGGCCGGATGAGGTTAAACTGGATGTGGATCGCCCCAGACGAGCGCCGAAAAGGCTGGCTGACGAGGAGCTGGCAGCGGTTTGTGAGCCGGTTTGGTGAGTTTGATATTGAGCGCCCGATATCTGACGAGATGCAGCAGATCCTCGTGAAGAACGGATTGGACCACCTTCTTTGATCAGACAAGCCTCGAATTGATGAATTGGCGAGGGCTTCATTCCTCCGCACCACAACCATTCCACTCATTGAATGGCGACTTTGTAGCACCAGACAATGCAGCATCTGGTGTAGCTCTCCGATCGACTGGAGGCCGCCCTGACCACCGGTAGCAGCAACCGTACTGGCCTCCTCAAAGCCCTACTCCACGAAACGCTTGAACAGAGTTCAAACTTAATGAAAGCCGCTGAATGACCCTTCGAGTTCTCGATGCATTGCCACTCCTTGTTCTGACTTTCGGTGAAACGATAAACAAAGTCCCTTCCGGGAAGCGGAAGGGATTGGAAAACCAGAAGGTGATGGCCTTCAGGTCGAAAAACAAGGTGATGGCGCTTGACGTTTACCCATCAAATCAGGGAACTGTTCGAATATGGTTAGAACCGCCAGCGCCACCAAGCTTTCCAGGCGTTTCAATCTTAGATTCCAAAATATGCGCTGATCTGGATCGCACCGAACTTCGTGCGCTTTCAAAGGGTTCTGGAATTTATGTCGAGATCGCATCCAGCGAAGCCCTGGATCGATTGATCACTTGGTTTAAGTAAGAGGGGCTTAAAATGAACGATCAAAATCCTCTTTGGGTTGCACCACGAACCGGGCAAGATTGGATCTGCGACGACACTAAGCGCGCGGTCGAATGGCTGAAGTCATTTGTACCGGAACCTGAGATGTCAGAACGCCTTCAGCACTGCCGAGATCTCTATCTAAAAAACCGAGAGCGATGGGAAGACGGCCATGAAGTCGAAACTTTTGAAAAGCGAGATGAGATAGCATGGTTCATCTTTCAGGCAGATTTCTGCGCCCAGACTGGTCGCCCACCCATTGATCCTGAGTTGATGAAGTGGATGTTGCTTTTGGGCTATTGCTCTGGCATCCGGTCCGAACGTTGCTTGTGCGAAAAGGCTCATGTGAGCATGTCGGTTGTTAGTTCCGCGGCCTCGACCTGAGTGCCCGCATGCCAGATCATTCGACCTTTTCCAAAAACGCCATGCTAGGTTCGGGGGAGAGAGGTCGTTGCGGAATTTCGGACCGGTTGTGCCTTGGTGTTTGCTGGTTGGTTTTTTGTTAAAGAAAACAAACCTTCATTCACTCAGCAATGGAAGCGGCCTCGCTGGTAAGCCGATTTGACGCAGCGCCTGGCATGCCCCCCCAATTGGCAATCCAGCGATAGAAAATGGGCGTCAAAAACAATGTGAAAACTGTCGCAAAGCCCAAGCCGCCCACGATGACCCAGCCGACTTCTCGGCGCGCCTCAGCACCGGCACCTGATGTCAACACAAGCGGCAGGCCGCCCAGCACGGTGGAGACCATCGTCATCATGACGGGGCGGATACGCAAGCGCAGTGCATTGCGAATGGCCGCATCAATATCTTGGCCTTTCTCGCGGAGCTGGTTCGCAAATTCAACAATCAGGATACCGTTTTTGGCCATGACGCCGATAAGCATCACCAGACCAATCTGGCTGTAGTAATTCAATGACCCACCGCTGAGCGAAATCGCTAGCAAGGCAGCGGCAAGCCCGAAGGGGACCGTCAACATGATCACTATAGCACTTGCGAAGCTTTCAAATTGCGCCGCCAGAACCAGCATGACAATCAGCAATGCGGTGCCGAAAACGACATACATCTCTTGGGTGCTGTCGTTCAACGTTGCAGCTTCGCCTGTGAAGGTCAGACCAACGCCATCAGGCAGCACGTCTGCAGCCAAGGCGCGGGCCAAGGTTATCCCGTCAGAGAGGCTCACACTCTCAGCAAGGTTCGCCTGCAAGGCCACCGACAATGCGCCCCCCAGACGGGCAACCTGTGCGTCACTGACAACCGTGTCCAAAGTTGCCACAGAGGAGAGAGGCACATAAGAGCCATTATCCAACCTGATTGAGATAGACGAAATGTCGGACGGGTCGTCTATTTCTGGGCCACCTGGCAATACGTTCACGTCGATCTCAGTGTCATTCTCAAAGACGCTGACGGCGACGTCGCCACGCACCAATGCGCTGACTAGGCTGGTTACAGATGCGGGCGCTAGACCCATATCACCCGCGGCAGCTTGGTCGACGGTTATCTTCAACTCCGCACTGACAGGCGCCGAAGAGAGCTGTGGATTCACGAAAGCTGCATTTTCAGACATGGCGGCAACCAAGACTTCAGCAGCGGCGGTCAAGTCTTCTAGGTTGGTGCCTGTCACGGCAAGCCCAAGGCCGCTGCCCCCGCCACGAATGTTCAAACTGTTGGAGGACCGTGCACTGATCTGCACACCTGGAATATTCGCAAGTTGCCTGCTTATCTTTGCGACCAGTTCAGCCTGTGAGAAGGCGCGGTCTTCCCAATTTGGCAGCCGCACAATGATCTGGGCGCTTGTACCGCCGCCCACGCCAACGATGCTTTGGATCGTCTCAATTTCACCGCTTCGAAGATAAGGCGTTAGGATTTTCTCGGCCAAGACCACTTGCGTATCCAGATAGTCCACTGTCGTGTCAGAAGCTCCTCGTGCCTGTATCACAAAAAAGCCCCGATCCTCCGTTGGCGTCACACTTGAGGGTAAGGTGATTGCAGCGCTGATTGCATAAATCACAATGGCTCCAGCAATAGACAGAACCAAAACAGGTGTGCGAATGGACCAATCCATCACCGCGTCAAAGCTACGCGCCATCGTGCCTTGGGCCATGGCATCATTGTCCGGTGATGCCTTGGATTTACCAGGGTCCAAAAGGGCCGACAGCACCGGTGCAAGGGTCAGTGCCGTAAACGAGGATAGCGTCACGGCGAAAGCCAGAACGAACCCGAATTCAGAAAAAACACCGCCCGCCTGACCAGGCAAAAAGGAAATAGGAATAAAGACCGCAGCAAGTGTTGCGGTTGTTGAAATGACGGCAAAGAACACCTCGTTTGTGCCCGCAGCGGCGGCCGCAAAAGCGCCCATGCCTTCTGCACGCTTGCGCACAATATTTTCGACGACAACAATCGCATCATCAACAACCATGCCCGTGGCCAATACCAACGCCAACAGGCTGATGGTATTTACCGAAAACCCTGTCATCCAAATGGCTGCCAAAGTACCGATCAAAGCCACAGGGATTGTAATTGCGGGGATCAAAGTGGCCCGCGGAGAGCGCAAAAAGAGAAAGATCACAGCAATCACGATCGTCGTAGCCAACAAGATTGAGGTCACGACCTCTTGGATGGAGGCCTCGATGAACACGCCATCGTCAGATGCGATGATCAGTTCAACCCCGTCGGGGAGCCGTTGCCGCAGCTCAATGACCGCCACATTTACCGCTTGCGATATCTGCAATGTGTTTCCAACGGATTGGCGCGTGATATCCACACTGATGGCGGATTGACCGTTCACACGGGTAAAAACCGAGGTTTCTTCTGGCAAAAGTTGAACCAATGCAACGTCAGCCACTTGGGTCGTGTTGTCGATCTGGATGCCGTTGATCGTCTCAACGGTGACCTCTTGATTGCCAACACTTAGGGCCAAGGTCTGGCTTGTCCCTTCCAAAGACCCAAGAGCGGTATCATCGCGCAATGTGGTTAACGCGGCGCTGACGTCAAACACCGTTAATCCACGGCTGAGCAAGGATGGCATATCCAATCGGACCTGAAATTCATTCGAGCGGCTGCCCTGCACGGTGACCTCGGCAATGCCGTCAATCGTCGAGAGCCTCTCAGAGATCATGCCTTCAGCAATCTGTGTCAGCTCATCAAAACTGGCGTCGCCCAACAGGGCAAGACGGACAATCGCGTCCGAGTCGCTGTCACTTTTTGAGACGGTCGGTTCTTCGGCACCTTCAGGAAGGGAAGGCGCGGTGGCTGATACAATTTCGCGGGCTTCATTCGCGGCAATATCCACATCTGTGCCGTCAGACAGATCAATCGTAATCCGGCTAGATCCCGAACTGGATTTGGATTCTATAAACGATAGCCCTTCGAGACCGCTGAGCGCATCTTCCAGAGGTTGTGTGATTTCACTGTCAACAGTTGCGGGCACCGCGCCTCCATAGCTGGTGCTGACGGAAAGAACTGGGCGGTCAACATCGGGCATTTCGCGGACATCGATGTTGTTGAGGGCTGCCAGACCCGCAATGATTATCAGCAGGTTCAGGACAAGCCCCAGTATTGGTCGTCCGACAAAAAGGCCAGCGAACCCCTTCACTTGCAACATGCGCTCAACACTCATCGTTTGGCACCAGCCGCATTTGCAGCATCGGTCACAGCGGTGCCCGCCCGCAATTTCGCAGCCCCCTCTGTGATGATTGTCGCCTCTAGGGGCAGGTCTGTTTCGACCCAAACGCGGGTGCCATTGCGGTAGCGGATCGCGACGGGATGCGGTGACGCGACCCCATCCTCAACCGTCCAGATATTTGCGCCCCCTCTGCTCCATGTGATGGCTGTCGCTGGCACAACGGGGAACGGATCTGTCTGTTCGACGACACGTACAGAAAACGTCATGCCAGAGATCAAGGCACCATCGGGATTGTCAATTTGCGCACGCACTGTTGCGCTGCGCGAAGTTGGGTCAAGCTCACTATCAAAGGCTATGATCTTGCCATCGAAAGTGCGTCCCGCGTAGGTTGGTGTGCTAATTTGAACAGGCTTTCCGACCTCCAGCAAAGCAATTGAGCGCTCAGGGACCTCAAACTCTGCGACGATGGCCGTGGAATCGTTGATTGTCACGACCTCTTCACCGACGTTTAAATAAGAGCCGACTTGTAGGTCACTCAAGCCAAGCGTGCCGCCGATTTTTGCGGTGATGGTGCGTTCATCCAATGCATTTTGCGTAACATCGACATTGAATTGCGCCAGCTTCAAAGCGACCTCTGTTTCAACGAAAGTGATATCGGTAATGGTCGAATTGCCGTTTTTGCGAAGCGTTTGATAGCGGTCAAACAGGTCCTGCGCTTGTTCCAGCTCAGTCTTTGCGACGTTCAATGCAAGCTGCTCTGCGCGGTTATCTAACTGCAAAAGAACGTCACCTGGCGCGACCACTTTGTTTGCATCAATCGATATGTCTGTAATTTCACCAGCCACCCCCGACACAACGTCGATACTGCGCGAAGCGGTCGCCGTCCCGATCGTGTTTAAGATCAAATTGTAATGTCTCGTGGTCACGGGTTGCGTCACCACAACTGTTTCTTTCGCCTCTCTTTGAGGACGTGCACCGCGATCTGAGCTCTGCGTCTCACTTTGCGCCACATCCATGCCGACCGCATATTTGAGCGCATTTGGCATTCCAAACGAAAAGAAATACGCAGCGCATAGGATGCCCGCGGAGAGAAGAAAGATGATGGGTTGTCGCAAGGATCGTTCCATTCGCTGTTAAATATTGATCAATTGAAGCTCTGTTTGAGAAACATACGTTGGAGCACAACAATTCCGTCGCATGAATAAGTGTAATGGGTCGTTTTTGCTTCGACTCGTCGTTTTACCCCTTATCATGAACCGTTCGGATTCCCTCTGTTAACGTATTGAACGGCATTGTTGTACAAATCGGGTGCTGGGCAGGCTTCCCCTTACCCCAGACGGATCTCGCCCAATGGGTAGTGATCCACGACGCTTCAAGCTGCCATTGTAGGACGACCAACTCTTGGCCTTGTACTTCCTAAGCGCCCAACTGCCGCATAGCATGCCGCAATCTTGCTGATTTGCTAAAGCGAATCCCACCAGTTCATTTGTGCAACAATGCCGTCTGTTCCAAAAAAGGAGCATTGTGGGAATGTTCAAAAAAATCCGGTCTTCGGATTTTGTTAAGGTTCGACGCAGCGTGACGTAAAGTGCGTGGCCCTCTGGCTTAAACGTGTTGTCCGCCATTGATTTCGATTTCTGTGCCCGTCACATAAGAGGACGTGTCAGAGCATAAAAAGAAAATCACATCGGCAACTTCATCGGGGCTCCCCATGCGTTGCATAGGTAGCTTTTCAACAATCTTGTCGGTGCCTTGCGATAGAATGGAGGTTTCAATCTCACCTGGTGCAATTGCATTGACACGAACACCTAAAGGCCCAAAATCATGCGCCATTTCTCGTGTCAAAGCGGCAAGAGCCGCCTTTGATGTTGCATATGCAGCGCCCGCGAAGGGATGAACACGGGCCCCCGCAATGGACGTTACGTTTACAATAGAACCTTTCGCGTCCGCGAGTTCATTCATCAATCCTCGGGATAAAACGACAGGCGCAAAGAAGTTGACGTGGAACACTTTTCCCCAGTCCATGAGGTCTGTATCAAGTGTACTTAGTCGCGCGCCCTCTGGTCCCTTTGGTGAGATGCCTGCGTTATTGACCAATCCGTGAAGCGGTCCATCAAGACGCTCTCGGATAATTTCGACCGCATTGATAGTGTCGGCGGGGTCAGAAAGATCAATTTGAATATGATTTTCCTCGGCACCCGGCCAAGGACATTTCTCATCAAAGGCGTGACGCGAGCATGTCAAAACACGCCAACCCTCTCGCGAGAATTTTTTTACAGTCGCGTGTCCAATTCCGCGGCTTGCCCCAGTTAATAAAAGGTTTTTTGGCATTAGAGTCCCAAATTTTTTTGACCAGTTTATACAGAAAAACGAGGAGCAGCTCGACCCTGACTAACCGGCAGAAGCTGGTAAACTCAGCAGGCCTTGCACACAGAATCTCTTCTCTCGGTCACCATTGCTGAACACAGATCAATCTGCAACTTAGTATTGGGGGCTTAGTGTCTATTCTGACGAAAAACTCTTGTTGATCTATGTCCAGAGGTGGTCCTACATTTTCGACCAGTTTGCAGCCTAATTAAGGTGGATCAGGGTTTGATTTATGCTGCGTCTCTCATTGGTTCCTTTTTGTTTTCATACGCTTCCTCTGGCGTCAATATTCCATGGGTCGAGTGCGGGCGTTCCGTGTTGTAGTATGTCATCCATTTTCCGATCCCTATCCTTGCCTCTGAGCCTGTTTCAAATGCGTTCAGATAAATGCACTCGTACTTGAGGGATCGCCAAAGCTGTTCGATCATTCGGTTGTCGACCCACCGGCCTTTACCGTCCATGGATATTTTCACGTCGGCATCTTTCAGCGCCTGTATCCATTCAAAGCCATTGAACTGACTGCCCTGATCGCTGTTCATGATCTCTGGCTTGCCATTTCTAGCGATGGCCTCTTTCAGGGCTTCGACACAGAAGTCGGCCTCCATGCTGTTGGACAGCCGCCAACTTAGAACCTTACGGCTGTACCAATCCATAATCGCCACCAGATACAAGAAACCGCGCCGCATAGGGATGTAGGTGATATCCACACACCAAACCTGATTGGGGCGGTCAATCGCCAATCGACACAGCAAGTAAGGGTAAATTTTGTGCTGGGGGTGCTTCTTGCTGGTGTTTGGCGTCTGATGGATTGGAACCAAGCGCATAAGCCGCATCAGGCGGCGCACACGATGGCGACCGCATTTGTGACCCTGCCGCTGCATGCACCGCGCCATCTGACGCGATCCATACCACGGCGTTTCCAAGAACTGTTTGTCGATGGCTTCCATGAACCGCAGGTTCTCGGCGCTCTCGCCTTTCGGGGTGTAATACAGGTTTGAGCGCGCCAGCGACAACATCTGGCATTGCCGCCGTAAGCTGATTTTCGGGTGACTTTTTTCAATGCACATCTGCCTGCGATCCTTGCTCAACGATCCCAGGCGCGTTTCAAAAAATCGCGCTCCACCACCAGCTGACCAATCTTGGAATGAAGTTTGTCTATCGTAGCATCGTCGACCTGTGCAGGATCGCTGCCTCGCTTGGAAAACCCCGCGGCCATATTCTTAATCGCGGCTCGCTTCCAAGTCCCAATCTGCGTGGGATGCACGCCATACTTCTTCGATAACTACGCCATCGTCATCTCTTCGCGGATTGCTTCAAGCGCAACCTTGGCTTTGAAATCGGGCGAATGGTTCTTTCGTTTCATCATTTTGGA
>JBDVSG010000228.1:0-9728 GCA_039967155.1 Sulfitobacter sp. | reverse complement strand
GGAAAACCCGATCACCCCCCCCTAAAGAATCCCGTTTGTGAAAATCTCCCTTCTGTCTGACTGTGCCTCAACAGCAATCGACAGATCCTGAACGCATCTTAACGAAGGTGGGCCGCGCCCTGCCATCGCCCAAGATAGGTCTGTCCAAAGATCAGGACATAGAATGACCCATATCCGCAGCACAGACCAAGCGCAGCTCTTTGTCTGGAGCGATATCGACCCCGACCATGAAACCGATTTCAACCAGTGGTATGATCGCGAGCATATGGAAGAACGCGTCCGGATTTCCGGCTTTACCGGGGCGCGCCGGTACCGTGCGGTCTCTGGCGCGGCGCGGCGCTACCTTGCCTTGTACCGCGCAAGCAGCCTTGCAGATTTCACAACAGAAGCCTACCG
This sequence comes from Sulfitobacter sp., assembly GCA_039967155.1. Lineage (GTDB taxonomy): Bacteria > Pseudomonadota > Alphaproteobacteria > Rhodobacterales > Rhodobacteraceae > Sulfitobacter. Next base: position 9,332 of record JBDVSG010000228.1, on the reverse strand, counting down.
GACAGCGTTTTCCAAACAGACCCAATGGTCGGTCACCAATTTTGGCCGCATGTCCAACACCCGCCGCCGCGTGATGCATGTTGCACAAGAAGGCGGGTTTGGCTGGGGCGGCGCGCTGGTTTTGATCGAGCTGCACCCAGACGCCATGGCGCCCGAAGCGATCAGCACCCTGCTGTCTGACACGGTAACCAAAGACGGCGTTCTGCGGGTGCATAGCATGTTCCCTGACGAAGCTCTTTCAACGCCGCTGCCGTCGGAAAACCCACAAGGCCGCGTGCTGGCCCCTTGTATCGCGGTCGATGTGGCCTCTGAACCGATCGCCGAGGCAACCCTGCGCGATCTGAAGGAAAAAATGGGCAGCGCCATTCGTGAGGCCGAAACATTTCGTCTGATGTGGTCGCTTGACGAAAACGACCTTCCACCGCTGGACACCTAAAACAACCAATCCCGTGCTGCAGTAAATGCAGCCCCAAAACACCAAACGACCCAACAAGGAGAGACTACAATGAAAAAACTTCTCATCGGAACGGCCATTGCCGCGCTTACGGCAGGCATCGCCCACGCCGAAACATGGAAAATGTCGGCGGATGCGCCAGATGGCAATTACCTGACCAAGAACATTCGCGCCTTCGCTGATGATGTCGCACGTCTATCGGATGGCGCACTTGAGATCGACGTTGTGTCGAACTCGGTTCTATTGAAGCGCCCTGAGCTGAAGCGCGGCGTCCAGCGCGGCATCGTCCCAATCGGTGAGGTCTTGATTTCTGCACTGGGGAACGAAGATCCCGCCTATTCTGCGGATGCTGTGCCACTGCTGGCATCAAACTTTGACGAAGCGCGCAAACTTTGGGAAGCCTCCCGCCCGATCTATGAAGAGAAGCTTGCCGAAGATGGTCTTGTTTTGCTTTATGCCGCGCCTTGGCCGCCTCAGGGCGTTTACATGAACAAAGAAGTGACAGACGCGCAGTCCTTCGACGGCGTTAAATTCCGCGCCTACAACCCGTCAACGGCGCGTTTGGCCGAACTTCTGGGGGCCATCCCAGCGACCATCGCCAGCTCGGAAATCAGCCAAGCGTTCTCGACGGGCGTCATCAACGGCATGATCACATCCCCCTCAACGGGCGTCGACAGCCAAGCATGGGATTTCATTTCTCATTACTATGACGTGCAGGCCTTTTTGCCCAAAAACATGGTGATCGTGAACAAGGGAACCTATGACGGTCTGTCCCCAGACGTTCAAACCGCATTGCAAGAAGCCGCAAAGCTGGCCGAAGTCCGCGGTTTTGAAATGGCCGAAGCCGCCACTGGCGAAGCCACACAAATCATGGCCGACAACGGCATGAAGGTCCTGACAACGCCTGAAGGTCTGGCTGCGGATTTCAAAGACATCGCCGCGACCATGCGCTCGGAATGGCTGGAGCAATCAGGCGAAGACGGCCAGAAAATCGTCGACGCCATGAAATAGGCCAGAACCCTCTATGCCAAGACCCTCGGGCGGCTTGTCGCCCTAGGGTTCTGGTCAAAAGGTCGGGGTGTTCGCACCTCGGCCGCTTTTTTGATTTGGAGTTCCAATATGTTGCTGACCCGCCATATTTTTAACTTTTGCGGTGCACTGGCTGCGCTGTCGCTTTTGGGCATCGCTGTCTTGATCCTGTCACAGATTGGGCTTCGCTTCATGGGGGGACAGATCCCTTCGGCTGATGATTTCGCCGCTTGGGGGCTGAGCGCGTCTATCTTTCTAGCACTGCCTGCGGCGTTGATGCATGGCGACCACATTCGCGTAACTTCACTGCGCCAAGTGATGCCAGAAAAACTGGGCCATTACGCTGACGTGATGGCTGCTGGGTTTGCGGCTTTTTTGATGGGATGGGTGGCTTGGGCGATCTTTGGCTATGTTCACGAAAGCTGGACGTACAAGGACGTCAGCCAAGGCGTCATCGCCGTGCCTCTTTGGATCCCCCAAGCGCCAATGGCCCTTGGGGCTGTGTTATTTGCTTTGGCCTTCGCGGAACGCACAGTCCGCCTGATCCTTGGCCTGTCGGTTGAAATTGCAGCCCCCCAAGATCAGATACGCGGAGAATGAACATGGATATCCTTCTACAATCTGCCACGCTGGTGGCGACATTGCTCATCCTTCTGGGGTTGGGCATTTGGGTGGGCGTTGCCCTTCTGGCCTGCGCCGTTGTGATTTTTATGGTTTTCACCTCAACGCCTGTCGATGCCATTTTGGGCACCACCATGTGGGCCCATTCCGCAAGCTGGACCTTGACCGCATTGCCCCTGTTCATCTGGATGGGCGAGATCCTCTACCGGACGCGCCTTGCCGAGGATCTATTTTCGGGCCTCGCCCCTTGGGTCGGGCGATTGCCGGGGGGATTGGCCCATGTCAATGTCATCGGTTGCGGGATTTTTGCCGCTGTTTCAGGCTCCTCTGCGGCGACGACCGCCACCGTGGGGCGCATATCCCTGCCCGAGCTGAAATCGCGTGGCTATGCAGACCGTCTGGCTATTGGCTCTCTTGCGGGGTCGGGGACGCTTGGTCTATTGATCCCACCGTCCATCGTGATGATCGTCTACGGCGTTGCCGCGCAGGTGTCGATCAACCGCCTTTTCATTGCCGGCGTTGTGCCCGGGCTGATGCTGATGGCGTTGTTTTCAGGCTACATTGCCCTTTGGTCCAAGATGAACCCAGACGGCGTTCCAGCCCCCGAGCCGCAGATTTCTGTTGGTCAAAGGTTAGCCCGTTTACGGATGTTACTGCCCGTTGTCGGGTTGATCATCGGGGTCATCGGATCAATTTACGCCGGTGTTGCCACTGCAACCGAGGCCGCAGCCATTGGCGTTGCGGGCGCGTTGATCATCGCCTCCTTTGGCCGATCGTTGAGCGTTCAATCCTTCACCGCCTCCCTGCTCGGCGCAACACGCACCTCCGCAATGATCGGGCTAATCTTGCTGGGGGCCGCCTTTCTAACCTCCGCCATGAGCTTCTCGGGCTTGCCAGGGCAGCTGGCCGAGATCATTTCCTCAAGCGGGCTTGGCAAACCTGGATTGATCGCAGTGCTTACGGTTTTCTTCGTCCTATTGGGGTGCTTTCTTGATGGGATCTCGATCGTCGTCTTGACGACCTCTGTTGTGATGCCCGCTGTGCTGGCCTTAGGCATTGATCCGGTTTGGTTCGGTATCTACCTGATTATTGTCGTAGAAATGGCCCAAATCACACCGCCCTTGGGGTTCAACCTGTTTGTGATTCAGAAACTGACAGGGCAATCTATCTTTGCGATTACCAGAATGGTTTTGCCCTACTTTATGATCTTGGTGCTGGCTGTTGTTTTACTGACGGCTTTCCCCGGCATTGCGACATGGCTTGTTCAGAAAACCCTTTGAAAGATGGAATTAATGGAAAACACCCCCCACGCTCTTCTGCAAGCTGCCCGTGCGCGCGCAGCTGCACCAGATTTCACAGGCACGTTTAACGATGCCGTGCAGGGAACGGGACCTCTGTCTGGTCTAAACGTCGCGGTCAAGGATCTGTTCGATGTGCACGGCTATGTCACCCGCGCAGGCACCAAAGTCCGCAACAACACCCCCCCCGCGGCCAAGGATGCAACGACCGTCGCGCGATTGCGCCGCGCCGGTGCGGGATTGATTGGCCATGCAAACATGACGGAGTTTGCTTATTCGGGGCTCGGCCTGAACCCCCATTTTGGCACGCCGCTGACGCCTTTGTTCAAAGACCGTATCGCGGGGGGATCGACATCTGGGGGCGCTTCTGCGGTGGCGCGGGGCGTGGCTGATGTTGCGCTTGGCACGGATACGGGCGGATCAGCCCGCATTCCAGCCGCATTTTGCGGTCTCGTCGGGTTCAAGGCCACTGCGCAAACCATCCCCCGCGAGGGTGCTGTGGCTTTGTCACATTCGTTAGACAGTATTGGTGTTTTGACGCGAGACGCCGCTGTGCTGCGGCCCGTCCTGAATGTTCTGCGCGACACAGCGCTGATCAATTCAGCCATGCCCCGCGCGGTGATTGTGCCCGATAATTTTGGCATGGATGACTTGGACCCCGAGGTGGCCGAAGCCTTTGAGACCGCCCTCAGATCGCTCACGGCGGCGGGCATTCACATCAGGCGGTTGAAGCTGGATATCTTTGATCGCTACCGCGCCCTTCCCGTCTGGCAGTTTTCTGCTGTTGAATCGCGCGCCCATCATGGAACCTTTTTCGAAAATGCCCGCAACGATCTGGATCCACGCGTGGCCGCACGCATGGCGCGGGCAGAAGGGGTAACGGCAATTGATTACGCCCAGACATTGGCCGCCCGAGTTGCCCTGATCGCCGAAGCCGCGCTGTTATTTCGCGAAACGCCAATTGTCATGCCTACGGTCGCGATATTGCCCCCCAAATGCGACGACCTGCGCGAGGATGCGGCCTTTGACCGTATCAATCTGCTGGCCCTTCGCAACACGAGTTTTGCCAATGTCATTGACGGCTGTTCTGTCAGCCTCCCCCTCTCCAACCAGCAAGGTTCTGGACTGATGATCACTGCCAGCACAGGACAAGACGCAATGCTGGTGACAATGGCAGAAATGCTGCAAGATGTGATATGAGCAACCAAAACCAAATGGCGCGCCCTCCAGCCTATGTCGCACTGGGCCAAAACCGTTACCGCGTGACACATGTCACAGATGAACGGCTGAGCGGGATCACGGACCTAGCCATTTTGGGGGACAACATCGTGGTCCTCAGGCGACGTATGCCAGAGCTTGTGATGCTTGCCCATGATGGCACGATCCTAAACGAATGCGCGGATCTTCCTCAGTTTGTTTGCGGTCACGGCCTCCGAAGCACTGCCAATGGCCAACTGATTGCGACGGACATGGATGGGCATAAAGTCGTTTTACTGGATGCGCAAATGAACGAAGTCGCGCGTCTGGATTGCAAGGAACACCCAGCGCTAGGGCGTCCCTTCAACCACCCCTGCGATTGTGTCAGAGGGCCTGATGGCAGGTATTATGTGGCTGACGGCTATGGAAACAGCGCGGTTCATATTTTTAGTCCCGATTTTCGACATCTCAAAACCTTTGGGCACGCAGGGCGGGATGCGGGGGAATTTTCGACGCCTCACAGTTTGATCTTTGACGCTTTGGGCAGGCTTTGGGTGGCGGACCGGGAAAACAATCGTATTCAGCAGTTTGATGGTGAGGGTAATTTTCTGGGGCAAATTGAGAGGGTGTATAAGCCGATGGCGCTTTCTCTCTCATCCGATGGGATGGTGTTGGTCACGGATCAGACACCACGTCTGTCGGCCTATGACCCCGCTGGAAAATTAGTGGGCCGCTGTCGGACTTTCTCGACTTATGCGCATGGCATGGCGGTTCATGCCAACGGAACCATCGCTCTGGCCGAAATGAACCCCGACCGCGTGACCTTGTTCATCCCTGCCCCATAAAATAGCAGCACCCTGTAGGGCTGACACCGCGCGTTTGGCCCATCATGAAGGGCAATCCCCTATGACTATCGGCGTGATAGCTGGGCATACCCTATCGGACTGTGAAGGTATCTCGGTGCCAGCTTCCTAAGAAATGTCGCATCTCGTCTCAGACCTTTGAGGAAAGGCACATGTTTGGGCTGCAAAACAATCTGTAAGCTGGGCAAATGCGCCTGCCTTTTACCTGCGCCTCGCTGCGGAGTTTCCAATCTCAATTACACGCGGTCTGCTATCCAGTCCTTGTAAACGAATGCTACGCTGGGCCTTTGCAAGACAGCATCAGATATGCGTTTGACGTTTGGGAAATCCTGTAGCAGCGGGTGGCTCCGTGACGGGTCCAACCACGTCGTCAACATAAACAGATAAAGATCCGCCGCCGAGAAACGATCGCCGATGACCCATTTGTTGCGTCCGATCTGGTCATCTATGACCTTCCAAACCTCGCGCAACCGCCGACACCCGCGACGTTGCGCGCTGGCTTGTGTGTCGGGCGTGTCGGCAAAACGATCGGGGTAATAATCCAATTGAAACGCATTTTGAACGGTGCCGGAAAAATAGACCAAATTTTGCAGGAACAGCCCGCGTTCGGGGTCATCTGCTGCTGGTGCAAGTTTCGCATCAGGGTGCCGGTCGCTTAGGAAAATTGCGATGGCCGCGCATTCATACATCGCCTGATCCTCCCAAAGCAGCACAGGGACCCAACCATTCGGGTTTAACCTCAGGTGATCGGGCGGCCGAGGCTGATCCATGTCGATGCTTGTCGCAAGAAGCTCATAATCGGCGCCGATCTCTTCAAGAATGACCCTGACGCCTAATGAAGCACTCGCTGGTGCGTAGAACAATTTGTAGCTCATCTGCCTTCTCTTTCGTCTTGCAGGGGGAATTTCAGCGGCGTTCATCGCTGTTTATCAATCAATGCGCTTGTTTTGCCAGCACAGATGATCGGCGCGGCCTTCGGGCAGGCCCTTTGGTCAGGATGGCATCCCCTTGCCCTTATTTGATGAAGGCTGGCGCACGTTCGGCAAATTCGAAACCACCCGAGCGGCCCCCCGCATGTTTGGCCAAGAACTCCTCAATGAGACGTGCACGGCGTAATTCGTCGCGCCAATTGTTCAGACCATGGCCCGCATTGGGGAAATAATGAACCTCCACATCTTTGCCGGCTGCCAAAGCATCGCTTTCAAAGTCTTTGACCTGTTGAACCGCTGTTATTTGGTCGCGCAACCCTCCGATGATCATGATGGGGCCGTGGATCTCGTCAATTCTGTTGGAGGGAGAGAATTTGCGCATCAAAGCAAGGTCCTCTGCATCATCCACTTTGCCAAAATAGCGCCACCAGCCATCAATGCCGTTTTCCCAAAATCCTGGATAGTTTTTGGACTGAAATTCAATATCCAGCATTGGAAATTCTACGATTGCCGCGTCAAACAGATCTGGATCGCGGCTCATGGCGAGCGCGGCTGAATAACCGCCATAACTGGTGCCCATGGCGACCAACGCATCCGTATCTGCCATGCCTTCCGCCACCAGCCAATTGGCCGCATCAGTGATATCATCTTGCATGGCGCGGCCAAACTCTTTGAAACCTTTGGATTGGAATTCCTTTCCGAACCCTGTTGAGCCGCGATAATTAACCGACAACACGCCATAGCCACGGTTCACCAACAGTTGTGTAGCGTGCCCGTACCCAACGGTTGTATGCAGCGCAGGCCCCCCGTGGATCTCAACAACAAACGGGATAGGCCCTGCAACATCTCGGGGCATTGTCAGCACCGCGGGGATTTCCAGCCCGTCGCGCGCCGTAAATGTAACCCCCTTTTCTTGGACAAGATGCTCTTTGTAACGCCGGATCGGCGCTTCAGCGAGGGTCTGGTATGACTTTTCCTCCATATCGATCAGCAGGAAAATGTAGGATTTGCTCTGGGGGGAAATGGCCTGCGTGATATACCGCCCCGACGGGCTGACAACGGTTGGGCCAAGCGAGATCGGTTGTGGGAATTGTGCCAATATATCCAAAAACACCTGTCCGCGATCGGTCAGGGCAATGCGATCATATTTTGCGACCCCCATGCGAATAATATCAGGTTCATTGGTCAACGTCAGCTTGGACACTAAGGCGATATCAGCGTCAGGGTTTTCATGCAGCACAGTTTCCTGCCCTGTTGCCGTATCAAAAGAAACAAGCGCGACCTTGTCGCGCCCGCGCGAAGAACGGACCACCACTGTCCCATCAGCACGCACCTGTGAAATTGGTCCAAATTGGTCGTTCATATGGATGTCAATCAGCGGCGCCCAATCCTCATCATCCTTTTTGAACAATCGCGTCGTCGCAGGATCAAGACTGTCGAGCCGCAGCGCGGGATTGGGGAACTCATCAAATACCCAATATTGTGTTCGCGGGTTTCCTTCCGCAATTTTTGAGGCCCTTAACCCATCTTGGGACACAAGCCACATATGGCCATTGCCATTTCCGTTTTCTTTGCCCCATGTCAGAATGTCCTGATCATCTGTTGATGCGATCTCATTCTTTACCCACCCGCCAGACAGGCGCACAGGGCTGGTGCGTCTCCAATTCTCGGGCTCAGGCTTGAACGGGTCTACCTCCCAATCATGCCCCTCAAAGATAAAGCGCATCAGCGGTTTGGTCGGGTGCCACCTGCGGAACTGCAAACCAGCAGGAAACTTTGATATGATCTTATCCGTACTTAGGTCTTTGACAACAATCTTGGCCCCTGTCAGGCTTGTTTGCTGATAAGAGACGTATTTACCGTCATCGGTTACAGAGAAATCAAATGCGGCGTTCGGATCGGCATAAAATGCGCGGGTGGGAATGAGGGGCGGCAGATTGCTGGCCCTTAGGGTCGGGTGTGTTGCTGCGGTATCGCGCGTTACAAACAATACAGCCCCTGCCCCAATTGCGGACAAAACGGCTAACCCTATGAGGAATTTTTTCAAAAATGGGGTCTCCCAGCACAAAAAAATAGACTTCGTCTTCAGGACGATAACACCATTATTCTACCAAGGAGGGAAGTCCCCGCAAGGTGCTTTGCGCAACCGAGCGCCACCTTCCTGCCGGAGCTCTTTGCGACCCCACTTCAAGCGCCGTCCAACATCGGAGTGGCCCCGTCTCAATACCCGCTGAGGATTTCGATCTTTGATCCGTCGCTAAAGCGACCAAAGCGGAATGGCGTTGGATCAACAATCGGGCTGCGACCCATCACCAAATCGGCCATCAAACGTCCCGCAGCAGGCCCGATGCCAAACCCATGTCCCGAGAACCCCGTGGCGATGAAAAAACCGGGGATTGTATCGATGGCAGAGATCACAGGGATCGCGTCAGGTGTGACGTCAATCGCGCCCGCCCAACGTTGGGCGATCTGCGCTTTTTCAAAGATGGGGAAGGCTTTTCGCAAATCAGCCAGTGCTTTGTCTTGCATTGAAAAGGACGGTTTGGGGTCCAGCACGCGGTTTTATTCAAACGGGCTTGCTTCATCCAAGCGCCAAGAATTCGCAAACCGCGCCTCATCATAGAACCTGCCGCCCAAACGGAATTTGAGCGCCCGCCATTCTGCCCCCAAAGCAGGCAGGAAATCCCGCATGTAGCGGAAACTGTCAGGCACGATATCCACGATGTTGCGAAACCCGTCCGTGACTGTATATCCGCCGTCTTGGCGTTTGCGGATCGAAAACCCTTCTGACCAAAGGGCCGCTTCCGGCCCCCCTTCCAGCGGTTTTGTGCGGATGAGTGAATTAACAACCTTGAGCTGTGGCAAACGCAGCCCTGTGTTTCGCGCAAAAAGACTGGAGCACGCGCCCCCCGCAAGGACAACCCTATCGCAAGCGATTTCG
>JBDVSG010000227.1:0-2336 GCA_039967155.1 Sulfitobacter sp. | reverse complement strand
CGCTTTTGGGAGAGTCGCTGACCATCCAATCCGATCTGACCAGTCTTGGCGGGCCAAAAGTTGGTTCGCGCCATGTGTTCATACACCGCGGTCAAGAAATCGGCCGTTTGCTGATGTTATCGATTTTTGTGGCACATGACGAAACCGGCTCAAACCGGCGCATCACCCGCGCCCTGCCTGCCCAGCCTTGCAACCTCCCCCCCGCCGGAGCCGAGCTGAGGGCGCTTGAAAAACGCGCGCAGCACATGTCACGTGATCTCAGACGCAGGGCTGCTCCCCCAGTGACCCGCGCGCCCCTTACGCCGCAGTTCACGCTGGATTTCAACGCCGTTGGTCTGTTGTATTTCCCCAGTTTCAGTCGGATCATCGAACAAAGCACTGCATGCACGTCGCCCCTGCGCATGCGCGAGGTTACCTATCTTGGCAATCTCGACCCCGGCGATACAGTCTATACCAATCGCCAAGGGGCCGAAACGCTGGTCACACGTGGATCGGGTCAGATCATCGCGCATGCCTGCGAGACGCGCCATGAATGACTGATCTTCAGCTGAAAATTTCTAAACAATCGGAAGCATATTGCAGTTCAATGCGTTGATCTAAAACCGGATCATAAAGTTCGGCACGAAATTCACCCGCAGCACGAACACCGCCAATCGCAGGAAGCGTCCCGCACAACATTGCGGATTGATCGATGCCTGCGATCTGCGCGCTGAGCGTTGTGAGCGCCAAGATCTGTTCCAGACTACCCTCTTGATACAACACCCAATCGCCTGCCTCGACAATCCATGAGCGCAGCCGAATTTGATCGACATGGTCCTGCACTTTGCTGAACTCCCACAAGGTGCTTGCGCAGACCTTCGCGCAGGCTTGTTTTGAGGCGGCAACGGATGTGGTCTCCAATTGTCGATCCGTGTGATCGGATGCCAGTCCCAACCACAATTTACCCCCGTGATTAACCAAGAATGGCTCTGCCTCACCTGACGTATCCGGCCCAAGGACCTGAACGTTGTCTGCTTGGGTCAGCAAAGAACGCGATACTTGGTAAAACAATGGGGTTGTTGACGGTGGCGCAACGCCGATTTCAGCAAGTTCATCAATGTGGTGTTGTACCGCCGAAAGATCACGTCCCGTCCAGCCCGCGACCACCAGATGTTCAATCGCAATCTCGGTCTGCGCACCCCCTATGGAAAACTTCATTTATTCTTTCCTTTCAATTGCTTCTTCAGCGGCCCATCGCATGACCAATGTCGTATTATGTTGCCTCGCGCGTCATTGCGGATCTATGGGGCCTTTCCATAGCCGCCACCGCCAGGTGTCTTCATCACAAACACGTCGCCGATCCCCAGCTGGGCCTCGGCGTTGCCTTTGAGTTCCATTATGTGACCATCTGCGCGCTCAACGCTGTTTTCACCAACGCAGGCCTGCGCGCCGCCCGCAGCACCGTGCGGTGCGACTTTTCGATGGGACGACAGCACGGTCACGGTCATTGGTTCAAGAAACTGCAAACGGCGAACAATCCCGTTGCCCCCCGTGAATTCTCCAATCCCGCCCGAGCCATGACGGATCGAAAATTCATCAACCCGCACAGGGAAGCGTGTCTCCAACACTTCTGGGTCGGTCATGCGCGTGTTGGTCATGTGGCTGTGAACCGCGCTTGTGCCGTGGAACCCATCACCAGCCCCTGTGCCGCCACAGATGGTTTCATAGTTTTGATGCACATCGTTGCCGTACACAAAGTTGTTCATCGTGCCTTGGCTACCCGCAATGACGCCTAGCGCGCCGTACAGCGTGTCTGCGATGGCCTGACTGACCTCGGTGTTGCCCGAAATCACAGCTGCAGGCGCGTTGGGGTTGATCATACTGCCCTGTGGGACAATCAGGTTGAGGGGCTTTAGGCAGCCCTCGTTCATGGGGATGTCACTGCCGACCAAGGTGCGGAACACGTATAAGACAACCGCGCGGCAGATCGCCATTGGCGCATTGTAGTTGAATTCATTCTGGCCAGAGGTTCCGGTGAAATCGATGGTTGCTTGGCGGGCCGCTTTATCGACGGTAATCGCCACTTTGATCTGATCTCCATTGTCGAGCGGATAGGTGAAATCACAATCGCGCAGCACATCAAGTACACGGCGCACGCTTTCTTCGGCGTTGTCTTGCACGTGGGCCATGTAGGCGTGAACAGTGTCTAGACCGAATTGCTGCGTGATCTTGGTCAGCTCAGCGGCCCCTGTCGCATTGGCGGCAATCTGAGCGGACAGGTCAGCCATATTCTGGTCGATGTTACGGCAGGGGTATTTGCCCGAGGCCAGCAACGCGCGCGTTTGCGCATCGCGCAG
>JBDVSG010000226.1:0-2240 GCA_039967155.1 Sulfitobacter sp. | reverse complement strand
TGCGACTTTGGGCGCCATGCCGAACCCGATCTTGAACCCCCCATTGGCGATGAAATGCCCTGCGCGGCTGGGCCATTCCCCCAACATGGGCGCACGGGACCGCGCGCGCGGGCGCACACCCGCCCAGCGGTTGATCACAGGGGCCTCTGCAAGCGCAGGCACAGCGGCGCGGGCCTTTGCGATGACCTCGTCTAGCTGCGCGTCGGTCGCCCTTGGATCATCGTATTCCCGTTCAGAGGTAGACCCAATCGCGACCGTCCCGTCGAGGTGGGGTATAATGTGGACGGTGTTCGCAAATAGTTGCGGTGATCCAGCGGCATCATAGGATAGCAAGGCGGCTTGCCCCTTGACGCCATTGCCCATGCTGCGGGTGTGATTGGTGGTTAATTCGTGCAGACCCGCTACGCCCGTGGCCCAGATGACGGCGCCCTTGTCGCGGCCCTCTGGCTGAATTTGCACGCCAGATGCTGAAAGCGCTGCGGCCAGCGCAGAACAGGCGCGGCGCGGATGCATATGAGCGCTGAGCGTGTCTCGGATCAGTGCGCCGCTGGGACTATTGGGTTGCCAATCGTGTTGATCCGCTGGGATGATTTCCCAAACAGCATGATCTTGCCAAAGCTCCTGTGCCGTCTGGACGCGGCGCTGGGCAAGCGCATGCGCGGCATCATCGACGATGGGCTGCAGGCGTCCCGTACGGGCGTATCCAGCTGATAGGCCTCCAGCGGTCTCGACCTCTTGCCAAAAATCTTGCGCCACCAGCAGGCTGCTCAGCTGGAAGGCTTTCTTTGGGTTCCAGTTTTCAGGTACATGAGGCGCCAAAGCGCCTACAATACCGCCGCTGCTGCCCGCGCCCGCGCCATGTGGATCGATGATTTGGACAGCTGCGCCGCGCTGCACACAGGCCCATGCAATAGACAGGCCAAATATGCCCGCGCCGCGAATGGTGATTTCGGTCATTGCTCTGGCCTTTGATTGGGCGCAAGTTGCGTCAGAATCACAGATACAGGGCAATGGCGTGCAGGACCAGACAGCACAATTAGAATGGCGTGACGGGCGTGTGCCTGTGTCGACGCAATTTGATGATCCGTATTTCAGTTTGGAAAATGGCATGGCCGAGACCCGTCACGTGTTTTTGGCGGGCAATGACCTACCTGCGCGTTTCTGCGACGGGTTTCATGTGGCCGAACTGGGCTTTGGAACGGGATTGAACTTTCTGGTGACGTTGCAGGCGTTCCGCGCGTCGGGGTGCAGCGGCATGTTACGCTTTACCAGTTTTGAGGCCTTCCCAATGGCGATAGAAGATCTGCATACCGCCTTGCGTGCCTTTGACGGTTTGCCGGACGATCTGGCGCAAACCGCTGCGTTCCCAACCCATTTGCAAGGCCCCGATTTTGACCTGCGTGTGATCATGGGCGACGCCCGTGAAACCCTGCCCGCGTGGGAAGCCGCAGCAGATGCGTGGTTCTTGGATGGGTTTTCCCCCGCCAAAAACCCAGAGCTTTGGTCACCTGAGCTGATGGCGCAGGTCGCTAAACATACGCAGCCGAATGGAACGGCAGCAACCTATACCGCCGCAGGTTTCGTGCGCCGCGGTTTGGCCGACGCAGGGTTTGAGGTAAGCCGTGTGGCAGGATACGGCCGCAAGCGCCACATGACGCGCGCGGTCTTGGCATGACGCAGAAAAACAATGTCCCCCTCGGGATTGCGATCATGATTGTGACGACCATCGTGTTTTCGATTCAGGACGGGCTATCGCGGCACCTAGCGGGTGAATACAATGTGCTGATGATTGTCATGATCCGCTATTGGTTTTTTGGTGCGTTTGTCCTGACTGTGGCCAAACGGAACGCGGGCAGCATTGTGGCGGCAGCACGGACCAGCCAACCGCTGATCCAGATCATTCGGGGGCTGCTTTTGTGTCTTGAGATTTGTCTGATGGTCGTCGCCTATACCGTTCTTGGCCTGATCGAGACCCATGCGGTTTTCATTTGCTACCCGCTGTTGGTCGCGGCCCTGTCAGGGCCCGTTTTGGGCGAACATGTGGGCTGGCGCCGTTGGGCTGCGATTGCGGTTGGGTTCATGGGCGTGATGATTATTTTGAAACCAGATACATCCGTGTTCGATATCCGCGCCTTGCTGCCGTTCGTCTCGGCCTTGATGTTTGCGGTTTACGGGCTGTTGACGCGTTATGTCGGGCGGACCGACAGTACGGCCACCAGCTTTTTCTGGACGGGTGTTGT
>JBDVSG010000225.1:0-55437 GCA_039967155.1 Sulfitobacter sp. | reverse complement strand
GTCATGCGGCGCGGCAGATCGGCCGCATCCAACGTATCGCCCGCAACCGTATAGGTCAGCGGCACCTCGGATGTAGGAACCAGCCACATGCCTTCTTCGGTTTGATAGCTGTCTTCCCCGAATTTGGGCAACTTATCGGTGCCATACATGGCCTCGTCACGCACCAACACGGGGCTGTTGACCTCTGTCAGGCCGTTTTCATCGACGTGTTTGTCCAGCATGAACTGTGCAAGCGCACGGTGCACCCGTGCCACGCCGCGCTTGAGCATCACAAACCGCGCGCCGGATGTTTTGGCAGCGGTTTCAAAATCCATGGAGGCGGCAACGCTCTCCAGATCGTAATGTTCTTTGGGCGCAAAGGCAAAGCTGGGCACATCGCCCCATTTCTTGACCTCGACATTGTCGGCTTCATCCGCGCCCTCAGGCACATCATCAGCAGGGGTGTTGGGGATGCGGGCCAACATATCGGTCAGCTGGGCGTCCAGCTCTTTGGCCTCGGCCTGCATGGCGCCAACTTCGGCCTTTTTATCCGCGACCAACCCGCGCAGGCGTTCAAATTCGGCCTCGTCGCCTTTGGCCTTGGCCGCGCCTACCTGTTTAGAGGCGGCGTTCTGGTCGGCCTGAGCCGCCTCAGCTGCCTGAATTTTGGTCCGGCGCGCAGAATCAAGCGCAAGGATATCCGATGACAACGCTGCATCACCGCGCCGCGCCAAAGCGGCATCAAAAGCATCGGGGTTGTCGCGTATCGCACGAATGTCATGCATCTTTTTATCCTCGCATAGATGAATCGTATGGCCGCGTTATGGCTGATTATTTCGCGGCCCGATAGTGGGGGCGCAAAACCCCGTGTGAAACTTAGGGTTTTGGCCGCATTTGGGTCTTTGGGTACCTTGCAAACCCGTGGGGGCGCGCATAGGTTCTGGCGAACTCAGACACAGGGCGGCAATGTGCGAACATGCGCCCGCAAGACTTAAAATAAAGGACTATTCCCATGTCAGGCATTGAGCAATTTATCCCGCTGATCCTAATTTTTGGTATCATGTATTTCCTGTTGATCCGTCCGCAGCAGAAAAAGCTGAAAGAACATCAGGGGATGGTTGCGGCACTGCGTCGCGGTGATCAGGTCATCACCCAAGGCGGCATCGTGGGCAAAGTTGTTAAGGTGAAAGACGACGGCGAGTTGGAAGTCGAGATCGCGGATGGTGTGAAAATTCGTGTGATCCAGAGCACGATCGCGACTGTGGTTAACAAAACCGAACCCGCCAAGTAACTCTCTCTTCCTAACGATAAGACAAAAGGCGGGCGATCATGCTCCAGATACCGGTATGGAAACGCGTCGCCATTTGGCTGACCTGCGCTGTTGGGATTCTATTGGCGATGCCAAATGGGTTCTACACGTTGGTCGAAGGCCATAATGACGCGGTAAAAGAAATCGAGATCGCAGGGACAACACCAGAGCTGGAAGCGCAGCGCGCCTTGTGGCCTGAATTTCTGCCCAGTGGTCTGGTTAATCTTGGGCTCGATCTGCGCGGCGGGGCACATTTGCTGGCCGAAGTTCGGGTTGAGGATGTCTATACCGCCCGTCTTGAGGCCATGTGGCCAGAAGTGCGCGACAGTTTGCGCGGGCTGACCCCCGTGCGCCGCCAAGACGCGGTTGCAGGCGAGCTGAAGGTCCGTCTGAACGAGGCTGACAAAATGGCCGAGGCGCTGCAAATCGTGCGCGGCTTGGCGCAGCCTGTGCAAACGCTGACGGGGGCAGGGGCCAATGACATTGAGGTGTCAGGCGACAGTGGTGTGCTGACGGTTGTTTTGTCCGATGCTGAAAAAAGTGCAACGGACGAGCGCACGATGCAGCAATCTCTGGAAATCATCCGCCGCCGCATCGATGAGGTTGGCACGCGTGAGCCGACAATCCAACGCCAAGGCACCGACCGCATCCTGATCCAAGTACCGGGCATCGGATCTGCGGCGGAGCTGAAAGAAATTATCGGCACCACGGCGCAGCTGACATTTAACCCTGTCGTGCGCCGCACCACCGACAGCAACGAAAGCCCTGGCATCGGGAATAAGGCCATTCCTTCGTTGGATGAGAGTGGGATTTTCTATGTCATCGAATCCGCACCTGTTGTCACAGGCGAGGAACTGGTCGATGCGCAGCCCAGTTTTGACCAAAATGGCGCTCCTGCGGTTAGCTTTCGGTTCAACACTTCGGGCGCGCGCAAATTTGGCGATTACACCGCTGAAAACATCGGCTCGCCTTTCGCGATTGTTCTGGACGACGAAGTTGTCAGCGCGCCCACCATCCAAAGCCACATTCCAGGCGGTTCGGGCATCATCACGGGCAATTTCAATGTTGAGGATTCTACCCGCCTTGCGGTGTTGCTGCGTGCAGGTGCGCTGCCAGCCAAACTGGATTTTCTAGAAGAACGTACAATCGGCCCTGAATTGGGACAAGACAGTATCGATGCGGGTAAAATCGCGACGACCGTCGCGTTTGCCGCGGTATTGTTTTTCATGTGGGCGGCTTACGGCCTCTTCGGTATTTTCGCCAATATTGCTCTGGTTATCAACGTGGCCTTGCTGTTTGGCGTGCTGAGCCTGATCGGCGCCACGTTGACGCTTCCTGGTATTGCGGGTGTGGTTTTGACGGTTGGCATGGCGGTGGACGCCAACGTGCTGATCTTTGAACGTATCCGAGAAGAGCTGGCCACCTCCAAGGGCCCTGCGCGGGCAATCGCACTGGGGTACGAAAAAGCGCTGAGCGCAATTTTGGATGCGAACATTACGACCTTTATTACAGCCGTAATTCTCTTTGCGATGGGCTCTGGCCCCGTGCGGGGCTTTGCGATTACGCTGGGTTTGGGTATTCTCACGTCGGTCTTTACGGCGATCTTTGTAACACGTCTGATTGTGGTGATCTGGTTCGAACGCCGCCGTCCCAAAACGATAGAGCTTTGATATGCGTCTGAGACTGGTCAAACAAAACACAAACTTTGATTTCTTTTCCCGCTGGAAGATGTGGCTGGGGATATCCGCACTGATGGTGCTGATTGGGCTGGGATCTTTCTTTGCCCAAGGTCTGAATTTCGGCATCGACTTTCGCGGCGGCACGACCATCCGATCAGAAAGCCCGCTGCCTGTGGATGTGGCCGAATACCGCGACGCTATGGCAGTGCTGGGCTTGGGTGATATCACCATCACCGAGGTCTTCGATCCGCAGTTTCGCGATGACCAGAATGTCGCCATGATCCGCATTCAGGCCCAAGATGATCAAGAGGCCGTAACGGCCGAAACGATCGCCGCTGTTGAGGCCGCATTGGAAGTCGTCCGCCCCGAGATCAAATTCATCTCGGTGGAATCAGTCGGCCCCAAAGTATCGGGAGAGCTGATCAATACAGCAATAATCGCTGTGGTTCTCGCGATTGGCGCTGTTCTGATCTACATCTGGCTCAGGTTCGAATGGCAGTTCGCAGCAGGCGCTGTTCTGGCGTTGCTGCATGACGTGGTGCTGACCATCGGCGTATTCTCCGAGCTGCAAATCAGGTTTGACCTTGCGATTATCGCGGCTCTGCTGACGATTGTGGGGTATTCGCTGAACGATACAGTGGTGGTTTTTGACCGCGTGCGCGAAAACCTGCGCAAATACAAAAGCCGCGATCTTAAAGACGTCCTGAACATGTCGATCAACGAGACGCTCAGCCGGACATTCATGACCTCCGTTACCACGTTGCTGGCGCTGATTGCCCTGTTCGTACTGGGCGGCGATGTGATCCGCGGTTTTGTTTTTGCGATGATTTGGGGTGTGATCGTGGGGACGTATTCCTCGATCTTTGTGGCGACAGCAGCGCTGCTGTATTTCGGGGTCAAGCGGGATTGGTCAAAGACCGATGTGAACGCTGGCAACCAATACGCCAATATCGACGCCTAAGAACTGAGACATCAGCCTTTGCATTGCAGGGGCTGATGATCCATTCGATGTTTTGGCGCCATTGCGTCTAATCCCAGCCCTGCGCGGCCTTTTGCCCCATAATGCACGCTGGTTTTTTGCACATCTACCTATATCGTCATCGCTGCATCGGCTATTGTCGCGCTGCCGCTTTGGAAAGGATGACCCATGCGCCTGAACGAGATTGTCTTTAATGACGCCAAACCCGTCGAAGGCTATGGCCCTGGCTTTTTCCGCATTGGCGGGCAGGTGATCCAAGGGCCTGTGATCACGGCACCCTCGGGTACGCGCACTTGGGGCGGGTTTGAGGATCCGGAAGCACTGCTGGCGCTAGCCCCCGATAGCGATGTGATCTTCATTGGAACAGGGGCCGATATTGCCCATCTACCCGCTGATCTTCGGGCCGCACTTGAGGCCACAGGCGTTGGCGTAGAGGCCATGGCATCCCCCGCAGCGGCGCGGACCTATAATGTTTTGCTCAGCGAAGGGCGCCGCGTGGCCCTTGCCATGTTGCCGATCTGACGCGGAGGATGAGCCTGCGCCTAACAGATGTGGCTGTCGCCCGTGGGGGCGTGCCGGTGCTCAGCGGGGTGTCTTTTACGTTGCAGGCGGGGCAGGCGCTGATCCTGCGCGGGCCAAACGGATCTGGTAAAACGACACTGATGCGCAGTGTTGCAGGGTTGCAGCCTGCTCTGGCGGGGCAGATTGACGGGGCCACAGACCGTGTCGCCTATGCCGGCCACGCGGACGGGTTGAAGGCCATGCTTACTGTTGCGGAAAATCTGCAATTTTGGGCGGCGGTCTATGGCCAAAACGATATTTCACCTGCGCTAGAGGCTTTTGCCCTCGGCCCACTCGCAGGGCGGCTGGCTGGCAGTCTTTCAGCGGGCCAAAAGCGCCGCGCGGGTCTTGCGCGGTTGATGGTTACGGGACGGCCCATTTGGGTGCTGGATGAACCAACTGTCTCGCTTGATGCAGATGCCGTTGACCTGTTCGCCCAAGCGGTCCGCACCCATCTAAGCGCAGGGGGCATGGGGTTGCTGGCCACACATATCGATCTGGGGATTGAGGCAGAGGTGCTGGATGTCGGCCCTTTGCGCGCGCGCACAGGCGCGCTGCACGGCGCCAGCGACGAGGCATTCCTGTGAGGGCGTTGTTGATCCGTGATCTGCGCCTTGCAGTGCGCGCCGGAGGCGGCTTCGGCCTTGGCTTGGCCTTTTTTCTGATCCTTGTTGTGTTGGTTCCCTTTAGTGTCGGACCGCAAAGCGCGCTTTTGGGAACAATCGCGCCGGGTATCTTGTGGCTGGGCGCCTTGCTGGCCTGCCTATTGTCGCTGGACCGCCTGCTGGCAGTGGATTTTGAGGATGGCACATTGGATGTGTTGGCCACATCGCCGCTGCCGTTAGAGGGCGCTTTGGCGGTAAAAGCGCTGGCGCATTGGATCACAACGGGACTTCCTTTGGTGCTGGCTGCGCCTGTCTTGGGTATTTTGCTGAATTTACCTGCGGCGGGATTCGTCTGGCTGGTGGTTTCCTTGCTGCTGGGCACACCGGCGTTGTCGATGATTGGCTGTTTTGGCGCCGCGTTGACCGTGGGGATCAAACGCGGCGGCCTTTTGTTGTCGTTGCTGGTGCTGCCGCTCTATGTGCCGACCCTTATTTTCGGCGCTGAGGCCGCACGGCGGGGGGCCATCGGCATGGAGGCGCAAACGCCGCTGGTCCTCTTGGCTGGGATCAGCCTTGGCACGGTGGCCTTGCTGCCCTTTGCGGCCGCAGCTTCCTTGCGGATGACAATCAGGTGAGACTAAAGGCGGGCCTTGTGCCGTTAATTTTGGAGCGTTAGACACACGATATGTCACTTTGGGAATATGCAAATCCGGTCAAGTTTATGGCCCTCAGCGCAAAGGTGCAGCCCTTTGTGTGGAGCGCGGCCTTGGGCGCTATTTTGCTGGGCCTTGGCTGGGGTTTTTTTGCGACCCCAGATGATTTCCGCCAAGGCTCAACCGTAAAAATCATCTACATCCACGTGCCTGCCGCATGGATTGCGATCAACGCTTGGATCATGATGCTGGTGGCCTCACTGGTCTGGCTGGTCCGGCGTCACCACGTCAGCGCATTGGCGGCCAAAGCGGCAGCGCCAATCGGGATGGTGATGACAGTGATCGGCCTTCTGACTGGCGCAATCTGGGGCCAGCCGATGTGGGGCACATGGTGGGAATGGGACCCGCGCCTGACCTCATTCCTGATCCTGTTTTTGTTCTACCTTGGCTATATCGCCCTGTGGGAGGCGATCGAAGACCCCGACACAGCCGCTGATCTGACGTCGGTTTTGTGCCTTGTGGGATCTGTCTTTGCGTTGATGTCGCGCTATGCGGTACTGTTCTGGAGCCAAGGATTGCACCAAGGGGCCTCGCTGAGCCTTGATAAAGAGGAAAACATCTCGGATGTGTTTTGGCAGCCGCTGGTGATTTCCATTGCTGGGTTCACCTTGTTGTTTCTTGCGCTGGTCCTTTACCGGACAGGCACTGAAATCGCCCTGCGCCGCAGCCGCGCGTTGCTGGCGCGCACTCAGAGGAGCCTGTGATGCCGGATCTGGGTAAATACGCTGCAGAGGTTCTGGGCGCTTATGGGCTGTCATTGGGGCTGATTGCGGTTTTGCTGTTGGTGACCCTGAAACGCGGCAAAAAAGCCCGCGCCGCGCTGCGCCAGATAGAAGAAACGGTGGACCGTAATGGCAAAAATTAACCCGATGATGATCGCCCCGCCGCTGGTTTTTGCGGCATTTGTGGGCCTTGCGCTTGTGGGGATGAACCGTGACGATCCTGAGGGATTGCCGTCCACGCTCATTGGGAAACCCGCGCCGAGTTTGCCAGAAAAGCCGCTGGGGGACTTCCCGTTTGCGGATCAAGATCTGTTGGCTGGGGGGGAGGTGACGCTGGTGAACTTCTGGGCCAGCTGGTGCCCACCATGCCGTGCGGAACACCCCAAATTGCTGGAAATGGAAGCAGAGGGCATCCCCATCATCGGGGTGAATTTCAAAGACACCGAACGCGCGGCGACCAAATATATGATCGACGACGACAACCCGTTCGCCGCCATCGCCTTTGATCCACAGGGCCGTACCGCGATTGATTGGGGCGTCACCGCGCCGCCTGAGACCTTCATCCTAGACGCTGAGGGCACTGTGCTGTTCCGGTTTGCCGGTCCATTAATTGGCAGCGATTATGAACAACGTTTCCTGCCCGCGCTAGAGGCCGCCCAAAAGCGTTAACGCCGGTAGGTCTTTGAAAATACTTACAATTTATCCGTTGGTGTCACACTTCCATTGGCGCCCGCGTTGCATCGCGATGCGTCCCGTTCATCTGACACAATATCGATCATCGGGCGCAACGGTATGACACGCAATTCAGACCTGATGTCCATTTCCAAGATCCACCGCTATCGCTCTGCCAACCGCGGACCGCTGGGACCGCAGGTTTTATGGGGGGGCCGAAATTGGTAACCAAAACAGAATGATTACTGTTCCGCTGCTGCACTGGGTGGCAAGATCGATCAATGCGGAAACACCAACAAAACCGCGTAGCACGGGCTGGGCGACAAAGGCTCGATTGAGCGTGGGATGCGCGTGTTCACAGGTTTTGCATGAATCTTGAGTGCAGATGATCGCCGGCAGTCGCTCCATTGTTGCTGCAAGACAGATCTTGAAGGCTGGCCTTTGGTGGTTTTTTAACCTTTCGGAGGAGGCATACAGTGCAACAGAGGATTGTGAATAATCATAATTTCGCCATGAGGTTGAACCACACGGGGCACTCTCGAAACCTTGATTGGTTATTTCAGGGACGGGATAATAGGTGTATGCTACAAGACCGAAAACCACCCGAGATAGGAACGTTATGCGCCGCATTCAAAACATTCTGGCAACTACTTTACTTTGCGCCAGCACAGTGGTGGCCGTTCCTGCATTTGCTGAACAACGTCCTGTTGTTGTTGAATTATACACGTCCCAAGGCTGTTCCAGTTGTCCTCCTGCGGACGCCATCTTTACCAGTCTGAATGACCGCGAGGATGTGATCGCGATCGCTTTGCATGTGGATTATTGGGATTACATCGGGTGGAAGGACGAATTCAGCAATCCGGCCTATGCTGAAAGACAACGTGCCTATGCCAGAAACGCGGGGCGGCGCTCAATCTATACGCCTGAAATGGTGGTGAATGGGCTGACGGATATTGTTGGGGCTAAGCCAATGGCCTTGGCCGATGCGATCAATGATCACAAATCCGAAGACCCGCAGATGACATTGGATGTTACGCGGCACGACGGGAAACTCAGCGTGGCGGGCAGTGTTCCTGTTGCGGCGAATGGTCCGATGGAGATCCACGTTCTACAGCTGACCCCCCTGAAGGCCAGCAAAATCACCCGTGGCGAGAATCGCGGCAAAACCATTACTTATTCCAACATCGCGCATGACTGGCGTGTCGTTGGCTCTTGGGATGGCAAATCTGCGCTGGACATGTCCGTTGACGTGAAAGGCGACGACCCCGTTGTCGTTTTGGTTCAAGAAGCAAATGCTGGCATCATTGTTGCTGCGGCCCGCGTAGAATAGGCGACCAGTCTATTTTTGAGGGCGCCAGCGGCGGTGGACCCAAAACCATTGTGTGGGATCTTGGCGCACCCGTGCGGCCAAACTGTCGGTAATGGCTTGGGTCATGGTGATCGGATCGGTCGGTGCGATTGGCGCTTCCAAAACAGTCTCAAAGCTAAGTCCGTCATCCTGACGAATCCCGTAAAAGGGGATCAGCAACGCGTCATAACGCAGCGCTAATTCAGCTGCAGAAACTGCGGTGCGCGCAGGCTGGCCCAGAAAATCAAAGCTGGGAGCCTTGAACACATGTTGGTCGAACAACAAAACCAATTGCCCACCCGCCTTAAGATGTTTGACGAAGCCCGCCGTGCCGCGGCGACCTTGTGCAAATACAGGCCCGCCAAATGCTTCCATCGTTTTTACATAGTGAGCGTTGAAATAGGGGTTTTTCATGTCGCGGTAGAGGCCGCCAATGTTGAGCCCCCGCGCGACCAGTGCGGCGCGCATTGCCTCATAGTTCCCGTAATGCCCCGTGACAAGGATCACTGGGCGGCCCTGCGCAACCGACTGTTCCAGCGGTTCAACCCCTGCGCCCGTTACAACGTTGTTGGCCATCCGCTGGGGAAAATCATCAGCCGAATAGTTTTCGATAAAAGTACGGCCCACATTGTTCAGGCATTTAGACGCGATCTTGCGGCGTTCACCCAGTGGCATGTCTGGCCAAATCAGCGCAAGGTTGTCGAGTGCACGACGGCGGTAACCCGCCAGTGGCCCGATCAGCCGTTGTACGATGGCCCCCATCATCTGCACGCGAAATGCATAGGGCAGAAACAGGGCCAGACGGATCAAGCCCATAATTGCCAAGTTGCTGAGGTAATGGCCGATATTGCGCAGCCCGTTTGACGTCTTGGAAGGGGGTGAAGCGGACATGGTTGCCTGTTGCTTGTGAACTAGGATGTCAGACATAAACCCTGCCAGCCCTTGCAACAAGTGCTGGGATTAAGCGTCTTCGTCCTCCTCCTCTTCTTGGACTTTTAGAACCAAATCGCCGCTTGCTTCGAGATTGCGAATAACAGTGACGACCGCTGACATGGCTTCGTCCACTTCTGCGGGTTTGGATTTGCCGGCCTCTGCCATGTCTTCGCGCAACTGATCGGCCATTCGACCGGACATGTTTTCAAGTATGAAATCGCGTGGCTCTGTCAATTCTGCGGCTTCGGCACCTGCCATTGCAATCAGCAACGCACCTGCATCAACGTCGCGCAAAATGCGCGGCACATCACGGGGGGAGACACGGTCAGGGATGTTCGCGAATGTAAAGATCGCCTTGCGCACGGCGCTGGCAAGGACCTCATCGCTTTCGTCCAGACCTGTCAGTACATCGTCACGTGTCGGCGTGGAGGAGGAGTTGAGGATCGCGCCCAGACGTTCAACCGCACCGGATTCGAAGGCCAGAACCTTTTGCGTGTCCAGTTGTGAAGCCAGTGATATCCCAATCCTGTCCACGGCATCCGGTGTAACGTCGCTGGTTAGGGAAACAGCGTAAGTGATCCGGCGGGCTTGGGGTCCGGACAGGCGGCCCAACAGGCCAGCAGCGACTGCCACATCAAGCTTGGAGAGAAGCACGGCCGCGATCTCGACGCTTTCTTGTTCAATGATTTCCTGCAGGCTTTCTGGGGGGAGGGCGCGCAGGCGTTTCCACGGGTCCCCCGCAGCACGCACGCCTGCTTCTTTGCGCAGCCGCGCTGCGGTTTCGGCGCCAATCTTGCCATCCAACGCCTCCAACGCGCCAATAATGCCGCCCGGAAAAGAGAGGCCAATTGAATCGATCGCTTGGGTGAATTCCTCAACAACAGCGGCGAGAGTGACACGGTCCACCACCCGCATGGCACCCATTTGTTGGGTCAGTTGTGCCTGCAATTCGGCGGGCAATTCTTCCAACGGTATTTCGGCACCTTCATTGATCAAAAGACGCACAACAATCGCCGCTTTAGCACGTTTGCTGAGGTTTGTTTGGGGTATGATTCTGGGCATTCCGGCACCCGCGGCCATATGGGGAATAGGGGCTGCTTGGGTTGGAATTGTCATTACGTCGTTCATGCGCGCCTACCTTATTACTGTCAGTGTTTCAGTATTTATGGCGCGCAAAAGTAAAAATGGGCTGAAGCGTATTTAGAAAATTTACCAAAACGGCAAACGGCGCCGCAAGCTGCAGCGCCGTTAAAAACAATGTAGGGCAGAGAGTTACCAGTTAAAGGTGCGCCCCGTAGCGATTGCAGTCCGCAAGGAGGCTTCTGCCCATGTTCCCGCGCCATCATGGGCGCGGATTTGGCGCAGCTGCTCCAACGCGGCGGATATCTGGCCGTCTTCAACCAACCCTTGCCCCATATAGGAGCGGGCCAGAATATTGCCTGGGTTACGGGCCAGCGCACGGGCATAGAATGCCATCGCGGTTTCAGCATTGCCCATCTTGCGATGTGTGAACCCCAAATAGGTCAGGGTGCGGTCGTCCTCAACAGGCATTTGAGCCAGCAAAACCTGCGCATCGGCATAGCGCCCGTCATAAGAGAGCGCGCGCACCTCTTGGTATAATGTGTCCACATCCAAACTATGGCCATTGGTGCTGATGCAGGACTGGGTTTTTGTATCAAAGACAAAACCGCTTTCACATTTCGGTTTTTTGGGCGGGGCAGTTTCGTCACCCGCTGCAAATGCCGAAAATGGCAGGCTAAGGGCAAGTGCGGATGCAAGCATGATGCGCATGGAGGGGCTCCGTAGAAGTTGAATGAGAAATGTTCGGCAGTTTAGTGTCGGGCAGGCAAATTCAGTCCGTATCCGACCCAGTAGGGTCGATACCCAAGGAAAGGGGAGGCAGCGTCAGCCTGTGGTGGCGATGCAGCTGTGACTGGTCGCGTCGTAAACAGTGCCTTCAGCACATGACATGACCTGTCTGCCATGGGGGCACCCAGCGGCGAATACCAGCGTCGGCATCAAGGCCAAAGTCGCTGCGCAAAGTGTAAGCTTGATACGCATGTCTATCACTCCTTTTTGGGACATCATTCCTAAGGTGTTGTCACAGCGTAACGTGAAACGGCGCAATCTCAAAAGAAATTGCGCCGTTTGCAAAGCGACCAATGGAAAAGGCGCGGATTTTTGCCTGCTCAGCAGGCTACAGGCTTATGCGCCGAAAACACGTTTGAAGATCGTGTCGACATGTTTTGTGTGATAGCCCATGTCGAATTTTTCTTCGATTTGCTCAACGCTAAGCGCTGCAAGAACGTCTTCGTCCCCCAGAAGTTCGGTTTTGAAGTCTTTGCCGTGGTCCCAAACCTTCATCGCGTTGCGCTGCACCAGCTTATAGCTGTCTTCGCGGCTTACGCCCGCTTGTGTCAACGCCAGCAGAACCCGCTGGGACATCACAAGACCGCTGAATTTATTCATGTTGGCCAGCATGTTGTCAGGGTAGATCAGCAGTTTGTCGATCACACCAGTCAGACGGTGCAGGGCGAAATCAAGCGTGATGGTCGTGTCTGGGCCAATCGCGCGCTCAACTGAGGAATGCGAGATGTCGCGCTCGTGCCACAGGGTCACGTTCTCCATTGCGGGAACAACGGCCATGCGGATGGTACGGGCAAGGCCCGTCAGGTTTTCGGTCAGCACGGGGTTCTTTTTATGCGGCATCGCGGAGGAGCCTTTTTGACCCGCCGAGAAGAATTCCGCGCCTTCCAGAACTTCTGTACGCTGCATGTGGCGCACTTCGGTGGCGACATTTTCGATCGAAGAAGCGATGACGCCAAGGGTTGCAAAGAACGCGGCATGACGGTCACGCGGGATCACTTGGGTGCTGATGGGCTCTGGGCTCAGGCCCAGTTTTTCGCAAACGTGTTCTTCGATGGCGGGGTCGATGTTGGCGAAGGTACCCACCGCGCCTGAAATCGCGCCCGTGGCGATTTCTTCGCGTGCTGTTTTCAGACGTGTCAGGTTGCGGTCCATTTCGGCGTAGAACCGCGCGAAGGTCAGGCCCATCGTGGTTGGCTCGGCGTGGATACCGTGGCTGCGGCCCACACGCACTGTGTCTTTGTGTTCAATCGCACGGCGCTTCAGTGCGGCCAGCAGCAGGCCCATGTCAGCAATCAGAATATCCGCAGCGCGGGTCAGCTGCACGTTGAAGCACGTGTCCAACACGTCAGAAGAAGTCATGCCTTGGTGTACGAAACGGGCTTCATCAGAACCGACATGTTCGGCCAAATGGGTCAAAAAGGCGATAACGTCATGTTTGGTCACGGCCTCAATTTCATCAATGCGGGCGACGTCAAATTCGACATCTTTGGCTTTCCAAACCGCATCAGCGTTTTCACGCGGAATCACGCCAATATCGGCCATCGCGTCACAGGCGTGTGCCTCGATTTCGTACCAGATTTTGAATTTGGTCTCGGGCGACCAGATGGCAACCATTTCGGGGCGGGAATAACGAGGGATCATGGGCAGACCTTTTTATGACTTCGCGAAACGCGTCTAATGAAGGGACAGGGCGGCAATAGACCGCTAGCCCCCCAAGAACAAGGCTGCAGGGCCATTCACACAGCGCGAAGGGACGAATTTGGCCAATTTTCTATGCTTGCGGTGCCCTCAACGGGTCTGATTTATCTGGCGCAGGGCGTTCTGCGCATAATCACAAAGGGGATCGCGCCAATGACCACACCGCAAACTGCACGCAGTCTGAGCGATTTCGCAGGTGCTTGGCGCTTTGCGCGGACCATTTCGCACACGGACGGCAGCGTCATGCAGGTCACGGGGACAGCGCAGATGGATTGGCTGGAGGATGCATTGAGCTATCATGAACGCGGCGCGATGGTCCTACCCAATGGTCAAACGCTTCAGGCCGAGCGCCGCTATCTTTGGCAGCAAGGGCTGCAGATTTATTTCGACGATGGGCGGTTTTTCCACGCGGTGCCCCCGAAGGGAGGGGAGGCACAGCATTGGTGCCCACCTGATGATTACCGCGTGTCCTATGATTTTGGCCATTGGCCACAGTGGCGCGCTGTTTGGCATGTCAGCGGCCCTGCAAAATCTTATGTGATGCGCACAGATTACCAGCGCGGCTGACGTGTATTCTCAGGCGTTGGCCTATCCTGCAATGTGGACCTGACCCGTTATTCGGGGTGGGCTTGTGTGTCGACTTTTGCTGTGCGCTCTAGCGTGCGGTGCACAGGGCAGCGGTCTGCGATCTCTAGCAAGCGGTCGCGCTGTTCTTGGGTCAGCTGGTCGCCCGTTAATGTGATCACTCGCAAGAAACGGTCAATCTTATCTCCAGTACCGGGCGAGGCATCCTGCGCATGAACCTTATTGTGGCTGACGTCCACAGATACATGATCCAGCGGCCAGTCTTTGCGCCGCGCGTACATGCGAATTGTCATTGAGGTGCACGAGCCAAGACTAGCAGACAGGAAACCATAGGGCGTCATGCCCATATTCGTACCGCCATAAGCAATCGGTTCATCCGCAAGCAAATGCAGATGACTGCCGGTTGTGACATCTTGAAGATACCCGTCAGGGTCAGCTTCCGAGACCCGCACAATGCCTTCGGGTGTGCCAATCGGCGGGGCGACCATAGGCCGTTGCACATACCGCGCAGACCATGTGGCGATGATGTCTGCGGCATATTCTGCATCCTCCACCCGACTGACCAAATGATCGGCATCATCAAGCGAGACAAAGCTCTTGGGGTGTTTGGCTGCGGTGAAAATTTGGGCGGCGCTATCGACGCTCACAACAGAATCGCGCGGGGCATGCAGCACCAGCAGGGCCGCGTTCAAATTCCCCAGCGCATCCGTTAGGATACCATTGCCGGTGTCTTCAATAAACGCTTTGCCAATGGTGAAAGGACGCCCGCCCAGACAGACATGGGCCGCGCCTGTGCGTTCAATTTCTGGCAGCGCATCGGCAAAATGATGGGTGACATGCGCAGGGTCAAAGGGGGCGCCGATTGTGGCAACAGCCTTGATACCGTCCAGCAGTTCTGCCGCTTTGATCACAGCCGCGCCGCCCAATGAATGGCCAATCATCATGCTGGGGGGCATGTTATTCTGGGCCAGCCATGTTGCCGCTGCGACGAGATCCTGAACATTGCTGCTAAAGGAAGTGTTTTCGAACTCACCATCCGAATGCCCCAGCCCAGTAAAGTCAAACCGGAACACTGCGATCCCCATCGCGGCCAGCCGTGCCGAGACACGCCGCGCTGCGGGGATGTCTTTGCCACAGGTGAAGCAATGCGCGAACAACGCCGTGGCCAGATGTGGCCCCGACGGCAGGTCCAGCCGCGCAGATAGCTCGGAACCGTCGTGTCCTGCAAAAGTAACGCGTTGTGTTGGCATATGAGTGCTCCTTGGTCTTAACCTTTAACGTGACCTATCAAAGGCCCAGCTTCAAGGTGCTGTCACAGTACTCACGGCGGTGTGACAGCGCGTGGGTAATGGTGTTGCCTCGCTGGGTTTGCGCACCTAGACATGAAACATCAGATGACTTTCCTCGAACAAGGCGGAGAACAGGCCATGTCTTTCAAAAAGAACAATTCTTTGCAGCCAGCGACCATCGCAGCGCAGGCCAATGGCATTGTGGACGCGGGCACGGGGGGCGTTGTGCCGCCGATCCACCCAGCGACGACCTTCTTGCGCGACGAGAACTATATCCCAGCTGTCGATGGCAACGTCTATTCGCGGTCTCACGCGCCGAATGCGCGGATGGCAGAAGAGGTGCTGACCCAGCTGGAAGGCGGCCAAGATGCGATGGTCTTCCCTTCGGGTATGGCGGCAATCGCGGCGGTCTTCCGTACGCTACCGTCTGGTGCAACGGTCCTTATTCAAACGCAAATCTACTGGGGCACAACCGCGTGGATCAGAGACTTCTGTACGCGCCGCAACATCACCCTGATAGAGGTCGAAGCCGCCGATACAGAGGCCTTTGCCCAAAGCTGCGCAGCCCATAAGCCCGACATTGCACTGATTGAAACGCCGTCCAATCCGTGGCTGAGGATCGTCGATATTGCGGCCTGCGCGCAGGCTGTTCACGCCGCAGGCGGGCTGTTGGTCACGGATATGACCGCAGCAACGCCAATTTTGACCAAAGGCCTGTCTTTCGGCGCGGATATTGTCATGCATTCGGCCACCAAGACCCTGAACGGTCATTCGGATGTTTTGGCAGGCGCGCTGAGCTGTGCGGACAAAGACATAAGCCTCTGGCAGGCGATCCGCGCAGATCGTGACACGGCGGGCGCGGTCTTGGGGCCGTTTGAGGCATGGCTGCTGCTTCGGGGCATGCGCACGCTGCCCCTACGGATTGAGCGGATGTCCCAGAACGCGCAAACGTTGGCTGAATATCTGACCGACCATCCTGCCGTTGAAACGGTTCTGTACCCGGGATTGCCGACACATACGGGCCACGCGCTGGCCGCGCGCCAGATGACAGGGGGGTATGGGCCGTTGCTATCGGTTGTGGTGAAGGGCGGGGCCGAGCGGGCCTTGGCCGCTGTAGCGCGATTGCAGCTGTTCCACCGCGCGACGTCTTTAGGCGGGGTCGAAAGCCTTGTCGAGCACCGCCACACCATCGAGCCTCACACAGGCATTCCCGAAGGCCTGTTGCGCCTGTCGGTCGGAATCGAAAGCGCCAGCGATTTGATCGAAGATCTGGGGCAGGCATTGGGCCAGTAGAATACCCGCCAAAAGTGGCGCAAAGAGAGAGCTGCCAGCGCGTTTAAGATCCCCCAAGATTGGGCCGCGTCCTGCCTAAAAAAAGCAAGGCGCGGCCCTTCCTACATGGGCGAAATCACCATATGGGGCTGGCCATTTGATGTTTTCTGCGGCGATGTACCCGCCGCATTGATCGTCGCGGAAACCTGCCTGCGCAGGGAGGTGAAATGCTGGGATTTCACCACATCGACGGGGGTATCAAACCGCACAGTCAGCGACCAAAACCCAGCTGAAGCACGCCGCGCAGATTTGATCATGCCGCGAAACGTATGGCCTAAATACTGGCCCGACACCCGTTGGCCAGGATGCCATTGCACTGGTGTTGTGTCGGTTTTGGCCACCAGCGTATTCCAGTCGCGCATCCCCCATTGATGCGCCACCATCTCCAGGGCAGCAGCATGGGTTATCTCCATGCCTTTGGTTTTCATATCCGCACGCAAGCGTTTTGCTTGGGTTTTTAGGGCGTCGCGGGAAGGTAAATCTGTCATTTCCATCACTCCAAAGTGGTGTGTCAGAGGGGTCCGCATTGCCAAAGAGACCACGATTTTGGTGTGGTTTAGGACTTGGAAATTTAAACAGGACTTCACCAGATTGCGGACGGCAGGGGCCTGACCCTTGCTGGTCCAGTAAGGGGGCAGGCGGGAAAAAACAAGACCCCGACCGCCATTCCAGCGATCGGGGTCTGATCTGTGTTACTTCAGCAGCAGGGGTTAGCCGTCAATTTTGGCGCCCATAATTGCGATCGCTTGTTGGTACACCGTCGCCGCATTCCACTGCTTGATGACCTTAAAGTTCGGCTGACCTTCTTGGTAGCCTTGGCCGGGTTTCCAGCCTTTTTTACGAAGGAAGTTGGCGGTGGAGGCCATCGCATCAGTTTGGTTATACAGGTCAACACGGCCATTCCCGTCGCCATCCACACCGTAGCGCATGGCATTGCCGGGTAGGAATTGCGTGTGGCCCAGTTCGCCGTGTTTTGCGCCTTTGGTGGCCATGGTAATGCTGCCTTGGTCGACCAACATCAGCGCGCCGATGGCGTGGGGTGTGAAAAATCCAGAGCGGCGGCAATCATAGGCCAGTGTTGTGATGGCCGACACCACGCCCGAGCTGCCCATGAACCCGCCAAAACCTGTTTCCATCCCGTGGATTGCCAACAGAACGCCGGCTGGCACACCGTATTGCTGTTCCAGACCTGCGTAAAAGCCTGCGTTACGCGATTTGCGCTTGCGGCCTTGGCTGACGATGGTGTTGGCGCCGCGTACCTGCATGAATTTATCAAGCGAGTATTTGAACGACTTCTGATTACGGTCCGCTTTGATCGTGGCGGTTGCGTATTTGGCCTGCGCCAATGCATCAAGACCGCGCTGTTTTACGCCCGCTCTTTTCGCTTCAGAGGCAAAGGCCGCTTTCCAAGCGCCAAAGCCGCCAGCGTTATTGCCGCATTGGGCTGCGATGGCGGGCGCGGCAAGCGTGGCAGATAGGGCCAGCGATACGGCGAGTGTTTTGAATGAGCGCATGTGTAATTACCTCTGGAGTTGATAGCGGCACGTTAACCAACCTTGGCGCGCTTGCAAAGGCTCGCGGTTGCGCTGTTGCCGACATACGCGGCCGTATAGCGAATTTACGCTCAAACCCCGTTGTAAAACGCAAAAAGGGCGCCCGATAAGGACGCCCTTTCTAAATTTATGTCAGCGCAATTAGCAGCTGTAGTACATGCCGAACTCAACTGGGTGAGGCGTGTGCTCATATGTGTGGACTTCTTCCATCTTCAGGTCGATGTAACCTTCGATTTGGTCAGCAGTGAACACGTCACCAGCCAACAAGAAGTCCATGTCTGCTTTCAGCTCGTCCAGTGCTTCGCGCAGGGAACCACAAACGGTTGGGATATCCGCCAGCTCTTCTGCAGGCAGGTCATAGAGGTTTTTATCCATGGCTTCGCCTGGATCGATTTTGTTTTTGATGCCGTCAAGGCCAGCCATCAACAGTGCAGAGAAGCACAGGTATGGGTTGGCTGCTGGATCAGGGAAACGTGCCTCTACGCGCTTGGCTTTTGGGGATTCTGTCCATGGGATACGTACACAACCGGAACGGTTACGTGCGGAATAGGCACGCAGAACTGGTGCTTCGAAGCCCGGGATCAAACGCTTGTAGCTGTTTGTGGAGGGGTTAGTGAAAGCGTTCAGTGCTTTTGCGTGGGACAGGATGCCGCCGATGAAATACAGCGCTTCTTGTGACAGATCGGCGTATTTGTCGCCTGCGAACAAGGGCTTGCCGTCTTTCCAGATGGACATGTTTACGTGCATGCCGGAACCGTTGTCGCCGTAGACTGGCTTTGGCATGAAGGTTGCGGATTTTCCATACGCATGAGCGACATTATGGATCACGTATTTGTATTTCTGCAGCTCATCCGCTTGTTCGGTCACGGAACCAAAGATCAGGCCCAGTTCGTGCTGACAGGACGCCACTTCGTGGTGGTGCTTGTCAACTTTCATGCCCAAACGCTTCATAGTGGAGAGCATTTCGGCGCGCAGGTCTTGCGCTTCGTCAGTTGGGTTGACGGGGAAGTAGCCGCCTTTGAGGCCAGGGCGGTGGCCCATGTTGCCCATTTCATAATCGGTGTCTGTGTTCCAAGACGCGTCAGATGCATCAACTTCGTAAGATACTTTGTTGATGGAGTTGGAGAACTTGACGTTGTCGAACAGGAAGAATTCAGCTTCTGGGCCCATGTAGGCAACATCACCGATGCCCGAGGACTTCAGGTATGCTTCTGCTTTTTGCGCTGTGCCGCGTGGGTCACGCTCATAGGCTTCGCCTGTGTCTGGCTCAACGATTGAGCAGTGCAGACAGAGTGTTTTTTCCGCATAGAACGGATCAACATATGCTGTGGAGACATCGGGCATCAGTTTCATGTCGGATGCTTCGATGGATTTCCAGCCTGCGATGGACGAACCATCAAACATGAAGCCTTCTTCGAGGAAGTCTTCATCCACCAGATCGTTGACGATGGTGACGTGCTGCAATTTACCGCGTGTGTCGGTAAAGCGGATATCGACGTATTCGATTTCCTCATCTTTGATCCGTTTGATCAGGTCTGCATTTGCGCTCATGGCGATGTCCTTTTTGTAGTAGTCTATTCGTATCGTTGGGTTGTTAGAGTGCGTCTGAACCGGATTCACCAGTACGGATGCGGATTGTTTGTTCAACAGGGGAGACGAAGATTTTGCCGTCCCCGATTTTTTCGGTTTTGGCAGCATCAACGATGGCTTCGATGGCGGCATCTACCTGATCGTCATCCAAAACGATTTCTACCTTAACTTTAGGAAGAAAATCGACGACATATTCGGCGCCACGGTAAAGTTCCGTGTGGCCTTTCTGACGTCCGAAGCCTTTGACTTCGATCACAGAAAGACCTTGTACACCGACGTCTTGCAGGGCTTCTTTCACTTCATCTAGCTTGAAAGGTTTGATGATCGCTTCGATCTTTTTCACAGATGGGCCTCCCTGTGGCACTGTTTCAGTAGTCTCAGATCATTGCGCGGGCGGGGAATCCAGCCGCAGAATTATCTTGGGGGGGAGGATAGCCTGTATTGTTTTGGTGTAGCCAGTTAATTAATCACGGAGATTAAAATTTAATCACAAATGAATCGCGCGGAGCGGCGGTTTTTTTGGGCCAGCTTGGCTGTTGTGATTGAAATGTAAAAAGCCCCGAGATGCTCGGGGCTTTTAGGTTAGACAGGGTCAAGACGATCAAGCGGCGTGAAGAACCTGACCGCGCGCACGTGCGCCGTCTGCTGTGCTGACCTCTAGGCCGTCGGCATAAAGAATATGCGGGCCATCGCAGAAGATTTGGAACAATGTCTGTTCTTGCATGCCTTGGTCGCAGATGAATTCACCATCCACCAGCGTCCGTGCGGCAACCAAGGCGCGATCGGCGCCAAACATCGCTTGGGCGCGCCAGTCGCGGATCAAACACATCTGGTCCCCAGCAAGAAAGGCGTCGCGTTCAGGGCGCGTGTGCCCCAGCGATCCGGCAGCCAGCGAAATGGTATGCACCATGCGGGTGTAGCGTTGGATGTGCTCCACGCGGGCGATGCCGCTATCGCGTGTAATAAGTTTATCGCCGACGCTTAGGAACTCCACCGGCATTTCGCCTTCGAGTGTCAGCAGTGATGTGCCTTGTAGCAGCCCAATGTCACGGGTTGCATAAGGCGCGTATTGGCCCGTTTGCGGATCTTGTCCACTAACGCACCCGACCGTTTTCGGTTTCATGGGCGTCTCTCTTTTTGTCTATACCTACCTCAGGTTATTCACGAGAATATGACAAAATGAAGTTAATGTCTTGCCCTTTTTGAGAGTGTTGGCGCGGAAAATACCGTGGTGTGGCAGTAAAGTCCGCGCTGCGCAGGGGCGGAGGCGGGCGCCGCGGAGCGCGCTATGTCCCTGATTTTAGGGGAGACCGATGCAGAAAGTTAGGTCTGATCAAATTTAGACAATAAGAATCGACAAAGCGGCGTCAGCTGCCATTGACACCGCTGCTGCCCACAGTATGAAGGCGGCATGCGGGTGTGGCGGAATTGGTAGACGCACCAGATTTAGGTTCTGGCGCCTATGGCGTGGGGGTTCGAGTCCCTTCACCCGCACCACTCTCCCTTAAATTTGTTGAGATCTCGTTTTGTGGCAGAAGACGCTATTGCGCGTGCTGCGGTAACAGAAAGCATGTGATCCTATGGGGTCAAATCCGCCCACCAGCTTAGAACGGTTTCCTTGTCATGGGGTGTGGGTTTGCCAGAGGGGTGGGACACAGATGGCTGAGTCCGACTGAAACGCGGCACGGGGGCGGGTTGCTTGTGGCCGTCGATCTCGATGAAAGCATCGCGTGCGCTAAGGTGAGGATGCGCAATCGCTTCGTCCATATCTAGGACAGGCGAGACGCAGGCATCGCTTCCCTC
Source organism: Sulfitobacter sp. (assembly GCA_039967155.1). Lineage (GTDB taxonomy): Bacteria > Pseudomonadota > Alphaproteobacteria > Rhodobacterales > Rhodobacteraceae > Sulfitobacter. Next base: position 34,218 of record JBDVSG010000225.1, on the reverse strand, counting down.
AAAAATGGCGGCCCATTCATCGCGTGTTTTGCGGCTAAAGCAGTCAACAATGGCCGCGCGCAGCTGGGGCCAGTTTTCGGGGTCTTGTTTTAGGGCGATCAATGCCTCTGGCAGCTGGGCAATCTGCAAAAAGAGCGCAAAAAACTTGTCCTCAATCGCGGCGAGGGCGATGAATTTCCCATCTGCGCAAGGGTAGACATCATAAAACGGTGCGCCGGAATCCAGAATATTGGTGCCGCGCTCTTTGTTCCATGTGCCCTGCGCGCGCATGCCAAAGAACATATTGAGCAGTGAAAGCGTGCCATCAACAATGTTGGCGTCCACGATCTGGCCTTTGCCACTGCGCGCCACATCATTCAAGGCGGCCAGAATGCCGATGACCATGGGCATGGTGCCACCCCCAAAATCGCCGACCAAATTCATAGGCGGCGTTGGGGGCTGGTTGTGGCGGCCAATCATCGCCAAGCCGCCAGTGATAGAGATATAATTCAGGTCGTGACCGGCCGTATGGGACAATGGCCCGTCTTGGCCCCAGCCGGTCATGCGGGCAAATATTATCCTTTGATTGCGCGCCATGCAGACCTCTGGCCCTAGTCCAAGGCGTTCCATGACACCTGGTCGGAAGCCCTCTATCAGCACATCAGCCTTGGCAATAAGGTCGCTGGCGATTGCAACGTCGCGGGGGGCCTTCAGGTCCAGCTGCACAGTGTTGCGACCGCGTAAGGAAAAATCAAATTCAGGCGGTTGATCCAATCCCAACCCAGAGCTGTGGGGGCGCTCAATACGCAAAACTGTTGCACCCAGATCGGCCAGCATCATCGCTCCAAGGGGGGCAGGCCCTACGCCCGCGAACTCGACAACCTTGATATTGGAAAGGGGGCCAGTATTGGTTTTTTGTTTCGCTTGATCTGGCAATTTACCGCGCCCCCAATGATTTTGACCATTTGGCCGCAGATCGACGCGCGGCGCAACTGGTTCGCTCTCAAGGACTTGATGCAAACGTGAACCGCCGCTGTTGGGATTTGGGTGTAGTCTGGCAAGATCCTTTTAACCCATAGGAGCCTCCATGTTTCGCCCGTTTTTCTTATCTGCTGTCGCCTTGGTCCTTTCTTCTTGCATGTTGGGCGCGCAAAGCACGCCAAAGGTGCCAGACTATGTGGTCGCAGAATACGGCGCACCGCCCGCCATTCCGCAAGGCCGCCTATCCCCGCAGCTGGTAGGGGCGATAGAAGAAGTGCTCGCCATCTCGGAGAGCCAATCCGACTGGGGGCTGCACAACACCACCTCCTTTGACACAATCGCGCAGGCTAAAGACCCGCGCGTGGTTTGGGCGTTGACGGATATGCAGCGTTTTGCGTGGCGGCCAGAGTTTCGGGCAAAACTGTCAAGCGTCGCTGCCGGTATCTTGGGGACGTCCTTTACCAGCAGCCGCCGGCGCGATGAGATCATAAACAAGATGATCGCATGGGACATGCCGTCCTATCCTGGGTATCTTGACCACAAGGCCCGCGTCTTTACCAATTACGTCCCAGGATGGGAGAAGATATTCGTAGAGGGCGATATCAAATGGCAGCAGGTCGATTGGGGCGGTGTGAACATTGACGCGCGCCCCTATGACACAACAGATCACCCTTGCCAGTGTATCCCCGCCATAGACAACCCAGAGGTCAGCACCGCAGCGCAGGCTCATTGGCTGAAGGATGACGATGTGATCTTTGGCATTGAGATCAACGGAGAGGCCCGCGCCTATCCCCGCCGCATCATGGAGGTGCGCGAAATGGTGAATGATACGCTGGGGGGGCGTGATCTGGGTATTCCCTATTGCACCCTGTGTGGCGCGGCGCAGGCCTATTTTACCGATAGGTTGCCGCAGGGCGTGAAACGGCCCGTTTTGCGGACCTCTGGCCTGTTGATCCGGTCAAACAAGGTGATGTACGACATTGAAACCTATTCCGTTTTTGACACGTTTCTAGGGCGGGCGGTGACAGGCCCACTGGCCAAGATCGGGCTGGAGCTGGAGCAAGCAACCGTGATCACAACCGACTGGGGCACATGGCGCGAAACCTACCCCCAGACAACCGTTTTGGTCGAAGAGCTGGCGCTGGGGCGTGATTTTAATTTCCGCGAAACGCGCGACGCCAACGGCCCGATCTTTCCTGTTGGCGATGTCGATCCTCGGCTGGCCGTGCATGATGATGTCATCGGGGCTATTACGGCCAACGGAACCCCCGTTGCCTTCCCGCGAACACTGGCGGTTTCTGCCCTGAAGGCGGGTCAGACTGTCAGCTTTGAAGATGTGAAGTTGGAGCTGCGTGCAGGCGGTTTGCGGGCGGTCGGGGCAGATGGCGCCGCATTGGGCAGCCACGAAGCCTTCTGGTTTGCGTGGTCGCAATTTCACCCTGAAACGGCCCTGTGGCAGGGGTAGCCCCCCGCCAGCAATCAGCCCTTTGGTCCAAGCGCGGTGAATTGATCCATAAAGGCGCGGTCAATCTTGTCTTTCCACCGCCAAAGGGCAGGCCCAGAGGGCGCAAACCCGTATTTTTCGGCCAAGGCGGATTTGCCGCCCAGCGAGATCAGCTTGAGATAGGATTTCTGCGGGCGGAAGGGCTTTAGGGGCGCGTCGGTCAATCTGGCGCGCAGATTATGATGCAGCACGGGGGCCGCGCGCACGGCAAAAACACCTGCTTTGGGCCGCGGCGCGAAAGGCATATGCGCACAATCGCCTAAAGCAAACAGATCGGAATGGCCTTTTACACGCAGATCTGGATCCACGACGATAAAGCCCTCATGCAGGGGGAGGTCCGTTTGCGCGACCCAATTGTGCGGAAAAGCGCCCGCCGCCCCAACACAAAGAGCAGCCGGTACAGGGTTTTGCGCGTCAAGGACCACTTGGCCGTTCTCAACCCGCACAATATTTGCATTGGTTCTGACCTCGACCCCCAAATCGTTCATCGCGCGCAGCAGTTTCATGCGGGCCATGGGGCCGATGCCCGAAATCTGGTCGCCCGCTTCGATCACTGTCACAACGGGGGCGGCTCCGATGCTGTGCAATCCATGGGCCATCGCCATGGCCAGCTCACATCCCGCGATGCCACCGCCAATGACCGCAACAGTGGCGGGTTGCGCGCCCTCACTGACCAGATCCTTAAATTCCCGCCAGCGATTGGCAAATAAATCCAACGGCTTTGCCCCCACAGCGTTCTGGGAAAACCCGTCGATCTGCATTTGCGCGGTAATGCCAACATCAATAGAGGCAAGATCATAGGGCACAGGGGGCCCATCCTTTAGGTGGATCAGCTTGGCGTGCGTATCGATCTGGTTGGCGTGGCTTAGGATCAGGCGGGCGCCTGCGAATTGCGCCAAGCGCTGCAAATCAATTTCCAATGTATCGCGGTCATAGTGGCCCGCGACATGACCAGGCAGCATGCCCGTATAGGGCGCCGTCGGGCCTGGATTGATCACTGTCAGACGCACGCCAGAAACGGGCTTCATCCCCCAGTCGCGCAAAACCAGCGCATGGGCATGGCCGCCGCCAATAAAAACGACATCACGGACGTTGGATAAAGTGTCAGGCATAAGGGCATCATCACAGTTTGGGCATGTCCCTTTGTTCATAGCGCCAGACAACGGTAAATGTCCAAGGGCGCCCAACCACGTTATCGCGAGGCGGCCCGCGCGGCGAGGGGCGGTGCGGTGAGGGCAGAAATTACGCAACGTGACAGACCCTTGGCAGCTGAAAACCAATAGACAAGTAAGGCGAAGTTTGCCCAATCATAGGGCTGGGCGCAGGGGGAGGACCTTGAATAAAACGCGCTCTCGCGCCAGCACGATGAGAGGGCGGGTCACAAAAGAGAGGGCGCGGTTCGCAAAGGCGCGGATATCCACTATCATCTGGTAGGGTGGAACAAGTGGGGCATGGGCGGTAACGTAGGTGTCACCCCGCAGCGGTCCAAGCGCCCTATGAAAGATCATTGGGGGTGGATGCATCCACAACCTTGGGCCTTAGCTCCCATGCACCTGCGATGAGGATCGTAAAACATGCGGCCGACTTGCCCAAAAACACAAACGGGCGCAGGCAGACGCGGCGCGCGGATCAATTTGGAATGCAAACCAGTTAGACTAAAACGGAGGAGAAAGAGATGCTTGGACAGATGATGCAAATGCCGCTTACGATCGGCAGCCTGATTGACCATGCGGCGCGGTTCCACACAGCGGGTGAGATCGTATCAGTTGAAACAAAAGGCGGGGTAGAGAACACCACATGGGGGCAGGTGGGGGCCAATGCGCACCGTCTGGCCAGCGCTCTGGGCAAACTGGGGCTGCAAGAGGGTGCGCGTTGCGGCACGATTGCGTGGAATAACCGCCGCCACCTTGAGATTTACTTTGGCGTGGCGGGGGGCGGTTTTGTCTGCCACACGATCAACCCGCGCATGGGGCCAGAGCAGATGGTCTATGTGATCAACCATGCAGAAGATCAGGTCTTGTTCATTGATGCGACTTTTGTGCCTGCCGCAGGTAAATTGGCCCCCGCACTCAAGCACACAAAACACATCGTTATGCTAGGCCCGCGTGATGAGGCCGCAGCCGAGGCTGTTCCAGGGCTGTTGTTCTTTGATGAATTGCTAGAGACAGGCGATCCCGATGCACCTTGGCCAGAACTGGATGAAAACGCCGCCTCCAGCCTGTGCTATACCTCTGGAACAACGGGGGACCCAAAGGGGGTGCTCTATTCGCACCGCTCAACCGTGTTGCACAGTCTTGGGGGGAACCAGCCTGACGGGTTGAACATCTCGGCGATGGATACGGTGTTGCCAGTTGTGCCGATGTTCCACGTCAATGCGTGGGGCGTGCCCTATGTTGCAGCGCTGACAGGGTGTAAACTGGTGCTGCCAGGTCCAAATCTGGACGGAAAGAGCCTTGTGAACCTGATTGATGCTTCAGAAACCACATTAGCGCTGGGCGTCCCGACGATCTGGATGGGGTTGTTGGCCGCACTGGAGGAGACAGGCTCCAAACTGCCAAGCCTGACGCGGACAGTTGTTGGGGGCTCGGCCTTGCCGCCCTCGATGATCCCGAAATTCGCCGAATACGGTGTTGATCTGGTCCACGCATGGGGCATGACAGAAACGTCGCCGTTGGGGTCCATGAACCAACTTCTTCAGCGCCACAAAGCACTCAGCGTGGAAGAGCAGGCCGAAATCCGTCTGGGTCAGGGGCGCCCGCCTTATGGGGTCGATTTGCGGGTCTTGGATGAGGAAGGAAACGTGGTCGCGCATGACGGCGCGATGCAGGGTGATCTGCAAATTCGTGGACCTTGGATTGTGGATACTTATTTTGGCAAAGACGCCTCTGCGCTGACAGATGATGGCTGGTTTGACACCGGCGATGTGGCCACGATTGACGCGGAAGGCTTTATGGTGATCCGCGACCGCTCCAAAGACATCATCAAATCTGGGGGGGAATGGATTTCCACGGTAACACTGGAGAACATCGCTATTTCGCACCCCGCCATTGCCAATGCCGCATCCATTGCCGCCGTGCACGTCAAATGGGACGAGCGCCCTGTGCTGGTTGCGATCAAATCAGAGGAGGTCACCGAGGAAGAGCTGCAAGCCTTCTACAAAGGCAAGGTAGAGAGCTGGCAAATCCCTGACCGTGTCTTGTTTGTAGATGAGTTACCTATTGGTTCCACGGGGAAGGTGCAGAAGAACAAACTGCGCGAGGCCTTCGGTAACGTCTTGTTGGACGCATAAGGACTGGAAGGGAAGGCGCTGCGGCATCCGCCGCCTTTCCCGCAAGTTCGTACAGAATAAGAAAAGGGCGACCCGCTGTGGATCGCCCTTTTTTGTGTGTCGCTCATATCGGGCACCGCTCTCTTTCGGGGCCACCTTTTTTCAGGACCGCGCTTTTTCAGGATCGCCCTTTCGCAGGACCGCCCTTTCCCAGGACCGCCCGTTTTGCGCAAAGTTGCGTCTTAGCCCATCCGCTCTGATGCGAAAGACCCTGGCGAGGCAGGGAAGACCACGGTCTTATTGCCATTCAGCATCACACGGCGGTGAATGTGGGCGTGGATTGCACGGGCCAGCACTTGGCTTTCTACGTCGCGGCCAAGCGAGACATAATCCTCTGGCGATTGCGCGTGAGTCACACGGGCGATGTCCTGTTCGATGATCGGGCCTTCGTCCAGATCCGCAGTCACATAGTGGGACGTGGCACCGATCAATTTTACACCGCGCTCAAACGCCTGCTTGTAAGGGTTGGCCCCTTTGAAGCTGGGCAGGAAAGAGTGGTGGATGTTGATGATGCGGCCAGACATCTTCTGACACATCTCGTCAGATAGAATCTGCATGTAGCGGGCTAGAATGATCAAATCTGCTTGGGTGTCTTCAACAACCCCCATGATACGCGCTTCTGCTTCGGGTTTGTTTTCCTTTGTCACCTTGATGCAGTGGAAGGGGATGTCGTTGTTCACGACAACCTTTTGATAGTCCATGTGGTTGGAAATCACTGCGACGATGTCGATCGGCAGTGCGCCAATGCGCCAGCGGTACAGCAGATCGTTCAGGCAATGGCCAAACCGCGAGACCATGATGACCACTTTCATCTTTTCGGATTGGTCGTGGAACTGGTAGTCCATGCCAAAAGATTTGCCCGTTTCTGCAAAGGCTTTCTCCATTTTGGCCAGATCGCAGCTGTCGCCTGTTTCAAAGCTGACACGCATGAAGAAATTGCCTGTCCCCTTGTCATCAAACTGGGCGCTGTCGGTGATGTTACACCCTGTGTCTGCAAGGAAATTCGCAATCGCGGCCACAATCCCCCGAGAAGATTGGCACGTGACTGTTAGGGCGTAGTTACTCATTGCATTGGTCCTGTCAGAGAAAAGGAAAGACGTGAGGGTAACTGTATTTCCATGTAAACAAGCCCGTCTATGTACATGCGACGCTGTGATGTTGGTTTGCGACCAAACCGATCCCCCGAAAGGCAATCAAGTTTCCGATCAGACACAAGGCGCTGGGCGTGGTGGCAAATAGGCCCGTGTTTTGCTGGGGGACGCGCGGCCCTCTAGCCTGTGGATTTGGAGGGGTGGGCAAAGGCCGGATGCGCATCAGCGGCCTGTCTGACCAATGCGGCGATGCCCTCTAATTGTGCGCTGAGGGCGGATGATTTGCGCCAGATCATGCCCACGGTCCGTTTGGGGCAGGGCGCATCCAGTTGGGCGATGCTCACCTCGGCCGAGCGTGTCTCGACAGGAACAGCCAGTTCCGGAATTAAGGTCACTCCAATGCCCGCACCAACCATTTGCACCAATGTGCTTAGGGATGATCCGTCCAACCCTTCACGGGGCAGCGTATTGCGCATGGCGCAAAACGACAGCGCCTGATCGCGAAAACAATGTCCTTCCTCCAGCAAAAGCAGTTTCATTTGGCCCAGCGTGTCCATATCGGGCACCGGCAATTCGGCATCACTGGCAGGGCGTACCAACACCAAGGATTCCTCAAAAAGCGCGACTTCGGTCAGGCTGGGTTCAGAGACGGGCAAGGCCACGATGGCGCAATCCAGTTTTCCCTCGCCCAACTCCTCAATCAATTTATGGGTCATGGTTTCACGCACCAACAGGTCGATCTCGGGGTGGTTGACGGTAATCCTGCCAATGAGATTGGGCAGCAGGTAGGGGGCAATGGTAGGAATGACCCCAAGGCGCAATCGCGTCAGATTGGTACCGCCTTCGGAGCGTGCGAAATCCGCCAAACCTTCAGCGTTGCGCAAGATTTCTTTGGCGCGCAGATGAAATAGTTCACCAAAGGCTGTCAGTCGTACCTGCCGCGCGCCCCGTTCAAACAATTGCTGGCCAACCGCAGCTTCCAACGTTGCAATCTGGGCAGACAGGGCAGGCTGCGAAATCGCACAAGTGTCGGCGGCCCGACCAAAGTGGCCCATGCGGGCGACGGCCTCAAAATAGCGGAGCTGTTTCAATGTGAAATTTATCATAATTAAAACTTATCATACTAATCAGAAAATCAAACTTAAAGATATCAATTTGCTTTGTTAGAATAATTCCAAGGGGACGAGCCCTCATCATGTTTCACAGTCAAGGGAGAGAACAATGGACGGATCAGACAACGGCGAAAAGGGCGGCTGCCCAATGGGCTTTGGCGCCAATAAGCAAGCCAACAACAGCGGGCGTTCGAACACTGACTGGTGGCCAAACCAGCTGAACCTGAAGATGTTGCATCAAAATCAGCCAGTATCGGACCCGATGGGCGGTACGTTTGACTATGCCGAGGCTTTCAAATTGTTGGATCTGGATGCGTTGAAGGCGGACATTTATGCGTTGATGACCGACAGCCAAGACTGGTGGCCTGCGGATTACGGTCACTATGGTCCGTTCTTTGTCCGCATGGCGTGGCACGCGGCGGGGACATACCGCACCAGTGACGGGCGAGGTGGTGCTTCGTCTGGCTCTCAACGCTTTGCGCCGCTGAATTCTTGGCCTGATAACGGCAATCTCGATAAGGCGCGGCGCCTGTTGTGGCCGATCAAGCAAAAATACGGCAATAAAATCTCTTGGGCTGATTTGATGGTGCTGGCAGGCAACTGCGCCATGGAAGACATGGGGTTCAAGACCTTTGGCTTTGGCGGCGGACGCGAAGACATATGGGAGCCAGAAGAAGATATTTACTGGGGCTCTGAGGAAATCTGGTTGGAAGAATCCGGTGGCAAGAACAGCCGTTATTCGGGCGACCGTGGTCTGGAAAACCCTCTTGCCGCTGTGCAAATGGGTTTGATCTATGTGAACCCAGAAGGCCCAGACGGAAATCCTGATCCGGTTGCATCGGGTTTTGACATCCGCGACACATTCGGCCGCATGGGCATGGACGATGAAGAAACCGTTGCGCTGGTTGCGGGGGGGCACACCTTTGGCAAGGCGCATGGTGCGGGGGATGCGGGCCATGTCGGGCCAGAACCAGAAGCGGCGCCGATCGAGGCCCAAGGCTTTGGGTGGTTGTCCACACATGGCAGCGGCAAAGGCGTTGATGCGATCACATCTGGGATCGAGGGCGCATGGACGCCGACACCCATCACGTGGGACATGACCTACTTTGACATGTTGCTGGATTATGAATGGGAGCTGACGAAGTCTCCTGCTGGCGCAAACCAGTGGAAGCCAGCTGGCGGTAAACTGGACCAAGCCGTGCCAGACGCGCACAGCGATGCCAAACACCCGCCGATGATGACAACGGCCGATTTGGCGCTGCGCGAGGATCCGATCTATCTGGAAATCTCCAAACGCTTCAAGGCAAACCCAGATCAGTTCGCAGACGCATTTGCGCGCGCGTGGTTCAAGCTGATCCACCGCGATATGGGTCCGATCAACCGCTACTTGGGCAAAGAAGTCCCCACAGAAGAGCTGATCTGGCAAGACCCGATCCCAACGCCCGATCACGCGCTGATCGATGCCGCTGATATCACGGCATTGAAGGGGCAGATCCTTGCCAGCGGGCTGAGCATTGGCGAATTGGTTTCAACGGCTTGGGCCTCTGCCTCTACCTTCCGTGGGTCCGACAAACGTGGCGGCGCCAATGGCGCGCGCATTCGTCTGGCACCCATGAAGGATTGGGATGTGAACCAACCCGAACAACTGGCCAAAGTGCTGGACGTTCTGGAAACCATCCGTGCAGGTTTCGGTAAACCTGTATCAATCGCGGATATGATCGTGTTGGGCGGTAGCGCCGCAGTGGAGGCCGCAGCAAAAGCGGGCGGGCACGATGTGACCGTTCCCTTCACGCCAGGTCGTGGCGATGCCAGCCAAGAGCAGACCGATGTTGAAAGCATCGATATGCTCCAGCCAGCAGTTGACGGTTTCCGCAACTACGCCAGCCGCAGCTTTAGCATCTCAGGTGAGGAGCTTCTTGTGGACCGCGCACAGTTGCTGACCCTGACGGCACCAGAAATGACTGTTCTGGTCGGTGGTTTGCGGATGCTGGGCACCAATTATGACGGGACATCCCACGGTGTTTGGACAGATAAACCTGGCACATTGAGCGCGGATTTCTTCCGTGCCCTGATGGATATGGATGTCACATGGACAGCAGTGGACGGCGCGCAAGACGTGTTCGAGGCGCGCGATGCAGCAGGCGCAGTCAAGCGCACAGGCACCCGTGCCGATCTGATCTTTGGCTCCAACAGCCAGCTGCGCGCCTTGGCGGAGGTCTACGCCTCAGATGAGGGCGAGGCCCTGTTTATCGCGCAATTCGTCGCGGCTTGGGGCAAGGTAATGGAGCTGGATCGTTTTGATCTGACTTCCTGATCCGAATAGGGTTCAGTGAAACACTAGAATGGCGCGTATGTGGATGCATACGTGCCATTTTTTTTGGCATTTGAAACGGATGGCGGGCGGAGGGGACTGTAAAACGGGGAAATCATCGTGGCCTATCCGGTGTCAGTGGTTCAGCTATTCACGCCCGCCCAAAAAAAGGGTTAAAGGGTTAGAAGAGCGCCAGCCAGATGCCTGCAAACATCGCAACGCCGCCCAAGTTTACGAACACATGCCAAATCGCATAGCGAAAAGGCATCGTTTTGCGCGCATAATAAACCACGCCGATGACATAAGACGCAGCGCCCCCAAGGATGCACCAAAGCGTGGCCAAGGGAACCCCGTCCATATCCGGCAGGGCGCAAAGCCCTAATGCGCCCAACCCCAGATAAGACGCGGTTGACCAGCGCGATTTAACTTCGACGTTGGTGATTTTGTTCCAAATGGCGATCAACGTTAACCCCCAGCACAAACACAACAGCGTATAGGTCCAACCGGTTCCTGCCAGAATGAAGAAAGGTGTGAAAGTACCGGTAATGCTGGGGTAAATCGCGGCATGATCCATGCGGCGCAACAATTTACGTTGGCCGTGCCATGGCGCGAAATGGTAGGCCATTGAGGCCAGATTGGACATCAAGGCGCATAAAACATAGAGAATCACAGCGCCAACAACCACACCGCCAAGCTGGCGCGCGGCCGCCCCGATCAAAGCACCACCAGCGCCAAGGATCAGGCAAAGCCCTAACAAATGCACCACAATATCGGCTTTGCGGTGCGTGGGTATTGGGCTTGGGTAGGTGGATGGGGGCATTTTGTGCTCGGCTATGATTCTTTAATAGTGCTAAGCACCGCGCGAAATTTTGTCCACTCATCGTGCCTTTAGGGCCGCCACCCTTCAAGAAGCTGCAATGCTTCGCCGGATGCATTGCCTCGGGCGGGTGAAGATTTGACTGTTTTGGAGTGGAGCGCTGGCGCCCTTCTTCTTGGGTCAAGATACAGGGAAAAAGGTCTTCGTGTGCTCACAAAACGCGCCACAAGCATACTAAATCAACGTGGGAAAGGATCGTCGCGTAAGTATTTGCTTTTGTTTGAAGAATGGTGCCCCCACACGGACTCGAACCGCGGACCTATTGATTACAAATCAATTGCTCTACCAGCTGAGCTATAGGGGCACTGGGCGGTCGTTTAGACCCAATAGAAAGATCGTGCAAGACCCTTTTATCATCCTTTTGCAGGTTTTATGATTTTCTGCGGGTGGCTATACTAAAAACGAAACAACTGGACGGCAACAAATGAAACTAGTGCTCCACGCAGGCGTGCATTTTACTGAAGAAGACAGGCTGATGAAGTGTCTGTTGCGTAATGCAGATGATTTTGCGTCAAAAGGGGTCATTGTCCCTGGGCAAAGCAAATACCGCGGCATTTTGCGCGAAACGCTGAATGCGATGGCAAGTGCGTCTCCCTCAGAAATTGCCCGCGACGTGCTGATCGATGCGTTTTTGGACGATGGCGAGGCCGAGCGCGTGATTCTGTCGGATGCGAATTTCTTCCGAACACCAAAAACCGCCGTGCAGCAGGGGATGTTCTATCCAGCTGCCCCTGTTCGGATGATGCGGATGGCGCAGATTTTTGAACAAGACGATGTTGAGATCTTTTTAGGGATTCGCAATCCAGCGGCGTTTTTGCCGCTTCTGTTTAGTAAGGCGGACAATCAGGACCCAGACGCGTTTTGGGGCGGGCGCGATCCGCGCGATGTTTTGTGGTCTGAGACATTGGATTTGTTACGCCAGTCGGTGCCCAATGTGCCGATCACCCTGTGGTGCAATGAGGACACGCCGCTGATTTGGGCGCACATCATTCGCCAAATGGCAGGGCTGGAGGATGATCAGAAGATTATCGGGGGGTTCGATCTTTTGAGCTCGATCATGAACCCCGAAGGGATGAAGCGCTTTCGTGCCTATCTCAAAGATCACCCCGTCATGACAGAACACCAAAAACGCCGCGCCATTGCTGCGTTTTTGGATAAATACGCCGTCGAAGACGCCGTGGAGGAAGAGCTGGACATGCCTGGTTGGACCGAGGATTTGGTCGATGAAATGAGCGATATCTATGATGAAGATGTCGCAAAGATTGCAAAAATGGATGGCGTGCGGGTTCTTATGGCCTAACCGATGACAATACGGGTGCGTATGGAGGGCTCTTGATGGCTGATATCTTGAAGAAAGATGCGTTTGTTCTGCCACAAGGGGTGATCTACCTCGATGGGAACTCGCTGGGACCGATGCCAAAGGCCGTCACGGCGCGGGTGCAAAATATGCTGCACGACGAATGGGGTCAGATGCTGATCGGCGGTTGGAACGCGGCTGGATGGATGGATCAGCCCCGTCGCGTGGGCGATAGCGTCGCGCGGATTGTCGGGGCGAATGCGGGCTCGGTTGTGATGGGCGATACTTTGTCGCTGAAAGTGTTCCAAGCCTTGGCTGCGGCTGTGAAAATGGTGCCAGACCGCCGTGTGATCCTGAGCGACACAGGTAACTTCCCATCCGATCTTTATATGGCTGAAGGGCTGGCGGGCCTGTTGGAGCAGGGCTATGCGCTGCGCACGGTCGCACCAGAGGAGGTGCTGGAGGCTGTGGATGAAGACGTCGCCGTGGTGATGTTGACGCAGGTCGATTACCGCACGGGCCGTTTGCACGACATGGAAGCGGTCACAAAGAAGGTGCAGGCGCAGGGGGCCGTGATGTTGTGGGATTTGGCCCATTCCGCGGGTGCGATAGAGGTCGATCTGGCGGGGTCGGGCTGTGAATTTGCCATTGGGTGCACGTATAAATACCTCAACGGTGGCCCTGGCGCGCCTGCGTTTATTTATGTGCGCCCTGATTTGATCAACACCATTGAACCTGCGCTCAGCGGTTGGTTGGGGCACAGGCAGCCTTTTGCCTTTGATCTGAACTATAAAGCAGGCACAGGGATTGAGCGGATGCGCGTGGGAACGCCGCCAGTGATCCAGCTGACCGCGCTTGAGGTAGCGATGGAGCTCTGGGCGGATGTGGACATGGGGGCGTTGCGGGTGGCCTCGGTTGCGCTGCAAGAACAGTTTATTGCAGGCATTGAACGAGAGGTGCCTGACCTGACGCTGGCCAGTCCCCGTGATCCGAGCGCGCGCGGATCGCAGGTATCGCTGCGCTTTCACGAAGGCTATGCGGCGATGCAGGCTGTGATTGCGCGCGGGGTGATCGGAGATTTCCGCGCGCCCGACATCATGCGCTTTGGCTTCACACCGATGTATCTGGACGCCGCTGACATTGATGCGGCGGTGGCTGTGATTGCAGATGTGATGAACAACAAACTATGGGACCGTGATGAATATAAGGTGCGCGCAAAAGTGACCTGATGGGGCAACCTGCAATAGCCTTTTCAGCATGGGCCCGCTTGCAGGGGGCCACCAGCCCGCAAAACCCGATTAAAAATGGGCCCCACCGAAAAAGTGGGGCCCATTTTTTGTTTCAGCAAAGGATGCGTCAGACCGCGATCTTGCCGCCGCCCTTTTTCGTTACCACAACAACCGCAGGGCGCGGTGGCATGGCGGGGTCAAAATCAGGCCAGCGGGTTGCGGGATCTTCGAAGGTTGAGGCGCGCTCAAACCCTGCCAGTTCTTTGGTCCCGTCTGTGCCAGGGTGCTGTACCGCCAAAAACAGGGTTTCCTGATCGTCGGTGAAATAGGGGCCGCACATTTCGCCGCCCACAGGGCAGCGGAAAAACAGCTTGGACGTGCCGCGGGCCGTGCCTTCTGTTTCCACAGCATAAAGCCCGTCTGATTTGCCCGTCTTACCCCATTTGCTGCCCTGATCGGTCGAGACCCACAGCCGCCCGTCCGCATCAATCGCGGCATTGTCTGGGGATCCGAACCAGCCGCTTTGCGATGTTTCAGGGTTCCAGATCGCGCCCACTTCGGCGATTGACGGATCACCGCATTGCACAAGGATGGACCATTTTCCCGTGGCCGCGCCGTGATCGCCGCCGTCTTCCTTGATCTCGATGATATGGCCAAAGGCGCTTTCTGGGCGGGGGTTGGCGGCGTCGATCGCATCTGGCTTGCGTTTTGAGTTGTTGGTGAGCATCAAAAATACCGTGCCATCGCCGCGCGGTTGCGCGTCTTCGGGGCGGTCCATCGGGGTGGCGCCCAGCAGATCAGCAGCGATGCGCGTGTCGATCATCACATCGCCCTGATCGGCAAAGCCGTTTTCAGCGGTCAAAGGACCTGTGCCATGGACCAGCGGCAACCACGCCACTGTGCCATCCTCATCAAAGCGGGCGACAAACAATGTGCCGTCGCTGAGCAAGGACGCATTGGCGCTGGCATCAGCGCTGACACTGCCGTTCGATACATATTTATACTGGTAATCAAAGCGGTTATCGTCGCCGCAATAAACCACAAGGCGGCCATCGGAGGCTTGCGTGGTTTCGCAGCCTTCATGGCGGAAACGGCCAAGTGCGGTGTGTTTGACAGGCTTTGCATCAGGGTTGCGGGGGTCTACTTCGACGATCCAACCAAAGCGGTTGGGCTCATTTGGTTCTTTGTCGATGTTGAACCGATCATAGCGTGTGCCCCATGCGTACCATTTTCCAGGCACCCCGTATCGGTTGTGACGTTTGGCGTCTTCGGCGGGCAGGGCGGACAGATCGGGTTTACCGTCTGCGTCCAGTGTATCCGTCCAAAAATAGCCGTGGAAGTTTTCTTCGGCCATCAGATAGGTGCCCCACGGCGTCATGCCGCCCGCGCAGTTGTTCAGCGTACCAATGATGGTCATCCCTTCGGGATCGGCATTGGTTTGCATACGCTTGTGGCCAGCGGCGGGGCCGTCCAGTGTCATCGCGGTGTTCAGCGGCGTGATGCGGCGGTTGTATTTACCGTCCCGATCTACGCGCCATTCGCCTGTTGTCTCCTTTTCGATCTCAACCACAGTGCCCCCATGGGCGGCCATTTCGATATCGATCAATTCGGGCGTCATACCGACAAAGCCTGCACGGTCTTGGCGGCCCAAACCGGGGAACATGACCTCTTCATTGGTGTATTCGTGGTTCACACAGAGCAGCCCGCGCGTGCCTGCATCATTCAGTGCGGTAAAGCCGACGTAATCGTTGTTATAGCCAAATTGCTGCAGTTGTGCGGCGGCGGTTTGGTTCATCACATCAAAGTCAGGGGCGTTTGCGGTGATCGGATCCCCCCACCGCAGCAGCACTTCGGCGTCATAGCCCTCTGCCACATGGTGCATTGTGTCATTGCCCGAATCCAATTCGGTGAAATTATAGCGCGAGCTGCCTTTGGCGGCGGCTTGATTGGGCGCGATCATGGCTGACGTCCCGAACAGCGCTGTTGTTGCTGTGACGGCAAGGGATCCTTTGAACATATCACGGCGGGAATAGCGCGCGGCGACCACTTCGCCGATGGTGCGGCTTAGGTTCGGGTTGGTCGGGATGTCATCGAAGGCTTCATAAGCTTCGGCCTTATTGCCGATTTGTGGATCTTTGAGAATATCTTGGCGGGTCATGGATTAGGTCCTTCTGGCTTTAATCTCGGGGCCATATAGGCGCGATTCCATGACAGCTGTGTGACAGTGGGTTAAACGGGCGGACATAAAAACATTACTCCCAACAGCGCCCCAATAGGCTGGCGAAAAATGCAGGCAATACAGGCGCGCAGATTTTCCCTAATATGCCCCGCACCTTAGGTCTGAGGGACGGTGAGCTTCATAAAGACGCTTTCAGGATCAACTTTGTAGTTCCCAAAGGGCGCACAATATTCAAAACCGAACCGTTCATAAAGCCTGCGCGCCGCGGCCGAGGCCTCACGGCTGCCGGTTTCAAGGAAAAGCTGATCAAGCCCCTCGCGCTGCGCGTTTTCAACGACGAAGTCCAATAATTCAGCCGCCACACCGCGCCCGCGGGCAGCCTCAATCACATGCATTGATTTTACCTCGCCATCGCTACCGCCAAAACGTGACAGACCGAGCATGCCCAAACAGGTTTCATCCTCCCAAGCGGCGAAAAGCATTACGTCGGATTGGGCGATATCTTCTGGCGTCAGGTGGTGGTTGCTCTCTGAAGGGTAGGCGGCCTCGCCATATGCGATATGGGTCTGGATTAATTGGCGGATCGGGGCGGATTGCGGATCAGCTAGGCGAATATGGATTGGCATAATGGCTTTCACAGGAGGGGAATAAGAAATCAGCCTAAACCGATCTATGATTTGGTCAAGAACGGCCTGTGAAACCTGAGCGTTTTGAGGTGGGAAATAGGGCGGGCCGCTTGGCGAAGCGCCTCTGATGCGGTGAACTGCCGCGCGCCCCCTTGAAGCTCCCTACGCGCACGACTAATCTTGTGTAAACACATGTTCGGGTATGGTCCCGATCAACTCCCATTGAAGGCAGAATTATATGCAAGATCCCGTCGCGACATACATGAACCTTGTTCCTATGGTTGTGGAACAGACAAGTCGCGGCGAACGCGCATATGATATTTTCTCTCGCTTGCTGAAAGAACGTATCGTTTTCATCAACGGCCCGATTCACAGTGGCATGAGCCACCTGATCGTCGCGCAGTTGCTGCATCTTGAGGCGGAAAACCCGTCCAAGGAAATCAGCATGTACATCAACTCTCCTGGGGGAGAGGTTTCCGCAGGTCTGTCGATCTATGACACAATGCAATACATCCGCCCCAAAGTTTCCACGCTGATTTGCGGCATGGCGGCCTCCATGGGGTCCGTGATTGCGGTTGGCGGTGAAAAAGGCATGCGTTTTGCGCTGCCTAACTCAGAAGTGATGGTGCACCAGCCTTCTGGTGGCTCGCAGGGGATGGCATCTGACATCCTGATCTCTGCCCGTCATATCGAAAAAACCCGTGAACGGATGTACCAGCTGTATGTGAAACATTCCGGTCAGGACTATGAAACCGTTCAAAAAGCGATGGACCGCGACACATGGATGACGCCGGAAGAAGCAAAAGAATGGGGCCACATTGACGAAATCGTTGAAAGCCGTGGCAAGCAAGACGAAGAAGACGCACCAAAGGGCAAGTAAGCCGGAATGTAATTCCCCTCGTTTATCGGATTGAAGAAACGGGGGGGGTGACTTAGACTTGGTACCAACCCAACTTCGTACGGCCGAACTATTCGGTGCGTACACTCCAGCATTAGACCTGAAAGGGCTCACATGGCCAATTCAACGACCGGCGACAGCAAAAACACCCTCTACTGCAGCTTTTGTGGAAAAAGCCAGCATGAAGTGCGTAAGCTGATTGCTGGACCTACCGTGTTCATCTGCGATGAATGTGTCGAGTTGTGCATGGATATTATCCGTGAAGAAACAAAGGCTTCTGGCCTGAAAGCCACGGATGGTGTGCCAACGCCAAAGGATATTTGCGAGGTGCTGGACGATTATGTGATCGGTCAGGCAACTGCAAAACGTGTGCTGTCAGTGGCGGTTCACAACCATTACAAACGCCTGAACCATGCCCAAAAGGGCGGTGACATTGAGCTGGCGAAATCTAACATCTTGCTGATGGGCCCCACAGGTTGCGGTAAGACGTTGCTGGCCCAGACGTTGGCGCGGATTTTGGATGTGCCCTTTACGATGGCGGATGCCACAACCCTGACGGAAGCGGGTTATGTCGGGGAAGACGTTGAAAACATCATCCTCAAGCTGCTGCAAGCATCAGAATATAACGTAGAGCGTGCGCAGCGGGGCATCGTCTATATCGACGAAGTAGATAAAATTACGCGCAAATCTGAGAACCCGTCGATCACCCGTGACGTATCGGGCGAAGGCGTGCAGCAGGCGTTGCTAAAGCTGATGGAAGGCACGGTTGCCTCTGTGCCGCCGCAGGGCGGGCGCAAACATCCGCAGCAAGAATTCTTGCAGGTGGATACCACGAACATCCTGTTTATCTGCGGCGGGGCCTTTGCGGGTCTGGACAAAATCATCGCGGCGCGCGGTAAAGGCTCTGCTATGGGTTTTGGCGCGGATGTGCGTGACCAAGATGCCCGCGGCATCGGCGAGATCTTCACCGATCTGGAACCCGAAGATCTGCTGAAGTTTGGCCTGATCCCAGAATTTGTGGGCCGTTTGCCTGTTTTGGCTACGCTGGAAGATCTGGACGAGGACGCGCTTGTCACGATCTTGACGCAGCCGAAAAACGCATTGGTGAAACAGTACCAGCGCTTGTTTGAGCTGGAAGACACTGAGCTGACCTTTACCGAGGATGCGCTGAGCGCGATCGCCAAACGCGCGATTGAACGTAAAACCGGCGCGCGTGGCCTGCGCTCTATTCTCGAAGAGATTCTGCTGGATACGATGTTTGACCTGCCAGGGATGGACAGCGTGAAAGAGGTCGTCGTCAACGAAGAGGCCGTCACATCTGACGCCAACCCGTTGATGATCCATGCAGATGCGGAAAAAGAACCAGCGACAGCAGGCTAATCCTGTTGCAGTACTAAAAACAAAAGGCAGGCCAGAAATGGTCTGCCTTTTTTGATTTAAGGGAATGATATGAAACGTATTTCATCTGGCGGCGAGTTTGAGAAAAAAATCGGCTATTGCCGCGCTGTTGTAGCTGGGGGCTTTGTGCATGTTGCGGGGACAGTTGGACAGGGGGATGATGTTGCTAGCCAGTGCCATGATGCGTTGCGGATCATCAAGGACGCCCTTGAGAAGGCCGACAGTAGCATGGAAAAGATTGTGCGCGTGACCTATATGCTGCCTGATCGTTTGGAATTTGAACCCTGCCATGCCATTCTTGCGGAGACGTTTGGCGATCATCCGCCAGCAGCCACGATGATCGAATGCGGCCTGATTGATCCCAAATACCGGATTGAGATCGAAGTGACTGCCGTGATGTAGGCGGTCGCGCACCGCAGCTATTGGCCAGTTTGCATCATCCGGTTCAGCACTTGAAAAGGACCAATGCAGTAAAGTCGGATCCACACTGGTTTGCTGGTGTGCCGTTTCGTTGCACTGACTAGGCAAGATACCCCCAATTTGCAGTTCTGTTCACTGGACCTAAGCGCGCGAATACGGCATATCAGGGATAACTGAACAAGGAACGCTTCCATGGGACTCATCAACAGCTTGCTAAAGGCATTTACGTGGTGGAACGGGCAGACGCTCAACACCCAGCTATTCACGTGGCGCAAAGGTGAAAAAGTAGGTGAGGACCCGCAGGGTAACATCTATTACCGCAATGCAGATGACAGCAAACGTTGGGTGATTTTCAACGGCGAAATCGAAGCAAGCCGGATCAATCCTGATTGGCATGGTTGGATCCATCGGACCTATGATGAACCGCCCACGGATGCGCCGCTTGTACATCAATCATGGGAAAAACCGCATCAGGAAAACCTGACGGGCACCATGTTGGCCTATGCGCCCAGCGGCTCCATCCGCAAAGAAAAGCCCGCAGACCGCGGCGACTATGAGGCGTGGAGCCCAGAGTGACAAACTCTGTGATGGCGAACGCCCTGCGCGGCGCGGCAGTTACTTTGTCTTTGACAGCATGCGCTGCCTCGGCAGAGCAGACCAGCAATGGCAGTGGCGCTGTTTTGCGGGCGTTGGATAAAACATCAGGCGCCACCGTCGATTTGTCGATCGGTACGGGCCAGATCGGTACGATCGGGCGTTTGAAAATCGTTTTGGCAGAATGTCGTTATCCAAAAGGCAACCCGTCAGGCGATGCCTATGCGGCATTGGAAATTTCTGAAACAGGCCATGCTGGCACTGTGTTTACGGGGTGGATGATTGCCTCCGCACCTGCGTTAAACCCGATGGAACACCAACGCTATGACATCTGGGTCATGCGGTGCAGCACATCCTGAGGGGTCGCGCGCGGCGCGGCATCAAAGGATGCATTGCGGTTTTTTGCATCTGCTAATTGTGAATGATATTGCGCACGGCTGATTTCAATCGCCCCAAGGCTGGCCAGATGGTCCGTGATGAATTGCGTGTCAAACAGCGTAAAGCCCCCTTGCACCAATCTGTCGATCAGGCAGGCCAATGCGATTTTTGAGGCGTTGGTCCTGCGTGAGAACATGCTCTCCCCGAAAAACGCAGCCCCCAAAACCACGCCGTACACACCGCCCACCAACGCATCACCTTCCCAAATCTCTAAGGAGTGGGCCTGCTTGCGGGTGTGAAGCGCTGTATAGTGGGCACGGATTTCGGCGTTGATCCACGTGTCTTCGCGGTCAGCACACCCGTCCAATACCCCTGAAAAATCTCGGTCGGTGGTCACGGTCCACGTGTTGCGCTGCATGGCGCGCCGCAACGAGCGCGAGATGTGAAAACCGTCCAGCGGAAACACACCTCGCCTGCGCGGGTCGACCCAGAATATTTCCGGATCGTCGCGGCCCTCGCTCATCGGGAAAATGCCGACACTATAACCGTGCAGTAACAGCTCTGGTGTCAGCGTGCTCATCGTTGGGTCAGGTTTCTTCCCCAAAGGTGGTTTCCAGCCAGTGTTCCAGCCAGTGGATGTTATAGCCACCAGAGTGGATGTCACCCTCTTGCAGCAGCGCATGGAAGAGGGGCACAGTTGTGTCCACACCGTCCACGATCAATTCACCCAAAGCACGGTTCAGACGCGCCAATGCCTCAGGCCGGTCGCGGCCGTGCACGATGAGCTTGCCAATCAGGCTGTCGTAATAGGGCGGAATTTTATACCCGTCATAAAGAGCACTATCCATCCGAACGCCCAATCCACCCGGCGCGTGATATTGCGTGATTTGACCCGGGCAGGGGGCAAAGTTGGGCAATTTTTCCGCGTTGATCCGCACTTCGATGGCGTGGCCGTTGATCTGCAGATCGTCTTGCGTGAAAGACATCGGCAGGCCTTCTGCAACGCGAATTTGCTCACGTACCAGATCGACGCCAAAGATCGCTTCGGTGACAGGGTGTTCCACCTGCAGACGTGTGTTCATCTCGATGAAGTAGAATTCGCCGTTCTCATAGAGAAACTCGATTGTGCCCGCACCGATGTAGTTGATGTTGGCCACAGCATCGGCACAGGTTTTCCCAATGCGCGCACGTTCCTCGGGGGTGATGGTGGGGCCGGGGGCTTCCTCAAACACCTTTTGGTGGCGGCGCTGCAAGGAGCAATCACGCTCGCCCAAATGGACCGCGTTGCCTTTGCCATCGCCAAACACCTGAATTTCGATGTGGCGTGGCGTCGTGAGGTACTTCTCGATGTAGACCTCATCATTGCCAAAGTTGGATTTCCCTTCGGCGCGCGCCGTTTGATAGGCCTGTTCCATGTCCTGGGCCGTCTGGGCCACTTTCATGCCTTTACCGCCGCCGCCTGCTGTCGCTTTGATAATGACAGGATATCCGACTTCTTCGCCGATGCGTTTGGCGTCCTCTAACGTGGGCACACCACCGTCAGAGCCCGGCACACAAGGCACGCCGAGCGCCTTCATCGTGTCCTTGGCGGTGATCTTATCGCCCATGATGCGGATATGTTCCGCTGTAGGGCCGATAAATTTCAGGCCGTGGTCTTCAATGACCTGCACAAAACCCGCGTTTTCAGACAGAAAACCATAGCCGGGGTGGATCGCTTCGGCTCCGGTGATTTCGCACGCGGCGATGATCGCGGGGATCGATAGATAGGACTGCTGCGAAGACGGTGGCCCAATGCAGACGCTTTCATCAGCCATACGCACATGCATAGCATCGCTGTCTGCAGTGGAATGCACAGCAACCGAGGCAATGCCCATTTCGCGCGCAGCACGGATCACGCGCAGAGCAATTTCACCGCGGTTGGCGATAAGGATTTTGTTGAACATGGGATGTGTTCCTTATTCGAGGATCACAAGGGGCGCGCCAAATTCGACCGCTGCGCCATCTTCGACCAAGATCCGTTTAACGGTGCCAGAGCGAGGGGCAGGGATGTGGTTCATGGTTTTCATCGCTTCCACGATCAAAAGCGTGTCACCTTCAGCGACTTGTGAACCAACGCTGACGAATGCCGGCGCACCGGGTTCAGGAGAGGTGTAGACAGTTCCAACCATAGGCGAGCTGATCGCGCCAGGATCGTTGGCTGGATCGGCGGCTGCACTGCTGGCCTCAGGCGCGGCGGCGGCCGGTGCGCTGGGGGCTGCGGCCATCGGCATTGCAGCAGCTGCCAGTTGTTGTGGGGCGGCCATGACCTGCTGTGGAGGTTTGCGAGAGACGCGCACGTTCAGGCTGTCGTCCTCTGCGTAGTCGCGCTTTACCTGAAGCTCAGTCAGATCGTTTTCGTTCAGCAGTTCTGCCAGCGCGCGAATGAATGCGACATCGGCGTCATGTGTGTTCTTTGTCATAAGGTTCCTCGACCGTTGCGAAGGGAGCGATAACATCCAGCCCTTTGAAAGCGCTTATATGGTATGGATTGGGTCAAGGAAAGATGTGAGTTTACCATTGGTCAGTGGCGCACGAAACGGTCACAAACGCAGCGGCATTTTCAAGAATGCTGTGGTAGGGGCAAAGTGGTCCCGCGTCGGTCGGGTAATGCGCAAAAGGCGCTGTTGACCCGCAGCCGGCCTATGGAGGAATGCGCCCAGCTGTGAAACAGCTGGGCGCCGATGTTTCTACTCAGCCGACAAGAAGAAAGTCGTTATATAGGCCAAATGCATCTGCAGTTAAGTCCGCCGCGTCTACATTGCGCAGGGTCAGGATAGAGCCATGATCGCTGCTGTCGCCAAAGCCGTAAGTGTCAAACAAATCGCTAAGGTGAATGACCGCATCTCCGCTGGCGAATTGGGTGTTGGCGATCACGTCATCATAGGTGATGAACCCTTCACCCGAGAAATACAGATCGATCCGGTCGCCAGTCCTGAAATCGTTGATTGTATCTGCTTCGGTGTTGCCGCGGAAAACAAACACGTCGTCATCAGCGCCGCCAATCAACGTATCGCGACCTGCGCCGCCCTCTAGGGTATCGGACCCGCTGGACCCTACGATGTGGTCATTGCCAGCATCGCCAAACATCAAATCATTGCCGTTTGCGCCAGTCAGCTTGTCATTGCCTTCGCCGCCACTAATGATGTCATCGTCGCCGCCACCGTTGATGGCATCGTTGTTTTCACCGCCAAAAAGAGTATCCATGCCATTGCCGCCGGTGATTTTGTCGTTGCCTGCGCCGCCGAAGACTTCGTCATTGCCAGAGCCACCTTGCAGGTTGTCGCGGCCACCGTTGCCGACCAGTAGATCATCGCCAGAACCGCCAAAGAAGTTTTCGTCAGCCTCGCCGCCGCTGATGGTGTCGTTGCCCGCTTGGCCGCGCACGTCGCCTGACTCTGCTGACATGATTTCATCGCCGAATACTTCTGAGATGAAGCCGCCGACGGTGTAGGTATCATTGCCTGATCCCAACTTCACATCGTTGACAATGCCGCTGTTCAATACGGTGTCATCGCCAGCGCCCGTGTCAATCGTGCCCATGATGGTGCCTGCAGTGAAGGGTCCACCGTCGATCCCGGGGATCATTTGATTGGTGACCAGATCATTGCCGTTGCCGGTTTTGATCTGACCAGTCACCAGCCCACTGTTAAAGAAACTGTCCCAGCCATTTCCAAACCGCACAGAGCCGCTGATGGTGCCATCGTTAAAGATGTTGCGCCCCCCGTTACCGAGCAACTCAATAGCAAAGAGACTGCCGCCGCTGGAAATGACGCCGCCAGCGGCATTCCAAATTTCGATCCCTTGATGGGAGTTGGCCAGAATGGGGCTGATGACAGCGCCTTCGATTGAAATAATGCCGCCGAAGACGGAAAAATCAAACCCGTCAAGGATTTCATCAAAGAGGACGGTACCCTCAAATGCGTTAAACTCTTCGTTAAATGATATTGGCATGATTATGTCCTTGGAGTGAATTCAATGCCACATTTAGGCCATAATCAGCTGAGGCTCCTAATAAAATTAACCATTGTTTCCGACATCGCGACAAAGAGGGTTAATAGGCGGGACTGAGGGGGATAAAATGAAAAACCCCGCAGAATGCGGGGTGATTCAGGGACCATTTTTATCGACGCGTCTAAATAGCGAGGTATTCGGCCCGCAGCGATTCGTTTTCCAACACCTCTTGGGCACTGCCATCAAAGACCACGCCGCCCGTGTCCAAAATCACGGCACGATCCGCCAGCTTCAGCGCGCGTACAGCATTTTGTTCGACCAGAATGGTGGTGATGCCCTGTGCTTTGATGATTTTGAGCGTCTTTTCAATTTCATCCACAATAACAGGGGCTAGCCCTTCATAGGGTTCATCCAGCAGCAGTACTTTGATGTCGCGGCATAGGGCGCGGGCAATGGCGAGCATCTGCTGTTCGCCCCCTGATAGGGTGGTGCCTTCCTGCTTTTTACGCTCGCCCAGACGGGGGAACAGCTCATACACACGTTCCAGCGACCAGCCGATAGGCGGGGCGATCTGCGCCAGCTTCAGGTTTTCCTCAACCGTCAGGCCTGGGATGATGCGGCGGTCCTCGGGCACAAGGGCAAGGCCCGCGGCGGACGCCTCATAGCTTTTCATTTTGTGCAACGGTTGGTGGTCCAGCCAGACCTCGCCGTGGGTCAGTTGCGGATCACCGATCTGCGCAATTGTACGCAAGGTTGATGTTTTGCCAGCACCATTTCGGCCCAACAGCGCAAGGATCTCGCCCTCATGCACGTTAAAGCTGACGCCCTGCACGATATAGCTTTCGCCATAAGAGGCGTGAATATCCCAGACCGATAGGTAAGCCGGAGCAGTGGCAGCGTGGTTGGCGTTTTTGTTCAATGTCTCGGTTGTCATATCTATGTCCTTCAAAAGAGGGAGGGGAAGCCCGTTTTAAACGGTCTGTGTCTCGCCCAGATAGGCTTCTTTTACCTTTGGATGGCCTTTGATATTGTCAGGCGTATCCTCGACCAGCGGTGTGCCCTGCGCCAAAACGGTGATCCGTTCGGCCAGAGAGAAAACAACATGCATGTCGTGCTCGATAATGGCGATGGTGATGTCGCGTTCTTCTTTGATCTGTTTGAGCAGGTCGATGGTGTTGTTGGTGTCCGCGCGCGCCATGCCAGCAGTCGGTTCATCCAGCAACAGCAGGCGGGGTTCTTGGGACAGGCACATGGCGATCTCTAGGCGGCGTTTGTCCCCGCGCGACATCGACGATGCCTGCATCTCGCGTTTGTCATAGAGGTTCATATCGTCGAGCATCTTTTTCGCTTTCTCGACGACGTCTTTTTCGCTCTCTACGCTGCCGATGGCCTGCATGCTGAAGCCGCCGTCCCGTTTGGCAAAGCAGGGGATCAACATGTTTTCCATGACATTCAGATCACCGAAGATCTCTGGCGTTTGAAAAACCCGAGAGATGCCCATCTGATTGATTTCAAACGGCTTGCGCCCCAGAACGGATTGCCCGTCAAACATGACCGAACCGGTATCAGGGATCAGTTTGCCCACCAAACAGTTCAGCAGGGTGGATTTACCGGCCCCGTTTGGGCCGATAATGGCGTGGACGGTGTTTTCTGCCACATCGAGGTTTACATCCCCCAAGGCCTGCAACCCGCCGAAGCGCTTGTTTACGTTTTTGACTTCGAGAATACCCATGTCGTGCGCTCCTTATTCAGCAGGGGATGTTGAGCCGTCAGCGGCTTTTGTGTCGGTGGATTTGCGGCGGAACAGCTTGCCAACGCGTTGGCCTCCTTCCACCAGACCACCTGGCAGGAAAATCACAACCAGCATGAAAACCAGACCCAGTGTCAGGTGCCATCCTTTGCCCACAAAGGGGTAGACGATGGCGATCAGGACGTCCTCGATCCCGTCTGGCATGAAGGAAAACCACTGCTCCAGAACGGTTTTGTTGATCTTGGAGACGATGTTTTCCATGTATTTGATGATGCCAGCGCCCAGAACAGGGCCGATCAACGTGCCTGCTCCGCCCAGAATGGTCATCACAACTACCTCGCCCGATGCCGTCCAGAACATGCGCTCGGCGCCCACTTGGGTGTCCATCGCAACCAGCAAACCGCCAGCCAGACCCGCATACATGCCAGAGATGACGAATGCCGCCAGCGTATAGGGTTTGGAGTTCAGGCCCGTATAATTCATGCGCTGTTGGTTGGACTTAACCGCCCGCAACATCATGCCAAAAGGGGACCGGAAGATGCGGATAGAGATGTAGAAAGACGCCAACATCAGGGCGGCTGCCACATAGTATCCAGTGTTCAGTGTGAACACCCAATCGCCCATGATGATCTCTTGGCTGCCCTTCATGGATTGGCCAAACAGGTTGGCTGTTGGGGTATCTCCCGCAGCGGTGGCCCCATCGAGGATACGCGGATCATTCACATTGGGCTGAAGGCCGGTTTCGCCCCCCGTGATGGGGGTCAGAACGGAATAGGCCAAAGCATAAGACATCTGCGCAAAGGCCAATGTCAGGATTGAGAAGTAGATGCCTGAGCGGCGCAATGAAATCCAGCCCACGAACAGAGAGAACAGGCCCGCAACAAGCACCGAGATGATGATCGCAGGGATGATGTTCATTGTCAGCAGTTTCATCATCCAGATCGCGGCATAGGACCCCACACCCAAAAAGGCTGCATGCCCAAAGCTGAGGTACCCTGTCAGGCCAAATAGGATGTTAAATCCGATTGCAAAGATTCCAAAGATAACAAGGCGTTGCATCAAATCTGGGTAGCCCGCATTAAACTGTGC
This sequence comes from Sulfitobacter sp., assembly GCA_039967155.1. Taxonomy (GTDB): domain Bacteria; phylum Pseudomonadota; class Alphaproteobacteria; order Rhodobacterales; family Rhodobacteraceae; genus Sulfitobacter. The sequence goes on along the minus strand of JBDVSG010000225.1, from coordinate 7,187 downwards.
CATGGCAGAGCCTTCGGGGAAAGGGTTGAGGATGAATGGTGCAAAGATGCACAGGGTGGCTACGATAAACAGCAAAACTGCATCGCGTTTTGTGAGTCCAAGCATTGGTTAGTCCTCCATCACGCCAGCACGGCCCAGAAGGCCACGGGGGCGCGTCAGCAAAATGATGATCGCAACAAGGTAAATGATGATTTGGTTAATGCCGGGGATGATCTCCAGTACGGCGGCCATAGAGGCAAAGCTCTCAACGACACCCAGCAAGAAGCCCGCCAGCACAGCACCCGGCAAGGAACCCATGCCGCCAACAACAACAACAACAAAGCTAAGGACCAGAAAATCCATGCCCATGTTATAGTTGGGAGAGTTGATCGGCGCGTACATAACCCCTGCCAAACCCGTCACCGCAGCGGCGATCCCGAACATGATGGTAAAGCGTTTGTCGATGTTGATGCCTAGCAAGCCAACCGTTTCGCGGTCGGCCATACCAGCCCGTACAACCATGCCAAATGTTGTAAATTGCAAAAATGTAAAAATCGCACCTATCACAACGGCTGCAAAGCAGAAGTATATCAAGCGCCAGTAGGGGTAGATGATGGTGTTTGGATCAAACCCCAGCATGGCACCGAAATCGAACGAACCAGCAAAGGCCGCAGGTGCGGGGGTCGGGTAGGGGTTCGCCCCGTAGAAGTACTTGATCAGCTCACCCAGCACGATGGCCAGACCAAAGGTCACAAGGATCTGATCTGCATGGGGGCGGCTGTAGAAATGTTTGATCAGCCCGCGCTCCATGATGAAACCAATGGCAATCATCACTGGAATGGCAAAGAGGATGGCCAGTGGCACAGCCCAATCAACCATCCAAGCCCCTGTTGTTTCGCCAAAAAACTCGTTCACATATAGAATGTCATCGTATTTTGGGTTGCCAAGAAAATCCGTGCCTGTCGGTTCGGTTGCCTTATGGCTAAGGGTCAGCAGTTTGGAGAAAGTCACAGCGCAGAAAGCACCGATCATGAACAAGGCACCGTGGGCAAAGTTGACCACACCAAGCGTGCCGAAGATTAACGTCAAACCAAGGGCGATCAGCGCATAGGCTGATCCCTTGTCGAGGCCGTTGAGAATTTGAAGGAGAATTGCGTCCATGGTCCGTCCCATCTGTCACAGGTTCTGCCCGCCCGACCCTTCATGTGGGGGCGTTTGCAAATTTGTGTGTGTTTTATTGTGGTGATGCGAATGCAGGGCAGGCGGGATGGCCCGCCCTGCACAAGCAAGAAGCGTTATGCGCCTGGGTTACACGTACCCAATGTGCCGCCCGCCATCTGCGGGTGGTCAACCGCATACATGACTTGCTCAGCTGGCGTCACTTCCACGATCTCAACCAAATCGTACTGGTTTTCTGGGTTCTCTTTACCCTTCACAACCAAAACGTCTTTGAAGCACTGATGGTCTTCTGCGCGGTACAGTGTTGGGCCGTTGCCCAGACCGTCGAACTCAAACCCTTCCATGGCTTCGCCAACGGAACATGGGTTGAAGGATTTGCCACGCGTCACCGCATCTGCATAGAGCAACGTCTGAACGTAGCATGTGTGCGCCGCCTGTGAGGGTGGGAAGCCGTATTTTGTGCCGAAGGATTTAACAAAGGCGTTCGTGCCTGCGTAGCGTGCACCCAGCTTGTTTTCCAGCGACCAGTCCCAGTTTTGCGACCCGATGATGCCTTTGATGTTCTGGCCAGCACCGCGGGCCATCAGTTCTGAGTAGAGCGGCACAACGATTTCGAACGTCTTGCCGTTAACTGTCTGATCACGCAGGCCAAACTGAACAGCGTTGGTCAGGGAGTTGATCATGTTGCCGCCATAGTGGTTCAGCACCAGCACGTCCGCACCCGATTGGATCACAGGCGCGATATAGGCGGAGAAGTCCGTGGAAGTGAGCGGTGTTTTCACAGCATTCACAGTTTCCCAGCCCAAGGCCTCGGTCGAGGAACGCACGGCCTCTTCTGTGGTGTAACCCCAGTTGTAATCCGCTGTCAGGTGATAGGCCTTGCGGTCTTTGCCGTATTCATTGGCAAGGATGGGCGCCAGCGCCGCACCAGACATGTAAGAGTTAAAGAAATGACGGAAGCCGTTGGCCTTCTTATCTTTACCCGTTGTGTCGTTGGAATGCGTCAGACCGGCCATGAAAATAACGCCTGCCTCTTGGCATAGGGCCTGAACAGCAACGGCCACACCGGATGAAGATCCTCCCGAGATCATCACAGCGCCGTCTTTTTCAATCATGGATTTTGCAGAAGCACGCGCCGCGTCAGATTTTGTCTGCGTGTCGCCCGTTACAAAGTTCACTTTTTTGCCCAAGATGCCGGTACCGTCCAGCACTTTTGAGCTGAAGGTCTGTAGCATACCGCCGTCACCTTCGCCGTTCAGGTGCTCTACCGCCAGCTCGAATGCGCGCAGCTCGTCTGCGCCTTCGTCCGCATAGGGGCCCGATTGTGGCACGTTGAAACCCAGTGTGACTGTGTCGCCAGTGGGTGCGTTGGTAAAGCCGCTGTGGCCGTCCGCGCGCAGATATGTTGGCAGCGCAAGACCTGCACCGGCAACTGCGCCGGCTTGGATCAGACCGCGACGTGTCGGATTAAAGTTTGACATGGATGTCCTCCCGAAAGTTTTGAAACAGCGACCCCGTTCCTTATGTTGGATCGTGGGTGACTGACACGGATGCCGTGTGACCACAGTATCAGGGGGCATGTGCATTATTCGCAACTGGGGGGTTGATTGGATCGTTATGTTTGTAAATAAATCTACATGGGTATGGTTAATTTTGTAAATAATTTGATGTTGCAGCGCAGAATAATTGACATATCGAATGTAAACTCAAAAGGGTGCGTAGATGAGTGTTGAGGGATTGACTGGAAGCCGGATTCGCGAGCGCCGAGTGATGCAGGGTGTGAAGCAGGCCGAACTGGCTAGTGATATCGGCATTTCGGCAAGCTACCTGAACCTGATCGAACATAACCGCCGCAGAATCGGCGGGAAGCTGTTGCTGGACATTGCCGCACGGCTAGAGGTCGAACCACAGGCCCTAACCGAAGGGGCAGAAGCCGCTCTTTTGGGAGTTTTGGGAGAGGCCGCATTGGCCGCAGACCTATCCCCCCAAGACACCGGCCCCGCCGAGGCATTCGCAGGCCGTTTTCCAGGCTGGGCCGAGGCATTGGCCGCAAGCCAGCGCCGCGTGGCGCGGTTGGAGCGCACGGTCGAGACCCTAAGCGACAGGATGGCGCATGACCCCCATCTTGCGGATTCTATGCATGAATTACTGACAACGGCAGCCGCCGTGCGGTCTACTGCTGAGATTTTGGCAGGTGAAGGCGCGCTAGAGCAGGAATGGCAGGACAGGTTTCACGCAAATTTGGATGCGGACAGTGGGCGATTGGCCCAAAGTGCGCAGGCCTTGGTCGGATATCTGGAGGGGCAATCCAGCCCCACAGCGGCTGCAAACTCGCCTCAGGAAGAGGTAGAAGCCTATCTGGAAGCCCATGCATTTCGGTTTCCAAAACTGGAAAAAGCCGATTCACCAAAAGCGATCGCGCAGCTGCTCGGGCAAAAAGACGCGGATTTGTCTGATGCCGCACGGTTCATCTTGCGCAGCGTGTTAGAGCAAATCAGCGAAGACGCGCGTTTGGTGCCGATCATCAAACTAGAAGCCGCAGTCGCAAAAGGCGAACAAGATCCCGTCAGGCTGGCTGGGGTGTTTGGCGTGCCAGTGGTGGTGATTTTACGGCGGATGGCGGCTTTGCCCGAATTGGGGGCAGGTTTGGTGGTGTGTGACAGGTCCGGCACGGTGATTTTTCGCAAATCCGTTGACGGGTTTTCGGTGCCGCGATTTGATCACTGTTGCCCGCTTTGGCCTTTGTTTTCTGCCTTTGGTGCGCCAGATTTGGTGCTGCACGAAAGGTTGGGCCAGTTGGGGCGGGCGCAAGCCCAGTTTGATGCTTTTGCCGCAGTTGAGGCCGCCGCCGCACATTCTTATAATGCGCCTGCACCCGCACGCGCAGTCATGCTGCTGCTGCCAGCCCCCGCAGGAGAGGTTGCGCGGCCGCCGCGCGCCGTGGGGGCAACCTGCCGTATCTGCCCCCGTCAAAATTGCTGCGCGCGGCGTGAACCTTCGATCATGACGGGGTAATTCTCAGGGGGAGGATCACGTCTTTGTCACACAAACAGATAAGGGTCTTTGACACTTGGGGTAGATGGAAGCATCTTTATCGGATATTACATGACTATCGCCATTGATGACGGTCAAGGGCGGAAATGCGCACTTCTGGGGAGGAGGATTGCATGGGAAAACATGTTGTGTTGGTGGAGGATGAGACCAACATCGCGGAAGCGATACGCTTTTTATTGGGGCGGGAAGGATGGCGGGTGGAAACGCTGGCCAATGGCGGCAACGCGGCCGAGGTCATTCGCGTGGCCCAGCCCGATTTGGTCATGCTGGATGTGATGTTGCCTGGAAAAACCGGTTTCGAAATTTTGGCAGAGCTGCGAAATGACATTAGCCTCACGGGCTTGCCTGTTTTGATGCTCACGGCGCGTGGGCAATCGCGGGATCGCGAGATGGCGATGCAGGCTGGGGTGAGCCGCTTTATGACAAAGCCCTTCTCCAACGAGGAACTGCTGTCGACCGTGCGTGAATTGACTGCAGATCGCGTAAACTAATGGCTGAGGTGCGTCTCTTTTTGGAACGCAACAGCTATCGGCGGCGGCGCATGATGGATGCTGTGCGGATGTTGCCCCTTCTGTGTGCATTGCTGTGGCTGGTGGTTCCGATGATGTGGCCCAACCACGCGCAGGGCGACGCGCAGACGTCACTTTCGACGGCGATCCGGTATTTGTTTGTAAGCTGGGCTTTGGCGGCGGCGGCGGCCTTTGCCCTGTGGCGGCGCATAAGAAGCCATGATGACACGACTGGCGCGCCTCCAGAGGCGTCACCCGACGCGGTGACGCGCCGCTAATGGTGTCGCTCAATCAATTGATTGGCGTTTGTCTTGTCTATGTAGCGGGGCTGTTTCTGGTGGCCTTTCTGGCCGAGCGGGCAGCGGCACGGGGCAGGGGCGGATGGCTGCTGCGATCTTCGCTGGTTTATACGCTTTCTCTGTCAATCTATTGTACGGCGTGGACGTTCTACGGTGCGGTCGGGTATGCCGCGCGATCGGGATTGGAATACATCACGATCTATCTGGGGCCGTCTTTGGTGATGATCGGCTGGTGGTGGGTGCTGCGGCGGTTGGTGCGGATCGGGCGCACTCAGCGTGTTACATCGGTTGCGGATCTGATCTCGGCGCGGTTCGGGAAATCCAATTTGCTGGCTGTCATGGTCACGATCATGGCCGTCATTGGTGTGACGCCCTATATTGCGTTGCAATTGCAATCGGTCACCCTGTCGGTGTCAATTTTCTCAAGCCCGAATGCGATCAGCCCCCAAGCCGATCAGATCAATGAGAACGCGGCCTTCTGGGTGGCAATGGGGCTGGCGCTGTTCACGGTTCTTTTCGGGACGCGCAACCTGAATGTGAATGAACGCCACCACGGCGTGGTGATTGCTGTCGCGGTGGAGGCGGTGGTGAAGCTGCTGGCCCTGTTGGCCGTTGGCGCATTTGTTGTCTGGGGCATCGCGGGCGGCGTGCCCGAGATCATCGAACGGATTGATGCGTCGCCCATCGGGACTTGGCAGACCAGCGGCAGTCGATGGAGCGCGCTGATCGTTTTGTCGGCGGCGGCATTTGTCTGCCTGCCGCGCATGTTTCAGGTGATGGTGGTCGAAAACGAAGACGAGCGGCATCTGCAAATCGCAAGTTGGGCCTTCCCGCTGTACCTTATGGCCATGAGCCTCTTTGTTGTGCCCATCGCGGTCATCGGGCTGGAGCTGATGCCGCAAGGGGCCAACCCCGATCTATACGTTCTGACCGTGCCGCTGAGAGAGGGACAAAACGGGTTGGCCATGCTGGCGTTTTTGGGGGGGTTTTCCTCGGCGACGTCTATGGTGATTGTGGCAACGCTGGCGCTGAGCACGATGATGTCCAACCACATTGTGATGCCGCTGTGGTTAAAGCTGAGCAAAGCAGGGCCGCAGCAATCGGGCGATGTGCGCGGCGTGGTCATTCGGGCGCGCAGATTGTCTATTTTGACTGTTATTTCATTGGGATACCTCTATTTCCGCAGCTCAGGCGGATCTGGCGCGCTTGCGGCGATCGGGTTGATCTCATTTGGGGGTGTTGCGCAATTCCTGCCTGCGATGTTGGGCGGGATTTTCTGGCGCGGTGCCACGCGGATGGGGGCGGTGGCTGGGCTTAGCATTGGGTTTGCGGTGTGGACGTTCACTATGTTGCTGCCCAGTTTTGGTCCGGATGCTGTGCTGTCTGCGGCGGTGTTTGATCATGGCCCATGGGGCATCACGGCCCTGCGACCAGAGGCATTGTTCGGGATCACAGGATTGGACCCCACAGTGCATGCCATCTGGTGGAGCCTGTCCCTGAATACGCTGATGTTCTTTGCGGTCTCAATCTTCAGTTTCCCATCACCGTTGGAGCGTCTGCAGGGCGCCCAATTTGTAAATGTGTTCGAACATTCAAGAGGCCCCGCGCAGGGCTGGTCGGCAACAGACGGGGGCACCGAGGATCTGATGATTATGGCCCAACGCATTTTGGGCGCGGCTGATGCTCAGGCCTTTTTTACCCATCAAGCCCTCCGGCAGGGTCGTGAGAACAAGCGGCCCGCACCAACACCGGAATTTGTGCAGGCGTTGGAGCGTGAATTGGCCGCTTCTGTAGGGGCGGCGACAGCGAATGCGATGATCGGACAAATCATTGGGGGGCAAGCCATCACCGTCCAAGACTTGTTGGCTGTGGCTGATGAATCGGCGCAAATTCTGGAATACTCCAGCCAGCTGGAGGCAAAATCACAAGAGCTAACCGTGACCGCGCGGGAACTGGGGCGCGCAAACGACAAGTTGACCCAGCTTTCTTTGCAAAAAGACAGCTTTCTCAGTCAGATCAGTCATGAGTTGCGCACGCCGATGACCTCTATCAGGTCGTTTTCTGAAATATTGCGTGATATGAGCGGCCTGAGCGCGGCAGAAAAGACCCGATATGCCTCAATTATCCATTCCGAAACCATCCGCCTGACGCGGCTTCTGGACGATTT
>JBDVSG010000224.1:0-5120 GCA_039967155.1 Sulfitobacter sp. | reverse complement strand
CCAACAGGGTCAGGGTCGAAGGCATCTTATGAAGCGTGGTCTGCGAAAATGTCGGGGCTGTTCGAAGCCATTGGAGTTGGTGGATTTCTTTCGACACCAGTGGAACGTCGGCCCGAAGACCCGGAGGAAGAAGTTGCGCGTGACTTGTTTATTTCAATGGACAAAGCGCATCGCGGCAAGGCTGATCCGTCTGGAGATCGTGACCAATATGGTGAACCCGTGCGGCGCGCTGATTGGTCAAAGCCTGTGCGAGCGGGTGATGTAGTCGATCTCGTTCAGGCCCTGAATATCGACTTTGACTTTGGGTTCAAGGATGAGCGGAAGGCGATGGCGGCATTCTTGAAGCGGTATCGCGGACGGGTCTTTGTGTTTGAGGCAGAGACGGGCAGGAAGGTCGCCTTAACGCTTACCATGCACACCGACAGCCGTGGGACATATTGGTTTGTGGAGCGCAGCATCGCTGAATGATGGTGCACATGGTGCAGGCAGAACTTGCTGAGTTTCCAATTCGGTAACACCGTTTGCACCATCGCCACCATTAGAATGGCGTTACTTTCTGTATGTTGCAGCAGCTTTGTTTCAGTGGTCTTCGCGCGTAAGCATCAAATTGATGGTGCACATGGTGCAAATGGTTTCAAATGCTTGATCTGCCAGCGAGAAACTGCTGCACCATGGGGCCACCATCGACACCATGTTTGCGCTTGCCGCATGAGTTGTATCGCGCCCGTCCTGCCTATCTCCCCTAGAAATCTCCGCCTGATTGCTGCGCGCAAGCTGTGAATGGGCTTTTGCAAGCTGACCAATTGATATGAGATCAACGGCTTGTAAGGCCCAAAGGTTTCATTTTGCAGTATAAATCAATGAATGATGTTGTAGAACGGCGTTATTCTACAACATAGGCGAATAAGTGAGCGGAAAAGTCGGCGAAGATCGAGTAAATGCGCTGATTGGGTTACATGCCCAATGCGATTAGCAACCAATCCTTCAAGGAACCAAGCAGCACTGCCATTTTCCCCCAGTAAGGAGACGTTAGAACAGCAGCAGGAAATCCATAAGCTGCTGCTGTGCCAAGGTTCTTGCCAAATGATTTGCAGAATTCTTCGATAGTGGTGTCAATTTTACCGGCCACCCAACCTACTGCTTTGTTGAGAAACGACGCCTTCTTTGCCACAACTTCGACGTTTGGCTGATCCGAGGCCAGCTCCAGCTCAATCGCATCAATACTTGCGGCAGTTTCCTCTAGTTCGTCACCGTGCAGTTCGAACTCTTCGGGCGGATGGTTGTGGCCAATGCCACCATGTGACGCGGGCTTTGGCAGCTCATCTTTCAGCGCGGCAATTTGATCAAGGACAGTCTCGCGCGCTGCTTTCTCCTCAGCACTTCCGATCCCAGTGGCAGGTTCAGTAGCGGCGATCTCGCCAAGCTGCTCGAATGAAGCCTCATCGTCAGGCGGATAGTCATCCGCAATCGCGTCCTCGTAGAAGTCGACACTAGCTTGGTGTCGTGGCGAAGGTGCCCAATCAAAAAGGCCATCGCTTTGAATTTCTTCAACCGCAGCCATTAGGGCGTCTTCCGGTACAACATCTTCAAAATTGTCCCGTAATTCTTCTTCGGCGTTGTATGGCCCCCCTTTTACATAGAGGTAGCCGCCTTCACGACTATTGTATGGGGTTTCATTGGCCGGATCTTCGTAAAGATAGTGGAACCACTCAACTAGAAGTTTGACCAATGACCCTCTGGTCAAAGCTGCTGCCCACTCGGGATTGGCTTTTAGCCTGTCACGCAAACCAGCTGGCTCTTCGTCATCAAATTCCGGCTCGTGTTCCAAGCCGTAGTCAAAATCGGAAACTATGCGATGTGCGCCAACACTTGTATCGGTGAAATTTTCAAGCCCCGCAGGATACTCGGAAATCGACCAACGCAAGTCATCCAGGTCATCATGATCTAAATAGGCTTCGTAAATGGTTTCTTGCCCCATGCCTCGCTCGTCGCCGCCAACAACTTCCCATTCCAATTCGCCATCATGGATTTCGAATATTTCCTTACTTTCAGAATGTTCAATTTTGGCAGTGCCGCGAGTATAAATGATCATTACTAACTTTGCTCAGTTGCTTTCTAAATATCGCTATGCGGGTACCACGAAACGCTATTCCCGCGCCATCCGATTTTTCCAATCGCCACCTCGTTCTGTCCACATCCGCCCCGGTTCAAGGTGATACGCATCATTTGTCGAACCACTGTGACGAAACGCGCGCCCAAGGCAGGTTCGACTGGCTTGGCCCTTGGGCGCGCAACTTCACAGAAAGACGATCCTATGCAGCTCAGCGCATCCCTAAGTGACACGACCGCGACCATCGCTGTCAATCACATGAACACCAATACGTCCCTGACCATCACTGACGCGACGAACCTCGCCACTGACCTCGCGCCTTTCGAAGACGGCGACGCACCTGCTGTTGATCGGTCATCGTTTACCACGAGCGGCAAAGGCCCAGACCAGTCTTGGAGCCACCGCGACTGGAAGCCCGGCTACGGTTTCGCGAATGACGAATTTGGGTTGAACAGATACCCGGCAACCAAAGGGCTTGGTGAAACGGCGGTCTTCGGCCCCAAGCCCGGTCCCGACTACAACGTCCACGGTCGCGGCTATCGCCTGGACGCTACGGACGACGGCGTGCGCATCACGACACTTCCAACGTCCCGCAACGCGATGGAAGGCAAGATCACCATCCCGCGCGATCAGATCGCCAGCATCATCGCGCAACTGAACGCTTGAACGATGGAATGGCGACCTCTCCCACTGACCGAGCGTTCGTTTGCGGACGCCGACCAGCCCACGCGCGGCGTGTTCGAACTGGGCGACGACTTGACCCCGCGCGTCGTCTATGTCGTCTGGTTTCGCGAACCTGAGAAGTGGCAGAAGTTGGCCGCCGAACAGATCGTCTACGCTGCCCATGTGCGTCACGTTCCGCCCGGCACGACCTATCCCGGTTGCCCTTGGGCATGATCACGACAGACGCGCCACAGAGGCCCGAAGCGACCCTCGTAACCGCGATCATCATGCAGGCCTACCGCGACCTGTTCATCTCGATCAGGTCGGACGGATCATCATCTTTCACAACCCAAGCAGACCAAGACGCAGCCATGAGCTTTCTAACGGACCGTTCCGGCACATTGGCGAAACACCGAAACGGCCTCTGCTCTCTCATTGATTGGGACGGCGATGTACTGGCCGCGCGCATACGAGACATGATGGATGGCGCAGATTTTCCCCCGCCTGTCCCCGATCCCAGTCCAGCGACCATCGCTCGCCATGCCGATGCCGTGGAGCGCATCCGCGCCCGTTGGAAAGACCTTAATCTCCCACGCAACAACCCTAAAAGACCTGCTTCTTCGGTCGGCAATCTCCTTGCTGCCGAATAAATTCAACTCATGAGCAAAGCGGCGCAACGCTCCTATCTGTCCAATTCAGATTGAGCGCGGTGTCCCGATAACATCGCGCTCAGTTGGACCCATAGGAGTAGATCATGCCAGATGATACAACCGCCGCCCTGCAAGCCTTGATGCAGCAGGTGCAAACCCTCACCACCACCGTCACGGATCAAGCTAAGCGCCTTGATGACTTACATTCTTTCAACAGCCGGGTGCTGGACGAGAAGAAGGACATGCAGCGCAAGTTGGAGGCGCAGCAACCACACAAGAAAACCATTGTGGACATCGTAAATGACGAAGCCCACGAGCGCAAAATGCACGCGGCAGGCCTTGAACAAGATGCCAATGGCAATTGGTATCCTAAGGGCGTGCGACCACCGCACAGTCTGACCCGCGAAGAAGCTCGTGATCCAGCCAAGTATCGCGCGGCCAAAGAAGTCGCCGAGAAGGCAGGCACAATGCTGACCGTGATCGACAGCGGCAACGGTGACGTGACGACCCGCAACACCAGTCGCCCCACAGTCACTCCGACCAAGACGTTCACCTTCGACGACACGCACGAACGCGTTCGGTATTTGCGCGCTGACATGCAAACGGGCAACGGCATCGTGAACCGCCGGATGCAGGCGGAGAAAGAGGGTTATACGATCAAAACCTTCCACTCGCCTGATGAATTGCCTGCGCACGCCCGCACGAAATTTGACTTGATGGAGCGCGCGGCCAATGCTGAATCCTGAAAACCGCGCCTGTCTCGAATGGGCATGCCGTGTGGTCTACGGCATCGACGCATCCACCGAGATTTATACGCGCCGCGACGGTATATTGGTCTGGGACGACCTGTTCAAAATCGACCCAGCCAACAGCCCTAGTAACGCGTCAATCGCTGCCCTTGCTCAGATGATGAAACTGCACCTTGGCGGTACCAGCTTTGGTGAGTTGCGCAACGACCTGATCCGGTCTGGCGTCGGGGAACAATTCGCAAATCGCATTTATGATCATCTGGTGGACGTCCTTGCTTGTGAATGGGCGGCACTACGTGGCCGCGTCCGTTGGTATGCCGACGATATGACCTGTACCGCCTCTGGTGAAACCGCAGTTCAAGGAGAAACCTGATTATGGCCCAAGGGGGAAACAAAAATTCTGGTCGTAAAGCAATCATCGACATGCGCCCAGACAAGAATGAAATCATCAAGGACATAGTGCTTAAACGACGTTCGATGACTGAAATCGCCCGTCGCCTTGGTGTCGATTATTCGACAGTGCAGCGGTATCGGGATGAAAAAATCACCGAAGAAATGCGCCGCGAGATCATGGCTGGAAACCGTATCGCTGCTATTGAAGCAGACACCGAGATCATCAACCAAGACAGACTCGATGTGTCAGTCACATACGAGTCGTTGGCAAAGCGGGTTGAACGGCTGATTACCAAAGCCGAGCAAAACGAAGACGATCACTTTGCCTTGGCCGCGATGGAGGGGCTTCGTCGCACCCTTCGTGACATAGCCCAGCTTCAAGGCAAACTGGCCCAGAACCTGACCGTCAACGTGTCTCTGGCTGAAAGCAAAGAGTGGGTCACGCTGCGCAACATCCTGAATGAGGTTTGCGATGAAATCCCAGCAGCCCGCGAACCGCTGCTGCGCCGAATGCGCCACCACGTCCTGTCCGTCACGAAGGAGGAAACCATCATA
>JBDVSG010000223.1:0-11871 GCA_039967155.1 Sulfitobacter sp. | reverse complement strand
ATGCCCGTCCATATGTTGCCAACGCATCCGAGGGACATGCGCATCGCGGGCGGGCGCGCGGATATCAGCAACTTCTTGTGCCAGAACAGGGCCCGAAATCTGCTGGGGTTTAACCTCTGCGGCGCTGGCAGCGTCATTCTGCGCGCTCGGCTGTGCGGCAGGCTCTGCGGCGTCGGGGGCTGTTCCTGCTGCTTTTCGGTCAGCTGTCACAGGGGGAACCGTTACAACGGCGACCTCAGGGCTTTGTTGCGCAACTGGCTGCTTGGCCTCTTGCCCCTGAGCACCCGCAGCGCCGGCACAAAAAAGAAAAGCGTAAACCCCGCCAGCCTGAACAACAGCAAGACTGCGCTTTGCTGCGCTATTTTTGGTTATCATCTTCATGCCCGCCATTATGTTCCCCATCCTTAGCCTCTGGCAAGATAGCGAAGAGACACAAAACAATCCATTGTCCTCAGAAAGGCAACACTTCGGCTGTGTGTCCCCCGATCAAGCCACACTGAGCAACAAACAGCCTCATTTGCGGGTTTTCGGTATCAAAATGCCAGCAGACAACCCCGACATGACCCAGCCTGCGCCACGATCGTGCCCCAATGATCCGTAAATTTAAGGGAACCAACGCAGAGCAACTCAGATCGGAAACACATATGTCGCAACTTGCTGCCCTTTTTAGCAAACTGCCCAACATCAGCCGACGCACGATGAAAACAGCCACGCAAAACGGCGTGTCTTCTGCCGCGCTGGGTGTGTCTGACTCTGTTCGACATACGAATGCTCCCAAGCACTCAACCGCGCCGTCGCCTTTGCGCAAGCGCAGCCCCAAAAAGCCCCCATCAAAATCAACGCATGCGCCAGCGCGCCAAACCGCACCTGCTGCGCAAACACCCCCAGCGCATCAGACGTCCCGCGAATGCGTGCAAGAAGCCTCAACCACGCTGACCATTCCCTGCCCCGATCCAACCCAAGAAGAACGCATCCGCGACGAACACCAAAACAGCGCGCTCAAATTGGTGCGTCAGGAAGATTGGACAAAACTGTCGGTCCTAATTTCCGCAGCAGACCGTGACAACTTGATGACCCCAGGTGGCATGTCAGTGGCCGAGCTGATGACTTTTGGCGCCCGTGCCGATGTTGTCATGGCGGCAGAACACGCCCTGTTGGACCGCGTCCCCGAACATGACGCCCCCCTGATCCGCGGGATTGAGGCGCTTGAATATGTTTTGGCCGAACATGCGGATGATTATATCATCGGCTGTATTGTCGCCCATGCGCACATGGATCTTGCTTGGGCATGGCGCGGCATTGGGTGGGACGTCGAAATCGCCCCCCGCAACCGCGAAGCATTTCACGCCCATTTCTCACGTGCCCGCGATATTATGCAGAATTTTAACGGGACGATGGAAAGCTCTGCTTTGCTTGCAGCGACCAGCTGTGCCTTGTTGCGCGGCCATGAAAGCACCACAAAATCGGTAGCGGACAAATATGAAGCCTTGATTGACCTCAATCCTGTCAACACATCGCCCATGCGCGCGCTTGGCACACATATGCTGCCCCGCTGGTATGGGTCCTATGAAGGGTTGGAACTGGAAGCGCGCCGCACGGCCGCACGCACTCAGAGCATTTGGGGCGCAGGTGGATATACTTGGGTCATGTTTGACGCAATCAGCCATGATGACACGGCCTGCGCACGTGTGGATCTGCCGTTTTTCATCGAAGGGCTACGGGATATCGCAACGCGGTGCCGCGACCCGCATACCATCAATCTGCTAGCGGCCTATTGCGCCAATACAATGGGCAATGCGTTTTCGGGAAATGACGCCGCAGACGCAAACCGCGCACAAATCGCAGAATGCGCAAACTGGCTGGTCCGAGAGCATCTGACGGAACTGCACCCGATGATCTGGGCACATGCGGCCCAAGGTTTTGTCAACAATCTGCGCGTAGCATCTGCACACCGTTTTGCGGCCGCAGGCCAAGACGATGCACTGCGCATCATCGCAGGCCTGTTCAAAGGCGAAATCGCGGATGGCAAACAGATTGTGTTTACTGATAACGGCCCTATCGCCACGCCAAGCTGAAACCTGCGACAGAATTTTAACCACATTGGTCCCAAAACAACGGCAACGCGCCTTAGGTGCGGTGCAGGACAACCGATCCGGCCCTGAATACAGTCGTATTTCACGCGATCTTCGGCCAAGTATACCAGACGCGCCCAATTTGACCCCGTGCAATGCCCGCCTGCCTCTTGCCCCCCCACGCGCCCGCCGCTAAACCCGACACATCTTTTAGCGAAAGGCGCCTTCGATGCTCGATCTTACCTACGACACTCCCAAAGTCCGCACGATAGCGGGGGCAAAGCAAGATTGGGAACTGGTGATCGGTATGGAGGTCCATGCGCAGGTCTATTCCCAATCCAAATTGTTCTCGGCCGCCTCGACTAAATTCGGCGCCGAGCCGAACAGCAACGTGGCCTTCGTTGACGCAGCCATGCCCGGCATGTTGCCCACCATCAATGAATTTTGCGTAGAGCAAGCCGTGCGCACAGGGTTGGGCCTGAAGGCACAGATCAACCTGTGGTCCGCCTTTGACCGCAAAAACTACTTCTACCCTGACCTGCCACAAGGCTATCAGATTTCCCAACTGTACCACCCCATCGTGGGCGAGGGCGAAGTTCTGGTTGAAATGGGCGATGGCACGGCGCGTTTGGTCGGGGTTGAGCGTATCCACCTAGAACAAGATGCTGGTAAATCCATCCACGACATGGATCCCAACATGTCCTTTGTCGATCTGAACCGCACCGGTGTGGCATTGATGGAGATCGTCAGCCGCCCTGATATTCGCGGCCCAGAAGAGGCCGCCGCCTATCTGGCGAAACTGCGCCAAATCCTGCGGTATCTGGGGACGTGTAATGGTGACATGCAGTCGGGCGCGATGCGCGCGGATGTGAACGTCTCTATTTGTGCGCCAGGTCAGTATGAGAAATACAAAGCGACGGGTGATTTCGGCCATCTGGGCACACGCTGTGAGATTAAGAACATGAACTCCATGCGCTTCATCCAGCAAGCCATTGATGTAGAAGCCAAACGCCAGATCGCCATCGTTGAAGCATGCGGTGAAGTCACGCAAGAAACCCGCCTGTTTGATCCCGACAAGCAAGAGACGCGCTCCATGCGGTCCAAAGAAGAAGCACATGACTATCGCTACTTCCCCGACCCTGATCTGCTGCCGCTGGAGATCGAGCAATCTTGGGTGGATGAAATCGCAGCGACCCTGCCCGAGCTGCCAGACGCCAAGAAGTCGCGCTTTATCAATGACTTTGGCCTATCGGATTATGACGCCTCCGTGCTGACCGCCGATTTGGATTCGTCTTCCTATTTTGAGGAAACAGCCCAAGGGCGTGACGGCAAGATGACCGCCAACTGGGTGATTAACGAATTGTTTGGCCGCCTGAAAAAAGACGAAAAAGACATCTCGGACAGCCCAGTCACCCCAGCCTTGTTGGGCGGTATCATTGATCTGATCGCATCAGATGCAATCAGCGGCAAAATCGCCAAAGACGTGTTTGAAATCACCTATACAACTGGGCGCGATCCAGCAGAAGTGGTTGAAACCGAAGGTCTGAAACAGGTCACGGATACGGGTGCCATTGAAGCCGCCGTTGATGAAATCATCGCCGCCAACCCAGACCAAGTCGCCAAAGCCCGTGAGAACCCCAAGCTGGCGGGGTGGTTCGTGGGCCAAGTGATGAAAGCGACAGGGGGCAAGGCCAACCCCAAAGCGGTCAACCAATTGGTCGCGGCCAAGCTGAAAGGCTAAACGCCTTAAAAATCATTGAAAAAAGGGGCCCTGCCGGATGTGCGGGGCCCCTTTTTCATGGGGTTACTTTGCGTTGCGTTTGGCTGCACGGCCTGCTGCACGGGCCACCGATTTGGCCGCAGCAGCATCCAGACGTGGTTTGAAATCATCGTTCAGAATGCCGCGACCTGTCGCCAATTGGTACAAGGAATGAAACGGGTTTGCGTTGCATTCAATGATTAGCGGCCCGTCTTGGGTCATCGCGATGTCCCAGCCAAAGACCCCGAATTCAGGAAACAGCGCATGCGCTTGGGTCGCAAGCACCTTCAGATCCTCCCAAAACGGAATCTGATAGCCCGCAAACGCCTCCCCGTTGCTGGGGTGCGCCTCGATCCATTCTGCCTCTAGGGCGGTGCCACGTTTGCATTTCACCAGCTTGCCATTGTCGATATCGACCTCGGCGATCATCGAGCCCGATTGCCAGAAATTGTCTGACATGGCGTCTGGTGCTGGGATTTTCCATGCCGAATACAACAAGCTAATCCCGTTTTCATCCCGCAGTGTCACCACCCGCAATGTGCCAACCGCATCGCCCGTCATCCGCCGCATGTCGGCATGCTGTGCCACGGCCGATTGAAAAATAAATCCCTCGCCAAAATCCGCAAATACTTCTTTTGCGAAATCGGTCACATTCACCTTGCGGCCGTTCGCAAAGACCAGTTCCGATGAGGCGCCATCAAAGCTGGAAATTAACACCGACCCGACGCTTTTTGATCCTTCTGTCGGCTTGCCAAATAACGGGTAAACTGCTGATGAGGTGAGAAATTCCTCAGCTTCCGCCGCATTTTTCAAGGTGGGGATATTGCCAAAAGAACGCTCAGTAGAGGCCACTGCTTGGGTCTGGGTTGTCCGAAACCCCAGCTGCTCTAGCAGTGCGCCATACATGACCTTGTCACGCACAAAGGCCCGCGTCGGCGTGGCACTGAGCGGCGATAGTTTTTTGTTCAACGCAAAGCTGCCCATTTCGCCCACAAATTGCTTTTTCTCGTCGGACGGTATGTCAGCGTCAAAACACCCGCTGCTGTAATATTCATGGAACCCTAACCGCCCTGGGCCACGGTTCAGCGACACCATTTCGCGCATCTGCCGAAACGGCGACACTTTATGGGTGCGCGCAACCTCGACCAGCAGTTGGGAGGCAGGCGTTTTGGGCTTGGGTGGGGCCGCAAGAAGGGATTTTGCAGAGGCGCTGTTGGATTCCATCGTGTTCATCTCTCATTGTTGTCGAGGATCAACCTACACAGGAATTATGGCTATATTTGGAAACAATCCCGAGAATATCAGCAAAATGTTCGGAAACCTGCTGGTTATTAACCCTTTCCGTGCAGCCTGTGGCCCTATCAGCCTTTTCGATGCAAACCCTCCTGTTCCCTTTCATTCCCGTCCTCGTTAGAAAGAAATCCAGTCGCCCCTTTTTATTTGCCCTTTTCATTTGGCCCAAATT
Organism: Sulfitobacter sp.; assembly: GCA_039967155.1. GTDB lineage: Bacteria > Pseudomonadota > Alphaproteobacteria > Rhodobacterales > Rhodobacteraceae > Sulfitobacter. Next base: position 6,575 of record JBDVSG010000223.1, on the reverse strand, counting down.
AATACTCTTCGAAAGATCGCATTATGATCCGCTATGAATACAAAGTCGTCGCTGCCCCCACCAAAGGGATAAAAGGCAAAGGCGTGCGCGGTGCGGAGGCCAAATTTTCATTTGCGTTGCAGGAACTTATGAATGGAATGGCGGGCTATGGCTGGGAATACCAGCGTGCGGAAACGCTGCCTTCGATTGAGCGTTCGGGCCTTGCAGGTACAACGACGGAATGGCGCAATGTATTGGTTTTTCGCCGTCCTAGAACTGGCGATGCCGCTGAATTCCAGCCAGAGCTTTTGCCAGCCCCGCCCCAGCAGGTGCACAGCGATGCGCAGATGACCGCGGATGAGGACGTCGAAGAGGACAGCTTTTCCCATCTCTCCCCCGACAACGGGGTTGAGGATCTTCAAAACAACACCGCCATAGGCCCGTCTTTGAGCATTCTAGCCCGCGCGCGCAGCCTCTCCCCCCCCTCTGAGACGGACGCTCTGGAGGGAGAGGATGACGACCAAAGCAGCCCTAAAAGTTAAGGCGTGATATCCAAAGACAACGCGTGGATCCGCGCAATCAATTCGGCCCCCAGCGCAGAATGAACCGCGCGGTGCTTTGCAATTCGGCTAAGTCCCTTAAAATCAGCGGACTTAATCACCACATCAAAATGCGACTCGCCCCCCTCTTGGTAGCCCGCATGCCCGCGGTGTGCTTCGCTCACATCCTTAACCTCTAGATGTTCCACACTAAACGTGCTGCGCAATGCCTGATCAATTTCGTCACTAACGGCCATAAACCCTCCAATTGGGGCGATTTTTTACGCATCCCCCCTTCCCTCTGACAGCCACACGTTTAGAGTGGCCTCCTCGACTCGGAAAGGTGTACCCATGAAAAAAAACGACCCCTTTGGTTTTGACATGTCTGTCTCTTCCGCAAAGAAGAAAAACCCACGTGGGCGCCGCGGCATGTCTGGTGCCTCGGAAACATCGCGCCGCGTGTGTGATCACGAGGGCTGCAATGAGGCAGGCCTGTACCGCGCGCCCAAAGCGCCAGATGTTTTGGATGACTTCTACTGGTTCTGCCAGCAGCACGTGCGCGAATATAACAACAAATGGAACTTCTTCCACGGCACCACAGAGGCCGAGATGAACGCCCAATTGTCAGAAGATAAGGTCTGGGACCGCCCGACCAAACCGATTGGCGATCCCGAGGCGCGTGCTTGGGCGCGTTTGGGCATTGAGGACCCGCATCAGGTTTTGGGCGCGAATGCCACCCAAAACCCTGGAAAAGGGCCACAAGCTGGCCGTCGTCTGCCCGCAACAGAGCGGAAGTCGCTAGAGATTCTCGATGCAAAGGACAATTTGACCAAGCCCGAGCTGCGTAAGATCTACAAAGGCCTGATCAAAGTCCTGCACCCCGACATGAACGGGGGTGATCGGTCCCAAGAAGAGCAACTGCAGCAGGTTGTTTGGGCGTGGGATCAGCTCAAATCCAGCCGTAACTTTAAAGACTGAAGCAAATACTGGGGGTGGCCACGATAGCTGGCCGCCCCAACGCAACCATGACGCGAATGACGTATGGTTCCCCCTCAATATGCCCAACATTTGGCTACAAACCTGTTACGGGTCGCAGTAGTGCTAGAAAAAGCAACTGGCACTATAGGTTGGTACAATTTAGGCCTTTCCCTCGCCCCTGCCAACGATATGTTGCATTTGACACCACAGGGTTCCCGATTGGGAACAAGATTGATTTAGGAAGAATTTAAATGGCTGACGGCGGACTGGACCTCAACGCAACCCCGACAAAGGATATCTCGGTACGTGAGGTATTTGGCATCGATACGGATATGACCATCAAAGGGTTCGAAGACCGTACGGACCGCGTGCCAGAAATGGACAGCACTTATAAATTCGACGCCGATACGACTTTGGCCATTCTGGCGGGGTTTTCGCATAACCGCCGCGTTATGGTTCAGGGCTATCACGGCACAGGTAAATCCACCCATATCGAACAGGTCGCCAGCCGCCTGAACTGGCCTACCGTGCGCGTCAACCTCGATAGCCATATCAGCCGGATCGATTTGATCGGTAAAGACGCGATCAAACTGGTAGACGGCAAACAGGTCACCACCTTCCAAGAGGGCATTCTGCCTTGGGCTTTGCGCACTCCGACAGCAATTGTGTTTGATGAATATGACGCGGGCCGTGCGGACGTTATGTTTGTGATCCAGCGTGTTCTTGAAACAGATGGCAAACTGACGCTGCTGGACCAGAACAAAGTCATCACCCCGCATCCGTTTTTCCGCATTTTCGCCACCGCCAACACAGTTGGTTTGGGCGACACAACGGGCCTGTACCACGGCACACAGCAAATCAACCAAGGTCAGATGGACCGCTGGTCACTGGTTTCGACGCTGAACTATCTCAGCATTGATGCGGAAACGGCGATTGTGCTGGGCAAGAACCCTTATTTCAACACGGCTGAAGGACGCAAAACCATCAAACAGATGGTGACCGTTGCCGATTTGACCCGCACGGCCTTCATGAATGGGGATCTGTCCACCGTGATGTCGCCCCGTACGGTGATTGCATGGGCGCAAAACGCGCAGATTTTCAGCAACGTTGGCTACGCCTTCCGCCTCAGTTTCCTGAACAAATGTGACGAGCTGGAGCGCCAGACAGTGGCTGAGTTTTACCAGCGCTTGTTTGACGAAGAACTGCCCGAGTCCGCTGCAAGCGTCAGCTTGGGCTAAGTCAGGCCCAAGGGGGCGTTATGCACTTAGGTTTAATCGGCGGGATCGGTCCAGCATCCACGGTCGTCTACTATCAAAAGCTGTCAGCAGCGATGCGGGCAGCTGGACAGCCGCTTGAACTGACCCTTGTGAATGCCGATGCCAATGTTCTGGTCAAAAACAACCTTGCAGATGACCGCCACGCGCAGGCGCGGATCTATGCAGGGTTGATTGACCGGCTAAAGGCGGCGGGCGCGGATTGCGCGGCGATTACCTCTCTGGGGGGGCATTTTTGCACCGATGAAACAGTGCCGCTGTCGTCCCTCCCTTTGATCAGCGGTGTCGCCCCATTGGACGACTACTTTTCGGCCAAAGGGATCGGCACGGTTGGCCTGCTGGGCACTGCTGTTGTGATGCGGACAAAACTCTACGGTCAGCTGACCAAAACCAAATCGATTGCGCCGCAAGATATCGATGCTGTTGGCCAAAACTATCTCGACATGGCGCTAAGCGGCAGCTGTTCAGACGCGCAGCGCACTGCGTTTTTTGCGCAAGGCAAACAGCTGATGGAAGACGGAGCAGAGGCCGTTGTTTTGGCGGGAACCGATCTCAACCTTGCTTTTGACGGTCGTGAGGTTGGCTACCCCGTGATTGATGCGCTAGACATACATATCGACCTGCTGGTCAGGCTGTGCACAGGCCAAGCCGACCTGAAAGACCACGCGATGGGGACAATGACATGAATAAACCAACCGACAATCCCGCTGACGCGTTCAAAAAAGCGCTTGCCGAAGCTTCAAAAGTGATGGCCAACGACCCCGAACTGACTGTCAGCTATTCGGTTGATCCCTCAGGGCTGAACGGCGATGCGATGCGCCTGCCCCAAGTGACCCGCCGCATGACCCGCGATGAGGTGCTGCTGGCGCGTGGCACGGCAGATGCGCTGGCGTTGAACCGCCGCTATCACAACGGCCAGACCCATGCCCGCTATTTGCCACACGGCGAAATGGCGCGGGATCTCTATGAAGCGATGGAAACCGCCCGTTGCGAAGCGGTTGGCGCCCGCGACATGCCTGGCACGGCGGGGAACATCGACGCAAAAATCAAACATGAAGCCCTGCGCAAAGGCTATGATCAGGCCAAAAGCGCCTCTGACGTGCCACTTGCCGTGGCCGCAGGATACCTTGTCCGCCATCTGGCCACTGGGCGCGAAATGCCGGCAGGTGCGCAAAACGTGATGGAGCTATGGCGCGGCTATATTGAGGATCAATGCGGCGGCACGCTGGAAGATTTGGAAAACGCGCTGGAAGATCAGGCCTCATTTGCCAAATTTGCGCGGCAAATGATCACCGATCTGGGCTATGCTGATCAGCTGGGCGATGATCCTGATGGTCTGGACGAAGACCAAGAAGACGAGGCCGAGGAAGGCAGCGACGAGCAAGAAGATCCCGACAGCACCGGCAGTGATGATCAGGAAGAAGAAGATGCAGACGCGTCGCCTGAGCAATCCCAAGAAGAGCAGCAGGATGCCTCGCAGGCCCAAGTGTCTATGGATGACATGGCCGATCAAGAGCTGGGCGAAGAGGCCGAGATGCCCGAGGGCGAGGCCCCGATGGAGCCCCCCGCCCCGCAGCCTGTCTCGGATGCCGATCCGAACTACACCATCTATCTGGACAGCCACGACGAAGTCGTGGGCGCCGAGGAGCTTGCAGAACCTGCCGAGCTGGAACGCCTGCGCGCCTATTTAGACCAGCAGTTGGAGCCCTTGAAAGGCGCAGTAAGCCGTCTGGCCAACAAACTGCAACGTCGCCTGCAAGCCCAACAAAACAGAAGCTGGGAATTCGATCTGGAGGAAGGTACGCTGGATGCGGGCCGTCTGGCACGGATCGTGGCCAGCCCGACAACTCCGCTGAGCTTCAAGGTCGAGAAAGACACCGAGTTCCGCGATACCGTTGTAACGTTGCTGCTCGATAACTCGGGCTCTATGCGCGGCCGCCCGATCTCAATCGCGGCGATCTGCGCGGATGTTCTGGCCCGCACCCTAGAGCGGTGCAACGTAAAGGTCGAAATCTTGGGCTTTACCACCCGCGCGTGGAAAGGCGGCCAAGCCAGAGAAGCATGGCTGAACGATGGCCGCCCCACCAGCCCCGGCCGCCTAAATGATCTACGCCACATCATCTATAAATCCGCTGATGCGCCATGGCGCCGTGCGCGGCCCAATTTGGGGCTGATGATGAAAGAAGGGCTGTTGAAGGAAAACATCGATGGCGAGGCGCTGGAATGGGCACACCGCCGCATGATGTCGCGCAATGAGTCGCGTAAAATTCTTATGGTGATCTCGGATGGGGCACCTGTGGATGACAGCACTTTGTCTGTTAACCCTGCTAATTTCTTGGAAAAACACCTGCGCGATGTGATCGAGATGGTGGAGAAGAAAAAGGCCGTTGAATTGCTGGCAATTGGTATTGGCCATGATGTGACGCGCTATTATGACCGCGCGGTAACGATTACGGATGTTGAACAACTGGCTGGTGCGATGACAGAGCAGCTTGCTTCGTTGTTTGATAGCGATCCGCGCAAGCGGGCGCGCGTCATGGGAATGAAACGCGCAAGTTGAGATTACGGGATTGAGTTTAAAGGCAAAATAAAGAAGGGGAGCGACCGTGTTTCAATCATTTGAGGTCACTGCGAGACCCGAGCAAGGCCCCCCTCGTTTGAAAGCGCTGCGCCAATTGATGGACGCTGCAGGGCTGGACGGGTTTGTCGTTCCGCGCGCGGATGCCCATCAAGGTGAATATGTCTGCGAGCGTGATGCGCGGTTGGCGTGGCTTACTGGCTTTACCGGATCAGCTGGTTTTTGTGCCGTGTTGGGCGAGACCGCGGGCGTGTTCATTGACGGCCGTTACCGCACACAAGTCAAAGCACAGGTGGCCGATGTTTATACGCCCGTTCCTTGGCCTGAGGTCTCATTGGCCATGTGGTTGCGCGCGCAGTTGCCAGAAGGCGGGCGCGTTGGATTTGACCCTTGGCTGCATACCGTTGACCAGATTGCCCAAGCAGAAAAAGCACTGGCCGGCAGCGGCATCACATTGGTTCAATCCGAAAACCTTGTGGATGTGATTTGGGAGGATCAGCCTGATCCCCCCATGGAGCCAGCCAAGGTTCACCCGATGGAATTTGCTGGCGAAACCCATCAATCCAAACGGTTACGGCTGGCCGAAACTTTGGCTGAAGCGACCCAGCGTGCCGCTGTCATCACCTTGCCCGACAGTATTTGCTGGCTGTTGAACATCCGCGGCGGCGATATTGAACGAAATCCCGTCGTGCACGGTTTTGCGATCCTCCACGCCGATGGCAAGGTTGATCTATTTGCAGCCCCCTCAAAATTCGATGGGCTGGACGCGCATTTAGGTCCTGACGTGACGCTCCATGCGCCATCAGCATTCATTGGCACGCTGAGCGCCATAGAGGGACCTGTGCGGATTGACGGATCAACGGTTCCCCAACGTGTCGCCGATGCGCTGGGGGATGCTGCTTGTTTCGGGCCAGAACCTTGTGCGCTGCCAAAAGCGCGTAAAAACGCGGCAGAAATTGAGGGGGCTGCGCAGGCGCATTTACGCGATGGCGCCGCTATGGCCGACATGCTGTGTTGGCTGGATGCGCAGCCCATCGGCAGCATTACCGAGACCCAAGTCGTGAGCCAGCTAGAAGCGCTTCGTCGGCGCGATAACGGTCTACAAGACATCAGCTTTGAGACCATTGCGGGAACTGGACCAAACGGTGCCATCATGCATTACCGCGTGACGGAAGAAACCGACGCCACATTAGAGGACGGCCAGCTGATCGTGCTAGACAGTGGTGG
>JBDVSG010000222.1:0-13350 GCA_039967155.1 Sulfitobacter sp. | reverse complement strand
GCACCAGATTGCGCGCGCTTAGCTCCTGATCCCCTAACCGCGCACGCCAATCCACCCGCATCAGCTCCAGATCGACATCACTGGCATCTGGCCCGTCAATCAGCCCCGCCAACCGTCCGTGCATCCACGCCGACAGCACATCGTTCATCCGCTGCTGATACCCCGGCCCCATCTTGCGGAAAAACTTCACCACGTCCTCTTCCAGCCGCAAGGTGATCCGCGTCTTGTTCTGCCGCAATTTGCCCCGCGCGATCTCATGCCACGCGTCAGGCACCCGCCGCTGGTCCAGCATTTCCTGATGCAGGTCCCATTCGATCTGTTTCATCAGATCAACGAAATAGTTTTGGTGTTCGCGCTGTACTTTGCCCACACGTCGCATCTGGATCTCCCCCTTTTACCATGGGCAGCGTCGATAATTTTCGTTAACAAGTTCCGAACAATGCGTATGCACCGCCAGTGTACGCGCGGTGCACATGATGTGACACTTTTGCTGACCTAACGTTATCCACAGGTATTCGCCCCGCCAAATGATCGTGATTAAAGAGGAAAACCAGATGTACACACCGGCAATTACAGGTTCTGGCGTCTTTACGCCCTCTCAGGTCATCACCAACGCCGAATTGGTGGACAGTTTCAACGCCTATGTGGATGTCTACAACGCCGAAAACGCAGATGAAATTGCTGCTGGCGATCTCCCCGCCAAGGACTACTCCTCCGAGGAATTCATCTTTAAGGCGTCGGGCATAAACCAACGATATGTTATTGATAAAGAAGGTATTCTTGACCCTCAGGTCATGCACCCCCTCCTGCGCCAACGCAGCGATGATGAACCCTCTCTTATGGCGGAAATGGCCCTTGATGCAGCCACCAAAGCCCTATCAGCCGCAGGCAAAACCGCCGCTGATGTGGATGCGGTAATTTGCGCTGCCTCCAACCTCGAACGCGCCTACCCCGCCGTCGCGATTGAGATCCAAGAGCTGTTGGAAATCAAAGGCTTCGCTTTTGACATGAACGTCGCCTGCTCCTCCGCCACCTTTGGCATTCAGGCCGCCGCAGACATGATCCGGTCAGGATCTATCCGCAGCGCACTGGTCGTTAACCCAGAAATATGTTCTGCCCATTTAGAATGGCGCGACCGCGATTGTCATTTCATCTTTGGCGATGTTGCCACGGCTGTTTTTCTTGAGCGCTCAGAGGACGCCACAGGCGCTTACTTTGAAATAAAATCAACACGTTGTGCGACCGATTTTTCGAACAACATCCGCAACAACAACGGCTTCTTGCGCCGTTCGCGCCCCGCTGGGGTGGCCGACCGCCGCGATATGCAGTTCATGCAAAACGGCCGCAAAGTGTTCAAAGAGGTCCTGCCGATGGTTTCGGCGCATATTGCAGGCCAAATGGCCGAAGAAGGGGTTCAAGCCTCTGATTTAAAACGTATTTGGCTGCATCAAGCCAACAAATCCATGAATGATTTCATCGGCAAAAAGGTTCTGGGTCGCCCCCCCGAAGCAGGCGAACAACCCAACATCCTGCAGGATTATGCCAACACGTCTTCTGCGGGTTCCATCATCGCATTTTCAAAATATTCCAATGACTTAGAGGATGGCGACACCGGTCTCATCTGCTCCTTCGGAGCGGGATATTCTGTCGGGTCGGTGATCGTGCAAAAACACGGCTAGACGTCCTTCAAAGACACCCTTTTGTGCACCTCTTCAGCGGTTTCCACCCGTTCTGAATAGCGATCGACAAGGTAATCTGCGCGCCCGCGGACAAGCCATGTGAACTTGACCAATTCTTCCATCACATCGACAATGCGGGCGTAAAACGGCCCTGCAGGTAGGCGCCCTTTTCCGTCGAATTCCAACCAAGCCTTTGGAATACTTGATTGATTAGGTATCGTCACCATCCGCATCCAGCGCCCCAAAATACGCATCTGGTTGACCGCATTGAACGATTGCGACCCGCCAGACACCTGCATGATCGCCAAAGTCTTCCCCTGCGTCGGGCGAATGCCGCCTTGCATAGACAGCGGCAACCAATCGATCTGGGACTTCATGATACCCGTCATCGCGCCGTGGCGCTCTGGGCTGGCCCAAACCATTCCTTCGGACCAAACTGACAGTTCCCGCAGCTCTGCCACTTTGGGGTGATCAGGATCGGCATCGTCAGGCTGGGGCAATCCCCGAGGGTCAAAGACCTTGGTCTCACACCCTAGATGCCGCAAAATGCGCGCTGATTCTTCAACAGCGCGCTTGGAATAGCTTTGCTCTCTTAGAGAGCCATATAACAACAATATCCGTGGCTTATGCCCATCATCCGTGTCGGACTTCAGGGCATCAATCTCGATTGGTGGCAACAGACCATCAACCAATGCCGGCAGATCATCAGACACTTTCGTCTTCCAAATGTAGCTTCATATCGACCAATACCTGCTGCAGCATTGTCGTCTCTTTCAGAAGACGTTTGGCTTCGTTCACAGTGATCTTACCATCTGCAATCGACTGCTGGTATTCCCCCATCAACATGGCGAACCGTTGGCTCAGCGCAATCACATCTGCGTTCACGCCCCCGACCGACATGTCATTTGGACGCCGTTGGTCATAATCCAAATGGGCGCCGGACAATTCTGCAAGTGCTTGGGTGACATGCGGATAACCAGCCGCCGTTTCAAGCGCGGCAACAGCATCAACAGGCATAAACCGATCTGCGTGTTCATCGTGATCAGAATAATACCGACCCAAGGTTGCTTTAGATTTGCCAGTCACTTCGCAAGCCGCCTCAACGCCGACTGCTTTGACCAAAGCTTCGGTATGCTTCTTCAGATAGTTGCCGGATGCATCCATTTCAGTACCCTTATTGGATTTACGTCACCCCCAACATATCGCCCCAACAAGAGAGTGCCCAGCATAAATTCCCCCCAAATCCTTGAAATTGCCCCTTGAACAGCTTGCAGACCCATACATGAGCAAGATAAATGCGCTCATGGCCAAGTTGTACTTTAATTATTCCACCATGAACGCCGGCAAATCCACTGTATTGCTTCAGGCGGCCCACAATTACCGCGAACGTGGTATGGTTCCGTATTTGATGACGGCGCAATTCGACAATCGTGCAGGCGAAGGCCGGATTGCCTCTCGCATCGGGATAGGAGAAGACGCAGACACCTATCACACCGATGAAAAACTGTTTGATAAAATCCAAACGCGCCTAGAAGCAGGCCCCTGCGCCTGCATTTTTGTGGATGAGGCCCATTTCCTAAGCCATGAGCAAGTCTGGGAATTGGCCCGCGCTGTAGATGATTTGGGCGTGCCCATCATGTGTTACGGCCTGCGCGTCGATTTTCAGGGGCACCTTTTTCCGGGCTCTGCTGCCCTCTTGGCGCTTGCCGATGAGATGCGCGAAATTCGAACCATTTGCCACTGCGGAAAGAAGGCGACAATGGTCGTGCGACTGGGCGCGGACGGAAAGGTCATGCGCGAAGGGGCGCAGGTTCAGATCGGCGGCAACGAAAGCTATGTTTCTCTTTGCCGCCGTCATTGGCGTGAGGCGATGGGCGACAGTTAGACCAGATTGGCGGGCTGCCCGCCCCCAAGGAACGCCTGCACGTTTTCAACCGCCATACGCCCCATATCCACACGCACTTCTTCCGTCGAAGTGCCCAAATGCGGCAAAAGCACCACGTTATCCAAATCCCGAAGCGCCTGCGGCACTTCCGGCTCGAACTCATAGACATCCAACCCTGCACCGCCAATTTCATTGGCTTTCAATGCCGATATCAGACTGGATTGATCAACCACATTTCCACGCGCGATATTGATCAAACGGGCGTGGGGTTGCATTGACGACAGAACCTCGGCGTTGATGATATGTCGCGTCTCTGCACTGCCAGGAACGGCAGTGACCAGAACGTCGACATCTGCGGCCAATGCCTTGAGGTCGCTGAAATACTCGGCGTCGAAATCCAGTGCTTTCTTTGAACGACCGAAGTACGCCACAGACATGTCAAACCCGTGGTGGCACCGGCGCGCAATCGCTTGTCCGATGCGCCCCATCCCGACGATCCCGACCTTTTTGCCGGTCAGGTGAAGACCCAGCATCTGCGTCGGGTGCCATCCTTCCCAGCCCCCCGACCGGACCAGACGTTCGCCCTCTCCGGCGCGGCGCGCGCTCATCAACATCAGCGTCATCGCAACATCTGCCGTCGCATCAGTGACAGCACCGGGCGTGTTGGTCACCACAAGCCCAGCCGCCTGTGCCGCACCCACATCAATGTGGTTATATCCGACACCGAAATTCGCCAAAATCCGGCAGCGGGGTGTAGGGACTTCGGCGAAAACCTCGGCCGAGAATTGATCACCCAAGGTGCAGATCACTCCGTCATAGTCCCGCAAAGCGGCACATAGCTCATCATGGCTCAGGACATCTGTCCGGTCGCGGCGCACCACGTCCAGCCCGTCTAGCAGCGGATAAACCTGCGCAGGCAGAGATCTGGAAATGAGAACTTTTTTCAATGCATCCGTCCTCCGAATGGCGTTGTTTGATCTGGAGAGACAAGAACAATCGCCCCGTCTTCATCTGGGACCCCCAGCACAAGAACTTCGGACATGAAGGGCCCGATCTGACGGGGTGGGAAATTGACCACCGCCATAACCTGACGTCCGATCAACCCCTCAGGGGTATAGTGGACGGTGATTTGCGCCGAGGTTTTCTTGATCCCGATTTCGTCTCCGAAATCGATCCATAATTTGATCGCGGGCTTGCGCGCTTCTGGGAAGGCTTCGGCCTGCACAACCTGCCCCGTGCGCACATCAACCTTTAGAAAATCATCAAATGAAATTTCACCCACTGGCCAGCTCCCGAGACCGATCCGCTGATGCTGCTACTGCGCGCTGCATCAGCTTGGGGAACCCATTTTCCTCATTCATCAAAACCTCAAGTGCGGCTTGCGTCGTGCCCTTTGGGCTGGTCACGTTAACACGCAATTGCGCAGGGTCTTCCGAAGCCTCCATGGCCAGCGCGCCCGCACCTGCCACCGTAGCCTTGGCCAATTGCATTGCAAGCGGTGCTGGCAGGCCTTGATCTACGCCTGCCGCAGCAAGTGCTTCGATCATGTGGAAAACATAGGCAGGGCCAGACCCGCTCACGCCTGTTACGGCGTCGATTTGGGCTTCTTCTTCCAACTGCACGACGTCACCAACCGCTGACAACAGGGTATGGGCTTCCTCCAGACCTGTCGTGCCTGCGTGGGCATTTGCAACGATCGCGGTGATGCCTTGGCCAATCGCAGCGGGGGTGTTTGGCATTGCGCGCACAACTGGCGTTTTCGCGCCAAGCGTCTGTTCAAAGAAGGAAATCGGAGTGCCCGCAGCAACACTGATAAACAACGTCTCGGCATTGCCCATTTTTTTCAACGTCGGCAGGGCTTCGGCCATCATCTGCGGCTTGACCGCCACCAAAACGATTGCGGGCTCAGCTGGCATTTCCGCATTCAGATGCACACCGGCCCCCGCCAACCAATCAGAGGGGTGTGGGTCAACGACCCAAACAGATGTCGCAGGAAGCCCGCGCCCCAACCAGCCTTCCAGCATGGCCGACCCCATCTTACCGCATCCCAACAGCAGCAACCCTTTGGCCGCAATTCGTGTATCTTTCATAGTCATCCCCTGTTTTACTTTAGGGGAATGGTTACGCGCGCCCGTAAGCCTCTGCAATGGCGACTTGCAGCGCCTGTGTCGGAGATTTATCGCCCCAGACCACAAGTTGCACTGCGGGGTAGTAGCGTTCAGCGCTGGTAATGGCGGCTGCAATCATCGTGTCGATCTGTTCAGGGCTGGCCACATGCCCCCCCGACAACACCAAACCGTACCGGTAGACCATCATTTGCTGTTCAGCCCAATAGGTGAACGCGCCCGCCCAGCAGCGGTCATTTATGTCATTCAACAAACCATAGAGCGCCGGAATTTTATCCGCGGGGGGTTCCATCTCGAAAGAACAAATAAGCCGTAAGGTTTCGTCATAGGCGGACCACGCAAGCGTCACTTGATAGTTCCGCCACTGTCCCTCGACCTCCATCGCGATTTGTTCATCAGAGATACGGTCAAAGGCCCAATCATGGTGGGTCGCTAACGTCTCAACGATGTCGATCGGATGAATCTCATCTTCGAAATACTGCTCGGACTGAGCCATACTGCTACCTCCTGGTTTTCCGCAAAGTAGTAAGACCTGTGTCCGATCCCTGTACTTTGGGTGCTTACGCAATAAGACGCGTCTTTGCCTGCGCGTCCTACAACATATGGTGGCGCGGCGAATAGGGTCTGGCAAGCCTTTTTCTGGGGATAACCCGAATCAGCGGGGGATAAGTCTGTATTTTCACCGCAAATTGGCGAATAAAACGAAGCTCAAATGCAAAAAACGCCCCCAAACTCAATTGGAGGCGTGTCCGACATACAGCGTTAATAATGGTTAATCGCGCAGCCAACGCATTCGTTAGCGCAAGCAGCTGCGGATCACTTGGCGTCCAACGCGTCCAACCGCGCCTTCAACGCTTCATTTTCTTCGCGCGCTTTTTGCGCCATCGCCCGCACAGCGTCGAATTCTTCACGGGTCACAAAATCGCGATCAGCCAACCAACGGTCCATCATGCCCTTCATGGCATTTTCCGCCTCGTCTTTGGCCCCTTGCGCCACGCCCATTGCATTGGTCATGATCTGGCTCAGGTCATCAAAAATCTTATTGCGGGTTTGCATCGTGTCTCTCCAACTGGTCTGAACTCTATATGGGCTGGGTTGGGCTGCCTTGCAAGGTTGACTTCCCCGCGCAGGCGCGCTCAATCACCGCATGCATGCACTTATTCCCTTTCCCGACATCTCTCCTGAGATTTTCACGCTCACTCTTTTTGGCATGAGCTTCGCCCTGCGCTGGTATGCGCTGGCCTATATTGTGGGCATTTTGGCTGGCTGGCGGCTGGTCTTGCGCGCCGCAAACACCCCGCGACTGTGGCGCGATGACAGGCCCATCATGACAGGCCAGCAGATCGAAGACCTGCTGACGTGGGTCATCCTTGGGGTCATATTAGGGGGGAGGTTGGGATATATCCTCTTTTATCAGCCTTCCTTCTACCTATCGAACCCTGCGCATATCTTGCGCGTATGGGAGGGCGGCATGTCCTTTCACGGCGGGGCGCTGGGGGTGATCATCGCAGCGTTCCTTTATACGGGGCGCCACAAAATCGGGCGGATCAGCGCGGGCGATCTGGTGGCACTTGGTATTTTCCCTGGTTTACTGCTGGGCCGACTGGCGAATTTTATCAACGCCGAGCTTTGGGGCCGCCCCACAGACCTGCCATGGGGCGTGGCATTTCCAACAGAGGCGGCGCAATATTGCCCCGATGTCATTGGCCTATGCGCACGCCACCCGTCACAACTCTATGAGGCCGCTCTTGAGGGGATCGTGCTGGGGGGCGTTTTGGTCTGGCTGGCATGGCGGCGCGGGGCGCTGAAATCACCTGGTATGATCATGGGCAGTTTTCTTGCGGGATATGGCGTCGCGCGGTTCTTGGTGGAATTTGTGCGCCAACCGGATGCGCAGTTTATCTCGGGTGGGAACCCGCTGGGGCTGGCATGGCAGACCGGCAGCTACGGGTTTACCATGGGGCAAATCCTGTGCCTGCCCATGATCGCCGCTGGCGTATTCTTCATCTTGCGCGCCCGCAGAGCCCTGTCATGAGCCTGCGCGACATCCTGATTGCCCAGATCACCGATCAAGGGCCAATGCGGCTGGACGAATATATGTCGACCTGCCTGCTTCACCCGAAATTCGGCTATTACACCACGCAGAGCCCCTTTGGTACGGCGGGCGATTTCATTACCGCCCCCGAAATCAGCCAGATGTTTGGAGAGCTGATCGGCCTCGCGCTTGCCCAAGCGTGGCTGGACCAAGGCGCGCCATCCCCCTTCACACTGGCCGAGCTGGGCCCGGGACGCGGGACGCTGATGGCAGACATTTTGCGCGCCTGCGCTGGCGTTCCAAATTTCCTGTCCGCGGCCCAAATCACATTGGTTGAGGCCTCACCTGCCCTGCGCAAGGAGCAGGCCAAAACCATCGCCCCCCATAAGGCCAATTGGATAGACGATATAAATGCGTTGCCAGCGCAGCCGACATTTTTGATCGCAAATGAATTTTTCGACGCGCTGCCCATTCGCCAATTTGTGCGCGAAGGCACCCGTTGGCGCGAACGACAGGTCGGACTGCAGGACGGCGCGCTGGCCTTTGGGCTTGGCCCCGCCCAAGCGCAACCCGCGCTGGCCCATCGTTTGGAAGACACTGCAGATGATGACCTGATTGAGGATTGCGCCGCAGCCGCCCCTGCCCTCGCCACGATTTGCGCGCGCATCGCGGATCACGGCGGCGCTGCTTTGGTCTTTGATTATGGCGATTGGCGCACCCTTGGCGACACCTTGCAGGCCCTGCAAGATCACGCACCAACCGATCCACTGGCCGCCCCCGGCCAAGCGGACCTAACGGCCCATGTGGATTTCGAAGCATTGCTGAGCGCCTGTGGCGCAGCCACCGCCAGCCGCATCACCCCGCAAGGCGTTTTCCTAGAGCGCCTCGGCATCACGCAGCGCGCGCAAATCCTCGCCAAAGGTCTCAGCGGTGACGCGCTTGACGCGCATATTGCAGCACATCGTCGCTTGACCCACCCCGAAGAAATGGGAAACCTGTTCAAGACTTTCGGAATCGTCCCCAGAAATGCGGCCATGCTACCAGGGTTAGAAACATGACACTTGAGATTCTCACATCAGATGCGCTTGGGACCAAGCATGGATTTTTCACACGCCGTGGCGGCGCGTCTTCGGGTGTTTTTGCTGGGTTGAACTGTGGACAAGGCTCTAGCGATCAGGCTGAAATTGTCGCCATCAATCGGGGCCGTGTCGCCGATGCTATGGAGGTGGCGCATGACCACCTGTTGGGGGTGCATCAGATCCATTCCGCAACGGCGGTGGTATGCGACGCGCCCCTCGCCCAAAAGCCCCGTGCGGACGCCTTGGTCACAGCGACACCCGGCCTTGCGCTGTCGGTGCTGACAGCAGATTGCCAGCCGGTGTTATTTTCCGATCCAAAGGCCGGAGTTATCGGCGCAGCCCATGCTGGTTGGCGCGGCGCGCTGGACGGGGTTTTACACGCGACGGTCGACGCCATGGAGGGGTTGGGCGCCCAGCGCAAAAACATCACAGCCGTCATTGGGCCCTCCATCAGCCAACGCGCCTATGAGGTCGGCCCTGAATTCATGGACAACTTCATCGCCAAGGACCCCGAGTTCGCCCGCTTTTTCATCAATGGCGAAGGCGACCGTATGCTCTTTGATCTTCCTGGCTTTGGTTTGAACCGTTTGGCCGCAGCTGGGGTTGGGTCCTGCGAATGGACGCGCCACTGCACCTTTTCGGACGAAGAGCGATTCTATTCTTATCGCCGCACCACCCATGCAAAAGAGGCTGACTATGGCCGCCTGATCGCAGCCATCACCCTATAATTCGGGCACAAATGGGGCGCAGTCGGACATGGGCGCGCCCCATTCCAAACGTTCTTCCAGCGCAAAATGGAAACGATTGTCGCCAAACCAGATACAATCGCGTTATTTCCCTCATAAAATGCGGTTTGCTAGAATATGGCCCACGCGCCACATTCCCAGCTGCCCCTGCGCGAACACCCCATCATAAATTTACTTAAATGCCCAAAACTGGCCCGATTGCACCGTCATATTCATCTCAAGCAAGGGCAACAGCCCGCACCACAAAGCACTGAGGATATGAGCCATGAAAACCAACGCACGCTTCATCAAGTCGATCACAAAAGCCGCAGCTGAAAATGACACTGTGATGCCTTGGGCCCGCGGCGCACGCCGCGCCGCATTCATTGCAAAACGCAACGCTGAGAAAACCGTCCAAGCCAAAGCGGCCTGACCCTTCCGCTCAGGCCAAAGACATCTCCAGCCCGAACGATATTCAACGTCGGGCCTTCAAACACCCCCGGACGGCTGTGTGCAGCTATCCGGGGGTGTTTGATTCTAGGCAATTTCCTCCCAGCCGCTGCCGATTGTGGCCACATTCCCGAAATTCGAGAAACAAAACCGTTAAAACCTGCAGTATTGATGCTGCAAGGGTCTCAAAAGTGTCGAAAACTTTGACAATGGGGCGTAATCATGGCGAATTAGTGCATACGAACGATATGAAATGACACAATACGTTATTTCCGACGTTGTCGGTGGGGGCCGACGAAGGATGTGACGACCCATGATAGGTAACTCGCATGACACTGACTGCTAATCCTGCTGCCGCCCGCAGCACACAAATGAATACAGGGTACGGAATGAAGAACTTTTCCTCCCCGGCGAGCCCTGCGATCAAGCAAGCTGCGCCACTTCCAAGCCGCACCTATGAGGTCGCGGCACTGCGCGAGGACACATCGCTGTTCATCGGCCAAAGCACTGCGCCTGCTTTGTCCTTGTTCGAGAGCGCCTTCTCGGCCTTCACGCACGGCAGCCTGATCCAAACGACAATGGGCCCCATCGCTGTAGAAGACCTGCAACCGGGCGATATGATCCAAACAGCCACAGGCGAACCTGCCGAGCTGACTTGGATCGGGACCTCGACCTTTTCGCCAGCAGAGGTGGGCAAACGCACACCTCTTATTCGCATTATGCCTGATGCACTGGGCCAATCGCGCCCAGAACGGTCACTGACCGTAGGTGTCGGCGCCCGTATTATGCACACCCCGCCTGCCCTGCGCGGCGTGGCTGACGGCAAGCAATTGCTGACGCCTGCTGTTAAACTGGTTGATGGTGTGAATGTGATCGAAATTACGCCGCCAACAGCAACGCGGCTGTTTCACATCTGCCTGTCACGTCATGCTGTGATCAATGTTGACGGCATCCAGATGGAAACCTTCCACCCGGGCGCTGCAGCTCCACGCGAAGTCAGCCACGCCATGCGCGACCGTTTTGTGTCACTGTTCCCGCGCATCAGCCATTTGTCAGATTTTGGCCCGCTTGCGCATCCGCGCGCACCCGAAGTCGACATTCACTAACACACCCGTGTCATCAATCTCTCAACTGCGCAGCCTATGAGGTTCCCTATCAGGCCTCAACGCGCAGACGTTCCTCCAAAACGTCGAACGGAACGCCAGGGTCATCCTTGGCGTTCCGTATCACCAAAGACGTTTTGACGCTGGCAACATTATCGGCCGTCAAAAGCTGCCCTGTTAGAAAGCTTTGGAAGCTGGACAGATCCGGCGCCACGCATTTCAGCATGAAATCCACCTCACCGTTCAGCATATGGCATTCGCGGACAAGCGGCCAATCGCGGCACCGTTCCTCAAATGCGGATAGATCGACCTCGGCCTGACTGCTGAGCCCGACCATCGCAAATACCTGCACTTCAAAGCCCAACTCGCGCGCATCCACATCGGCGTGATACCCCAGAATGAAGCCCTGTTCCTCTAGCGTGCGCACGCGGCGCAGGCAGGGCGGCGCGGAAATCCCCACACGTTTGGCAAGTTCGACATTGGTCATACGCCCGTCGGCCTGCAATTCAGCTAGAATTTTACGGTCAATCGGGTCAAGTCTCGTGCCAGCCATAGGGCCTCCCATTTTTGCAATTGTTATAATGATTATCACAGTCTGCGCAATAATGTTTCACAATCCCGTAATAATCCTTTGCAGGACTTCGGTCAGGATGTTCCTTTAATGAGCGCGGAATGAGGGCGCAACCCCTCGCAAAACGGCAAATTTTACTCACGTCAAAGTGATCAGCCCGCTCCATTGGGGTTTAAGCCCGACCAGCGCACGTATATATCCAATCCAACACAGATTCCGAGACACAAAGGACGCCCAAATGGCCGAGACACGTAAGACCAAGCTTTTGATTATCGGGTCAGGCCCGTCAGGCTATACCGCAGGCGTCTATGCCAGCCGCGCCATGCTGGACCCGATCCTTGTGCAAGGGATCGAACCAGGCGGCCAGCTGACCACAACAACCGAAGTTGAAAACTGGCCAGGTGATACAGAGGTCCAAGGCCCCGACCTGATGATCCGCATGGAGACCCATGCAAAGGCCATGGGCACCGAAATCATCGGCGACATCATTACCAATCTGGACATGTCCAAACGCCCCTTTGTGGCCACTGGCGACAGCGGCACGACTTATGAAGCGGATGCTGTGATCCTTGCCACTGGCGCGCGCGCCAAATGGATCGGGCTGGAAAGCGAAGAAAAATTCAAAGGTTTTGGCGTTTCTGCCTGTGCAACCTGCGACGGCTTCTTCTACCGCGGTCAAGAGATCGTTGTGATTGGCGGCGGCAACACTGCTGTTGAGGAAGCACTGTTCCTGACCAATTTCGCCTCCAAGGTCACATTGGTGCACCGTCGCGACGAATTGCGGGCCGAAAAGATCCTGATCGACCGTTTGGAAAAGAACCCCAAGATTGTGCCTTTGTGGTTCAATCAGTTGGAAGAAGTTTACGGCACTGACGCGCCGCTGGGCGTTGAAGGCATCAAGGTCAAGCACACCAAAACGGGCGAAATCACCGACATCCCCTGCAAAGGTGTCTTTGTGGCCATCGGCCACGCCCCTGCGAACGAGCTGGTGAAAGACACGCTTGAGACCCACATGGGCGGTTATGTTGTGACGAAACCAGACAGTACGGAAACCTCTGTTCCGGGTGTGTTTGCTGCGGGGGATTTGACCGATCACAAATATCGCCAAGCCGTCACAAGTGCCGGTATGGGCTGTATGGCCGCCCTCGAAGCGGAACGCTTCCTTGCCGAAGCGGGCGACGATTGAACCTCCATCCCTCCTAGGCTGGATCACACTGACGAAAAGAAGCGGAACCGAACATGAGCACAAAAACCCGTATCGTGATCTCTAGCGATCACGCCGATATCCCCCTGCGCCAAGCCATTGCCGCGCATGTTGTTCAGCGCGGCTATGAAGCGGTGGATATCGGCCCTGCCACCGCAGAAAGCACCGATTACCCCAAACATGGTGAGGCCGCCGCTCGGCAGGTCGCGTCGGGGGATTGCGCGTTGGGGATAATCGTCTGTGGCACAGGCCAAGGCATCATGATGGCCGCCAATAAGGTTGAGGGCATCCGCTGTGGTGTTTGCTCTGACACGTTTTCCGCGCGGATGATCCGCCAGCATAACGATGCCAACATGATTTCAATCGGTGCGCGGGTGATTGGCGCAGGACTGGCGATAGAGATCATTGACGCGTTTTTAGACGCAGAATTTGAAGGCGGCCGCCACGCCAAGCGTGTGGACATGATCAAAGCCCTCGAAGGTTAGACCCTCCT
>JBDVSG010000221.1:0-14743 GCA_039967155.1 Sulfitobacter sp. | reverse complement strand
AACAGCCCCCCCATAAATTGCCCCCGCAGGCCCGCATCATCCATCTGGGTGATTTGACTGTCGGCACGTGCCGCCATGCCCGCTGTGGCGCTTTCAAACCGATTGGCCAACATAGGCACCAGCAAAACCACGCCAAAGACGATCATCAAGACTGCGCCAATTCGTGCCAGCCCGTCTTGGGTCAGCCCGATCGTGGCACCAAAGGCTGTCACCAACACGCCAAACACGACGAAAGAGACGCTCATGCCTGCGGCAAGGGCCACAGGCCCATAGCGATTGGCGTTCAGCGCGCTCACCAAAACAATAGGCAAAACAGGCAGCACACAGGGGTTGATCAGGGTCAAAAGACCCGCAAGATATGAGAAGATAAATTCCATTTCTCAGATGACTACCGCTTCCACCCTACATTGCAATATCACCCGCTATCACATCCCCTCACGAACGCGCTAGGCGACAAAAAATTGGGGGATCAGCCGTCTTGCTTCGGGGTCTCTGCCCGAAAACCAGTCGCCACAACAAACTTCTCAGAGCTGTCCTGCCTGCTGCTTGGAGGTTTGTAATTGGCAACTTTGGTAAAGCGTTGCTTGAGCAGTTTTTGCAATTCGCCCTCAGCCCCCCCCGCAAGGGTCTTTGCGATGAATGTGCCGCCCTCTTCCAGAACGTCGAACGCAAAATAGGCCGCCGCCTCGCAAAGAGCGATGATGCGCAGGTGGTCTGTTTGTTTGTGCCCTGATGAGGACGCGGCCATGTCGGACATCACAACATCCGCCATCCCGCCCAGCCATTCTTTGACTTTTAGGTCTGCGTCATCTTCCATAAAATCTAGTTGATGGATTTCACAGCCCGCGATGGGCTCCATTTCTTGTAGGTCGATGGCCAGAATTGTGCCGACAGCCTTGCCGCCCTTTTCTCCCAGAACATTCGACCGCTTCACAGCCACCTGACACCATCCGCCCGGTGCGGCGCCCAAATCGACAATCCGCGCGCCTGGTACCAAGAAACGGTACTTATCGTCCAGCTCCATGATCTTGAACGCCGCACGGCCACGGTAGCCTTCGGTTTTTGCCCTTTTGACATAAGGATCGTTCAGCTGTCGCTGCAGCCAACGCGTTGAGCTGGTGGTCCGGCCCCGCGCAGATTTCACCTTTACTTTCAGGTCCCGCTGTCCGCGCCCTGATGTGTTTTTACCTGTCGGGGTCTTGCCCATTAAAACGTTCCTTCTTCGAGCACGCCATCTGCGCTCATTTGTGCATATAGCAGACCTTCGCGCAAACCGCGATCTGCGACGCTCAGCCGGTCTGTGGGCCAGCAGCGCATCAAGGCTTGCAAAATCGCGGCGCCAGACATGATCAGCGCGGCGCGGTCTTGGCCGATACAAGGGTCCACCCGCCTGCCCTCTGGCCCCATGGCCAGATAATGGTGGATAACCGTATCGATTTGCTGACTGGTCATGCGCAACCCGTCAACTTTGGTTCTGTCATAGCGGCGCAATCCCAGATGGCTGGCCGCTACGGTTGTCACTGTACCAGAGGTCCCAACGATCTGGAAATGATCTTGGGATTGAGCGGATTGGTAGGGCGTAAAATCGGTCAGGTTTTCCTCAAAAAACCAGCTCATCAAGGCAAACCGTGCCGCGTCGTCTTCGACATCAGAGAATTGATCGCGCAGGGTCGCCACCCCCAAAGGCACAGAAATCCAATCGACCACACGCGCAGCGGGGATGTCTGTCACCGCCTGAGCAAAGCCGTTGTGCAACTGCATGATCGATTTTGCGCGGTCTTTTTTGGGCACCTTCGAGATGTCAATCCACACCAGTTCCGTTGAGCCACCCCCGATATCGACCACCAGCAGATTATGGGTTTTCGGGCTGACCAGCGGCGCACAAGAAATAACAGCAAGCTGCGCCTCTTGCTCTGGCGCGATGATGTCCAGCCGAAGCCCCGTTTCGCGGGTCACACGGCGCATGAAGTCTTCCCCGTTCAGCGCACGGCGGCAGGCCTCGGTTGCAACAAGGCGCATCCGCTTGACCTTATTTCGACGCAGCTTTTGCTGGCAAATACGAAGTGCTTGGATGGTACGAGTCATCGATCCGCGCGACAATCGCCCGGTCTTCTCTAGCCCCGCGCCTAGCTGCACGGACTTCGAGAAACTATCCACCACATGAAATCCCCCACCTTTCGGTTGGGCGATCAACATGCGACAGCTATTTGTGCCCAGATCAAGGGCCGCATATAGGTCGTTCGATCTGGACGAAACTGGCGCGGGGCTCAGAGCCGTCGATTTTGTACGTTCGAGCGCGCCCGCACCTTTGGAGCGCTTTGGCGCCATGGGTTGCGCCTTTCATTACGTGTTGGTACTACGATACGCCCTGCCGCCGCCCCGCGCAAGGACCCGCAGCGGCGAATGCGCGGTCTTTTTAGTCAAGCTCACAATCATCATGCTTATTTTGAGACTTCAACACGGGTGTCGCCGCGCACGCGATGGTGTAGGCAAAGGTCGCGGAAGGGTCTGTAATTGTCGAAAACGGCGGTTAGGCTCAACAAACCTTCGGGTACTGAGGTAAAACAGCAAGTGATTTTGAAGAGGAATCGCGGATGGCGAATGTCGTAATTGTGTATTGGCGGGATATTCCTGCACAGGTCATCGTGGGCAAAGGCCGTCGCGGCCAGAAACGTGTACTGCCAGAACGCTTTGAACAAGCCATCGATCGTGCGGCCATGAAAATTGGTGCTGAAGATGCGGATGCCTACCTTGCTGAATGGCGCAAGGCCGATCCCTTCACGGTTGAAGGCGACGACAGCGCCGTTGCGGATGCACAGGTTGCGCGTCTGGATGCTGAATATGACCGTGAGCGTATCAAAGCCTTGATCGCAAACGAAGGCTGGGCCTGACCCCGCCAAGACCCCGTGACACGAAGGAGCCCGCGAATGGCACTGTTGAATTTCCGCAAAAAAGACGCTGGCACAGTTGAAGTGAACCCGCAGATCGAGAGTTTTCTCCAAGACTACTCGATCGAGGTCATGCCGCGCACCGCACAGAAGGTCGAGGATTTCCGCGACCAGCTGCCAGAGGGCACCCGCGTGTACATCGCTCATATCGATGGGACACCCATCGAAGACATGGTCGCCACGGCCAAACGTCTGGCCGAGGGCGGATTTCAGGTCATGCCGCATTTCCCCGCGCGCAGCATCAAAGACAGCGCCACTTTGGCCGATTGGATTGCGCGCTATCAGGGCGAGGCGAACGTCACCCAAGCGCTGCTTCTTGCGGGCGGTATCGATGCAGCATCGGGTGAATTCACCGACAGCATGCAATTGATGGAAACCGGCCTGTTCGACAAGGCAGGGTTTAAGCACCTTCATGTGGCTGGCCATCCAGAAGGCAACCGCGACATTGACGCGACGGGCACTGCAAATGTTGACGCCGCCTTGCGTTGGAAAAATGATTTCCAAACCCGCACAGATGCAAAGATGGCCATCGCCACGCAATTCGCATTTGAAGCAAAGCCAATCATCGAATGGGCCGACAGTCTGGCGGCCGATGGGATCACCCTGCCCGTGCACATCGGAATTGCAGGCCCCGCAAAATTGCAAACCTTAATCCGCTTTGCCATCGCCTGCGGCGTCGGCCCGTCATTGAAGGTCCTGCAAAAACGCGCTATGGATGTGACGAAACTGCTGTTGCCCTATGAACCAACAGAGGTTCTGACCGAATTGGCCGCGCATAAAGCCGCCAATCCAGACTTCAACATCTCACATGTCCATTTCTTCCCGCTCGGCGGGATCAAGACCAACGCAACATGGGCGCAAAACAATGGCGGCACCGGAGCCAAGCCAGCAAACGCCTGATAGGGACCAAAAATGACCAGAACAATTATTGAATCGAAAACTAAAACCGCGATCATCGGCTTTGACCAGCCGTTCTGCGTCATTGGCGAACGGATTAACCCCACAGGCCGCAAAATTCTGGCAGCCGAGCTGGAGCAAGGCGATTTTAGCCGCGTCGAAGCAGACGCGGTGGCCCAAGCTGCCGCTGGTGCAACCATCCTTGATGTGAACTCTGGCGCGGTTTTTTCCAACAAAATGGCAGAAGATCCGCGCTATGCCGACAATAACTTTGTCGAGCCGATGTTGATGCCAGAGATGATCAAACGTGTGCAAGCAGTCACCGATTGTCCGATCTGCATCGACAGCTCGGTTCCGGGCGCCTTGGAAAAAGGCCTTGAAGCCGCTGAAGGGCGTCCGCTGCTCAACTCGGTCACAGGCGAAGAAGAACGCCTTGAGCTGGTCCTCCCGCTGGTCAAAAAATACAACGTGCCGGTTGTGGCGATCTCTAACGACGACACCGGCATTTCCGAAGACCCCGACGTGCGTTTTGCCGTGGCCAAAAAGATCGTGGAACGTGCGGCTGATTTCGGCATTCCCGCGCATGACATTGTGGTTGATCCTCTGGTGATGCCGATTGGCGCCATGTCCACTGCGGGCCATCAGGTCTTTACGCTTGTGCGCCGTTTGCGCGAAGAGCTGGGCGTGAACACCACCTGTGGCGCCTCCAACATCAGCTTTGGTCTGCCCAACCGCCACGGCATCAACAACGCCTTCCTGCCGATGGCGATGGGCGCTGGCATGACCTCTGCGATCATGAACCCCGTTGCCCTGCCCATCAACGCAAAGAAAATTGCCGAAAAGAAAGAAGAGCTGGCCGCCCTTGGTGTGGTTTTGCCAGAAGGCATGGACGACGAAGTTTTTGTGCAGCTGTTCGGGATGGGATCGACCCTGCCGAAACCAGGCAAGGAAATGGAAGCCATCCGCGCTGCGAACTTCCTGTTTGACCGCGACCCGCATGGCGGCGACTGGATCAAGTTCAACAAAGTTGCCCCCAAAGCAGGCCAAGAAGGCCGCGGCCGCGCAGGACGCAAAGGCGGCCGTCGCCGCGGCTAAGCCTTGTCTGAATGAAAACACCCAAAAGGCGGCGCAAAAGCGTCGCCTTTTTTTCGATGTGGCGTATTGGCGGTCGCCCTAGGCAGCCCCGCCAGTCAGGTCTTGCGCCAGCATCAACGCATTGCCATCTGGATCAAAAAACGTCGCGACCTTGACCATGCCGTCGATGACATCCGTGTCGCCGTCAAATTTGACCTCGGCCAATTCCAATTTCTGCCTTGCACTGTCCAAGTCAGCCACACCAAAAACGGGCACACAATTACCTGGGACGGGCTTGTTGTGCTCCCCAAGGCCAATCGTGACCCCTTTGGTATTTGTTTTCAGTTCAGACCAACCCGCATCATCCATATGATATATCGTCTCAAAGCCCAGCATCCCTTCGTACCATGCCGCACTTGCGTGCCGATCGGTGACCGTGAGGGCGATGTTGATCGTGTTATCCAATGAAATGACTGACATGTTCTTCCCTTTTGAATTTAAATATACTAACTATACTTTATGTACATTAAATCTTTTGTCAACATCACCTCAAAGGCTTGGGCCATGCCCATCCTGTGGAACCTGCACGCGGGCGTTGCGGGTCGGCAGGCTCCGTTGCTGTCGGCAACAGGCGCAAACAGGACCGCCTTCACGCAAAGCTTGGAACACCTCATCACGCTGGAGCTGCTGGAGCGAAACCCCGGTCATGGTCACCCGTTACGCCCTGAATTTCGGCTCACCCAACACGGAGTTTCGGCAGCCGCACTTGCGGATAAAATTCACAAAGCCTCAGCCACGGCGGATCAGGGCCTTTTGCGCAAATCATGGACGCTGCCCGTGCTCACCACGCTTCACGAGGCCAACCATTTCAATGAAATCAGGCGCAATCTTCAAACGATTTCAGATCGGGCGTTGTCTCAGTCGTTAAAATCCATGGAAGCCCGCAATTGGGTCAGCCGCAGTGTGGATCAAACCGCCCGCCCGCCCAGATCGCTTTATCGGGCTGTGAACACCGGCGGGATGATCAGCAGGATCACGGCGCCTGAAATTTCATTTGCCTAGCGCTGTCTCGCGGCGCGGACCCAGGCCTCCAAAATCGAAAGCGTTGTAGGGCGTCTGCCAAAACGCACCAGCACCCATCCCACATCGCACGGACTGAAAAGCACGACAGTGCGGGCATATTTATGCGGGAAAGGTGGTGGGAGATCAGAGATTCGAACTCTGGACCAAAGCGTTATGAGCGCTCTGCTCTAACCGCTGAGCTAATCTCCCCATAGCGGTGTTATAGGAGCGATCTTTTCAGGTATCAATCCAAAGAATGCCGGAATTCCCCCCATTTCGCCCCCTAGCTGCGTGTGGGGCTGACGTACCAATTCACCTTCATCTCGACCACGGTATCGCCCTCGGCATTGCAAATGTCGATTGCGACGTCAAAGGCCACTTTGCCCTCCGTATCAATCGCGGCGATCAGCTCTGCGCCCTTACGCGCTGTCGTGGCGGTCGCGGTCAATGTGCCTTGGGCAAATTTGCGGTAATTGATTTCCGCAACCGCAGCCACAGGCCGCATTTTTAGGATCACTGGCGCAAGTGCCCCTGCCACCGCAGCACCTGACGCTGCCTCGCCCAAGGTGAACATCGCGCCTGCGTGCTGGCCACTGATGTGGTTCTCAGTCTCGCGACGTTGTTCCAGCTGCGCAGTGGCCAAACCATCTGCGATGTGCAACAGCTCAACCCCCACATGACTGGCAAAAGGTACAGCTTCGCCCAAATGGGCTTTTATCATTTCATAGGGGTCCATTGCATTGCCTCCACATCTGCATGAGTGCTTGCAATGTGCATGGCCTTCACGAACGGTTCAACCATGCCGCTGGGTCAGTCAGCCTAACGGGCGATGACAATATCCGCACGCAACCCGCCCAATCGCTCTGACGCGCCCAGACGCAGCACCCCGCCATGGCTGCGCGCGATGTCTACAGCAATCGCCAATCCCAGACCGACCCCCCCGCCCTTGTTCTGATTGCGCGACGGATCCAGCCGCGTGAACGGTCTGGTGGCCTGTTCGCGGCGGTCTTCGGGGATGCCAGGGCCGTCGTCTTCGACGCGGATGCGCAGGGTTTTATCAGTCAGCAACACCGAGACCTCGGCCCGCGCGCCGTAGCGCACCCCGTTTGAGATCAGATTATCCACCGCGCGGCGCATCGCCCCTTCGCGCAGCTGGACCAGCCCCGTGCCTTCCCCTTCACGCGGCAGGCAGGTGACATCCCGCCCCGCCCTGCGTGCGCCCTCCACAATGTCCTCAACCATTTCAATGGGATCGACGGGTTCTGTTTCCCCTTCTGCAGCGCCTTTGGCAAAGTCCAGAAATTCGTCCAGCATGCCCTGCATGTCTGCCACGTCTTGCAACATAGGCTTTGCGTCGTCTTCGTCCAACATGGCAAGCCCCAACCGCAAACGCGTCAGAGGGGTTCGCAAGTCGTGGCTGACCCCCGACAACATCAGCGTGCGTTGCTCAATATGGCGCTCAATACGCGTGCGCATGTCCACAAAGGCACTGCCCGCGGCACGCAACTCTATTGCGCCTGATGGCGTATAGGGCAGATGTCGGCCGCGACCAAAGGCTTCTGCCGCACGGGCCAGCCGTTTGATTGGCCGCAGCTGGTTGCGCAGATAAATGCTGGCGATAAATGTCATCACAAAACCAAACGCGATCGTATAGACAAACAACTGATGCGGGTTAGATGCCGAAATCCGCCTGCGGTCGAATTCGAGCCGGACCAAGCCGTGGCGGCTTTTCACAAAGACCGTCACTTCTCCGCCTGTGACCAAATCGACCGCAACAAAACCTGTCAGTCGCTCTTCCAGCCGTTGGGTTAACACCACACCAGAATAATCGTACCATTGGCGCAGGTTCTCTGCCTCGGCTGCATTTGCGGCGGATACCGCGATGGCCAGCAGCCCTAGATCGGACTTCACCGCTGCGCCCCCCACTTCACGTGACGGTGCTTCATCGAGGACATGCATGACCAAGCTCAGCTCTCGCAGGACTGTGTCTGTCATCTGATGGGTGACCCCCTCAAAATGCCGCTGAGCAAAGATCACCGTGACAACGAGCTGCAAAACCACAACCGGCAGAAGCAAGATCAGCGCGGCACGGCCGTAAATGCCCCGTGGCATATAGTGTTTGAGTAAATTCCATGACATCTCTAAAACCTACCGCCTCCCCTGCCCAAGCGAAAGGTCAAACGATGCAAGCCCCTGATGACTTCGATCCCCCCATCGGCATCGCCGAAAACTTGGAACAAGGCCTGCGCCGCATCGTGGCGCCGAATCCTTCCCCCATGACCTACCGCGGCACCAACACCTATATTCTGGGCGAAACCGAACTGGCCGTGATTGATCCTGGCCCGATGAGCGAACCGCATCTGGCCGCAATACTGGCGGCAGTGGCGCCGCACCAGCGGATCAGCCATATCATTGTGACCCATACCCACCTTGATCATTCCCCCCTCGCCCGCCCGCTGGCCGATCACACTGGCGCGCCGATCCTTGCCTTTGGAGGGCCTTACGCTGGGCGTTCGGATGCGATGCGCGCCCTTGCGGCCTCTGGCACCATCGGCGGCGGCGAAGGTGTTGATGTCGATTTCATCCCTGACACCCCCCTTGCCGACGGATCCCTGATCAAAGCCGATGGCTGGGCGTTAGAAGTCATTCATACGCCTGGTCATATCGGGAATCATATTTGCCTTGGTTGGGGGGACGTATGCTTTACCGCCGATCATGTCATGGGCTGGGCGTCATCGCTGGTATCGCCCCCTGATGGCGATCTGACTGATTTCATGGCCTCTTGCACGCGGCTTGCAGCGAGAAAGTGGCGTATTTTCTACGCTGGCCACGGCGCGGCAATCCCAAACCCATCGGAGCGTCTTGGATGGCTCATCTCTCATCGCCGCGCACGCGAAACCTCAATTGTTGAGCACCTAAACCAACACCCCTCTGACGCATTAGCACTGGCACAAGCAATCTACCACGAAGCGCCGCCTGCGCTGCTCGGAGCGGCAACAAGGAACGTTCTCGCCCATCTGATAGACCTGCACGGACGCGGCATTGTTTCTTGCGATCTGCCCTTGTCAGAAGCCACAGTTTTCCACCTAAATTCGACCAGTGAAAATTTTTTATGAAAATGCACAAATCCCTCTAGACGCCCGAAATTACCACCGCTATATGGTGCAGACCGTTCCGACGTAGCTCAGCGGTAGAGCAGTTGACTGTTAATCAATTGGTCGTAGGTTCGATCCCTACCGTCGGAGCCAATTAAACCATTGGTTTAAAATTGAAATTGGCGAACCCTATGGTTCGCCTTTTTTCGCTTTCTGCAACAACTCTGCAACATTGATATTGGCGGCGTGGTCTTAACACTTTGGTAACCTCGCTCGGTTAACGATTGAGAAACCCTATTGTCCAATTGCTCCTTACCAGAGGCCTACTAACCCACCCATATGTTGCAAACGCTCGTAAATACGATGCCCTATGCCCAGCCGCTATCGAGCATCCCAACTGAAGGTGAGCGGGTTGCGCTGCCAGCCAAGTTGTTTGACGGGTTGGTCTGTCTTGCGCCGTTCGTGAAGCGGTCTGGTGACCAAGTTGAGAAATGGGTCCATTTGATCAACGGCAAATTCTACGTCGTTACCAATAGCCTGATCCTTGAGTTTGCATTTGGTGACAACGCTCTCCCGAACCTGATGTTTGATCCCGACATTATCAGAACCCTTGCCGCCTTCGATACTGCCCCTCAGGAGCTTGTGATAGGCGATAACACGTTCCTTTTTGAATGGGCCGATGGGCAGGAACTATTTATGCAGGGCGACGCCATTTCTGGGCCTGTATGGTTTGGCGGATCAAAGCCAATGAGCGATGCGCGCGCCGAGACTGTTGATAAATACTGGAGCTTTGATGATGGAAAGCCAGTCGATGATACCGCCCGTAAGACGTTACGTCGCGCATTGTCAGCGCCAAAGCTGCACAAAGATGTTTACCTAACCCGCAAAGGGCTGATTTCTCGAATGCGTGCTCTTAAAGATGTGGATGGCTACACCAGCGAACATCTTGAACCGTTTGAGACTAATGCGACGCGGATGATGCGCTTTGAGCTGCAGGCATTTGCCCGCATGATCAAGGTCGCCACTCAAATTGATTTTCAAAGCAGCCCTGTGTGCTTTCTACATGAAGGTGGTCGGGGTTTGCTCGTCGAACGGTCTTTAGGTTCGGACACGCCAGATGTTGAGGTGTGGAATGACTGAGTTGCGAGACGGTTTTCTCTACCACCCAGATGGTCGTAGCCCAACGGATCAATTAAAACGCCTTGTTGCTGGAGCGCATAACTTAGTGCTCGACAACATGTTTGGCACGACACGGCAGGAAGCTCAGCTTGCCGCGATCAAGGCCAAAAAGGATCACGAGAAGGCGTTAGAACGGCTCATCCTTCTAAAGGCAACGATTTCGCGGCTGGAGCAGGCGATTGAAGAAGCCAAAGAACATGAAGTTGCGGTGACAGACGCTATCGCGCAGTTCGATGAAACTGGCGAGATCGACGATATTCTAGTTCCTGCGTGCAACGCATTATTGGCCTCCGAGCGGCAGCTGTTTGATAATGCTGACGCCCCTAACAAGGCGATGGAAATCGACGCGGCGACCAAGCAGGTAAACCAGAAGCTTGGCGAAAATTGGGATGTCTCAGACACCCACGCTGATGAAGAGTTTGTCTATATCACGGTCAAATGCCGCCGGGAGACGCCGCCGCCGTCGCCACGTCCAACACAGGACAGTGTGGTTCAAAAGGTTAAGCAAGCGTTTGAGGCCCATAGGTTGGCGTTTGTTGAACGTGTCAAACCTGCTCGACTGACAAGTGTTGTGGTTGGGGTCCCAAGAGCGCCATGAATAAGATTACGTATGATGGCAAGGTTGATGAGCAAGACTTATGGAAGCTCTTTACCCACGATCCTGATAAACCAAGCGAAACAATCCTGTTCTACTGTCAGTTAAAGCCATTGCTGAAACCTATGAAATTTCAGGATGAAGGCCGAAAATACCACTTGTTCGAGCACAGCACTGTGCCCGCAACGTCAAGTGATGCCCGACTTAGGGCAACCGTGACACAGAAAAACCTGCGTTCGGTGGCCGACGCTATGTCCAAGCAGTGTCAGGATGTGGCTATTCAGTATGTTGGGTGCTCGTGTAGAAGCCGATGATAGAAATGAAAATTGCTTGCTCACGCACGCAGTGCGTGTGTACTAATGTTGAAGACTCCATTTTTTTTCGGGAATTTAATGTCTGCAATTCAGCTCGCTACCGTATTAGCCGGAGCCACAGCGTTTAACGAAAATAACGTAAACGACACCTTTCGAGGCCAAGTTCTGGCAGCCGGCGGAGAGGTGAAACAGGCAATTGTTAAAGATCTCAATCTCATACAATTGTGTAATGAGCTTGTCGCCCATTGTTTAGCGCGTGAGGTTGGCTTGCCAATTCCTGATTGCTATCTCGGATTGGTGCGTCAGGGTGTTCTTGATCTTGACAAAGCCCCCTCTACGACCGACGGATCGCGCTTAGTATTTGTTAGTGTCGATGTTAAAGTGCCCAACGTTACGTTCAGATGGAAAGGTTCTGATGAAGCTGGAAGAAAGGCTTTGTTAGAAGAGATTTCAAAGTGGGGTGATCTTGGACACCTCTATGCGTATGACGCTTGGATCGCCAATGTTGATCGGCATGCTGGGAACCTTCTTTTTGGGGGCGATAGCGAGTTTTGGCTGATTGACCATGGACATTGTTTCACCGGACCGACATGGGACGCAGCAAATTTAGCGCCGGACAGCGAATATCGTAACCGCTTGGCTGAGTGGCTAACTGGGCATCTAACACATGACCAGAAGAAGAGACATGCTTCCGAAGCACGCAAGTTTGGCGCAACTATTGCATCTTTTGACGCTACTCAGACCTCAGAATACAGTCGCATTAGCGACCTATTACCGCTACAAAACGTAAATGCTCTTAAACAATTTCTTGAGAAAAGAACGGCTAGAGCACCACTTGATGCAAGCAAAGCACTGGGCGTGCCACAATTAGTATGATGAAAATTGCGCTAGACACAAATATGTTTCCTAAGTTGCACGAAGGGGTTCGTGCGCATTGGGCACCCGTATTCTTTGAGCCGATTTCTGGTTCCTATGAACGATTTGTCGTCGGAGTGGCTGCTTTCAACGACAAGAGTTTCCATCTTGAGTGGGCCAACCAGTTAGGTCGTCTCGAATGCTTTTACGGTGCCGATGCGCGAGGTGCTATCAACGCAATTCAGATTGCTGGCGAGTACCTTGAGGATGATTTGGCGAAGAGAGCGGGTATCGCAGTAAGTGAACCGGACCCAGCAGTAACGGGCATCGCATTCGGTGATGTTCGGGAAGCTGAAGGAGGCAGTTTGGAGGCCATTGCGCAAAGTTGGATGGCTGCGCTATCGTCTCTCTACTTAAACGGGCAAGCCCAGATTGCTCGTGAGTTTGTAGAGGTCTCGGCTGAAACAGATGGGGCGGGTGACCGTCTGCCATTCCTAGTTTGCGACTATGTCAAAGGTAAGAGAGTTGGTTTTACTGATTATTTCAGTGCCGACTTGCGTGAGAATAGGAAACGACGAGCCAAGAAGAATAGCCAAGAGCCTGTTATAGACTTTTCCGGTTCAAGGTTGGTTGCAAATTTTGGGACACTAAAAGCGTCTTCGCTGCCGCGCTCGTTTGAATTGGTCAAGTTGCGTCTCTGGGACCTTGGCACCGTTCAGGTTCGCGACCATAACAGTATGGCATCCCGAAACTATGAAATGATTCTTCAACGTCCCGCCGAGGACGATCCGCAAGTTTCAGATAAGCAGCAAAACAGGCTGGAAGCAGCTCTGAAAGAGCTGGAGGAACAGGCCGATGAAAAGCAACTCCGCTTACGCCCGCTCGACACATATCAAAAAATTGGGGATCATGTGCTCAAAGCTGAGGCAGCATAGTTCCCGTAAAGAGGCAGTCACTTAGAAAACCTAGAGAACGCTTGTATCGCGTAGTTCTAAGTATCGCTAATACATCCCAACCAGCTTACTGACCTGAATGCTTTGCGGCATCAGATACTGCGACGCGAAGGCCGCAACGATAAGCCCGATACCAAGATCGCCGTGGCCCGACGCGTTGCGCGCCTGAGTGATGATTTGTTTACCTGCTGCGGTGGTTTGTGTGGTGAAGGTTGCCAAGTCTTCTTCAATTTCGGAGCGAAGTGGCAAGTCATGGGTGAATTTCAGTTCATCGGCGGCAAACAACACCGCGAGATTTTCGATCATCAGTGTTTTGGACGCGTTCACATACCGGCCTTTCCGCGTCCAGTCTGCCCCGCCAGTCATCTGCACTGCCGAATGTGGGATCGACTGATCCCAGAGCATGTCAGACACCACACGCCCCAAGCTCGTACCGTCGATCACAAGTTCTGACTTGCCGCCAAAGGGCGGTGCATTGCGCAGTTTGATCAGATGATCGACCACATCAACATAACTGACGCCCCTGAATTTGTCGGCATAGACAATGGTACGTTCGCGAGGGCTGAGAGTGACGCTTGCATTGTCGGAGACTGGCAACTGTTGATCCTTGATCACCACAACCGATGAAAAGTCATTGGCTTGACCCAAATCCGCACCAATGAAATATCTGACAAATCCGGTTACTTTTGGAATGGCAGGGTCTTGATTGGTTTCGTTGACCACGCGTCCATCTGTTAAAAAGCTCAGGTTTAAAGTCGAGGGCATATTGCATTCTCCATGCTGGTGGCGTTCTCAATCGTCGCCAAATCAAAATATGAAAGCCCGTCTGAGAGCATTTCGAC
This sequence comes from Sulfitobacter sp., assembly GCA_039967155.1. Classification (GTDB taxonomy): domain Bacteria; phylum Pseudomonadota; class Alphaproteobacteria; order Rhodobacterales; family Rhodobacteraceae; genus Sulfitobacter. The sequence goes on along the minus strand of JBDVSG010000221.1, from coordinate 929 downwards.
TTCTACCTCCTGCCGGAAACGCGTTGCAGACAATTGCGAACGCAAGCGCTCAACACGGGATGCAAGGCGCGGGATTGATGTGCCTTTGACAACGATGCGATGAACGTCATCTTTCGTTTCTTGGAACAGTTCCGCGAAGTGGTTTTTTTTGCCCGCAGGTGTTGAGGCAAACACGACTTGGGAATTTTCCACGTCATCCCGAAGCATGGGCAGTACCGACACGATTACATCTTCGCCCCCATTCGAGCCGGGCAAGTATGCTGCCTCGTCAATCTGGATTTCGTGGACGGAGTAGCCACGAATGGTTGCGCCGCTGGCTGGTACAGAGATGAACCGCCCACCATTTGAAGTTTCGATTTCGGTCTGTGTTGCACGCTCGACGACCAGATCAGTCGCGCGGAGGTAGGTCGCAACTTTCCGGCCAATTTCACGGCTTTGGCGGTCCGCAGGGGCCAGACATAGAACGGTATGGCCTTGCTTCAAACGCCGGACGGCGCGGGTGGCAAGAACACAAGATTTCCCCGCCTGCCGACACACACGCATCGCAATTGTGCCAGCAGTTGAATTGACTGCCTCTAACTGCCAAGGGTCCACCTCAGTAGCAGTTGGGATTTCTTGGCGCAGGAAATGCAGCATTTCAGCGGCAGGGTCCAAGTCGCGCTCAAGGCCCAAGCACCAGTCATTGAGCGCATCAAACGGCATCGCGACGCTCCGCAAGGCGCATCAAGTGACATTGGGTGCAATCGCCATGCTGGTTGCGCGGCGAGATGTGTCCGCGTTTACACGCGTTGCCTGTGAAGAACAGTTTGCCGCCTTCCGCGACCATGATGCGCTTGGCATGGGGCAGTCGCGCCCAGTCAGGGTTGCCTGCCTTTGTCGCCGCAGAGACGCGCTGTGCGTGGGCGTCCCAACCTTCGAACTCGCGATGG
>JBDVSG010000220.1:0-7231 GCA_039967155.1 Sulfitobacter sp. | reverse complement strand
GCCGATCCATTCGGCCCTGTCTTCGTTCTCATCTCGTATCCCTTCAAGGACCACGATGAACCGAAAACTCTCGTTAAGCAAAACTGCCGCTCTGTCTCAAAGGCCGTGACGGGATACAAATCAGAGCAAGCGAGAGTTTCGTTCAATGGGGCGGCGCATGGATGATGCGTGTAATCGTCTGCTCTGGAGCGTAAGGCAGAAAACCAAGAAGGTTGTATACCGATGCGCCGTCATTCTGACCTTTTCGATATCGCTGCGACCTAGTATTCCTGAAAAATCTGCGCACGAAGGGGCCAAAGCGATCTTTCAGCGCTTTGCAGGCAGAAATGATGGCAAACTTTTGCGGGGTGTTTCGGGTGACGCGATGAGCTGGCTCCAAAGCTCTAGGCTGGCCGTGTTGCAAGGCCGCTTGGGGGGGGCATTCAAATTGCCTGCCGGTGGGGATCCGATGTCTTTCAGTGCAGTGACCAGATGGTCCAGTGAAGGTCCCGAAATGTATTGCGCGCCCGATGAAGCATGATCTTTTAGACCATCGACGCTTGCACACAACAGATGACGACCCGCCGCCAAAGCCTCAATTGCGACGAGACCAAAGGCCTCCCAACGGGACGGCATGATCACAGCGTCAACACTGGCGTAGGCGTTGGCAGGGTCTGCTGCGTGGCCCTCAAGACGGATGCGCGGGTCTGAACCGGCGAGGGTTTGCAGGGCTTTCTTTTCTGGTCCTTCGCCGTAGATGCTCAGGCGCAGATCGCGGTCGGGAAGCTGGCGGAAAGCGGTTATCAGACGGTCAAACCCTTTTTGATGGTCAAGCCGGCCAATGGCGCCAAATGTGCGAACGGGACCTCTTTGGCGAGGAAGGGCAAGGAAAGGCGCGAGATCAACGCAAGAGGGAATTGTGATCAGATTGGCGCGCGGGCACAGTTTGTGGCGGCGCATCCACGCGGCTTGCGCGTGGCTGACGCAGACAACCTGATCAAAGAGCGAGAATGCGGTCTTGAGCAAGCTGGTGAAGCGGCGGATGTGCTTCACGTTATGGGTGACAAAACCTTCGGTATAGCTGTGTTCAACATGAACAAGCACCGTGTCAGGGCGTGCGGCACGCAGCGCAATAAGCGCGGGAAGGGTCCGCCATGAGATGGCCGTATGCGATACGATAATGTCTGCAAATTTTGGCACTTTACCAAAGTGACCGCGCTGTATGCTCATCACGTCTTGGGTCACACAGGCAGCGATATGATCAGACGTCGCGATATGCGTGACAGCACGGGTCACCCCACCGGCTGTTGTGTCGTCAATGAGATGAAGAACATGGGTAGAGCGGCTCATGCGGTATGTTCCTTTGGTTCCATCAAGACGTCCAAAGCTGTCGCGCCGCCATAATGCAGCACCAGCGTCGCGCCGAGAGTGGAAAGCGTTTTCAACGGTTCCTCGACTAACGGACGCAAGGACTGACCCAGAGATGCCCGCGTCATTTCGACGGCGCGGGTGACGTTGCGATCGCTGATGGCTCTACGTGCCAGATACCGCAACTGATAGGAGCGCGCGATCTTGGTGTGGCGGGCAAAAAAAGCGGGATGCAGGGGGGTGAGTTTACTTACCACTTTTTCCCATGCCGCCAATTGCGCCTCAGTGGCTGCAGACAGACCTTGTGGGCTAATGCGATAGCGGGTCAGCAGGCCTGCGACCCCTTCAAACACCCAATCTGTCGTGAGCGCGATTCGAAGCCAACATTCAATATCTTCGGATTGGCGGAACGTTTCGTCAAAGTACCAGTTCCGGCGGCGTTCAGATTTGGGCCGATAAGCGATGGCGTCAAAAACCTCGCGGCGGATAACGGGGGCAGACCCGTTGCCGATCGGGTTGCGCTTTAGGATGTGGGTTGCAGATATGTCATGCAAGCGCGGCCGCTGAGCAAGCCCCAGATTGTTGCCAGCCGCATCGATCAGGCTGGATCCTGAATAGCTGACCCCGACCTGTTGGTTTGACTGCAGATGGGCAACGTGGGTAGCGAGCTTTTCGGGTTCCCAAATGTCGTCGGCATCACAGAAACCTATGAACGCGCCCTTCGCGACAGAAATGCCCGTGTTGCGCGCCCCCGCGAGGCCGCGGTTGCGTTGGGAATGGACCGAAACGCGCAGGTCTGCGCAGAACGCGTCGATCACGTCGCGCGTGGCATCCGTAGAACCGTCATCGACGATGATGATTTCGTAATCCTCATAGCTCTGCGCCGAGAGCGCCTTGAGGGTTTCAGCAAGGGTAGCGGCAACATTGAACGCGGGCACGATAATAGAGGCAGTCGGCATGGTTTGCTCCTTTGTTGAATCAGGCAAAGAATTTACGTGACAAATAGGCAGGTAGAAACGGCGCGGTGCAGGCCGCCAGCAGGGTGAATACGCCCCGTTTGGGGACGTTGAAAAAACCGGCTGGACTGATGCAGATGCCTTGCAGCGCAAGCCAAAGTGCAGAGAAACGGGAATGGCCCAGACGCAAGGCACGGCGGGCCAGATACCTGCTGTAAATGGCGTCTTCTGCTTTGCTGGGGTGATGGCCATAACGCGCCGCTGTTTGAAGGGCTTGCGCGCGACCCTGCCGCATGGCTGCCAGATTGCTGGACAGGCCGTAGGGGCTGGCGCGGTAATATGTGTGCAGGCAATCCATCCCTTGGACGCGCGCGCCACTGCCGACCAGACGGATCAACCAGTCAAGATCCTCGTTGTGTGTCATGCTCTCATCAAATCCGCCGACTTCGCGAAACGTCGACGTGCGAATGGCAATGTTGGACATAGTGCAGACAGGATTTTCACCAAGAAGCATGTGGATGCTTAGGGGGCCGGCAGGCACAGTGGAGTAGGTGGTGGCGCAGCTGGGGCAATCCTCAAAAAAGGCGATTTGACCGTAGAGGGCGTCAATCGTCGGATCCTTAAATTCATGCGCCATTTGGGTTAGTTTTCCGTGCGTCCAGATGTCGTCCGCATCGCAGAAGGCCAAGACATCACCTGTTGCGCCGTTTATCGCCGCCATGTTGCGGGCGCGACTGGGCCCTTTGGCATCGTTGAGAAGCAAGTGAATGCGCGGATCCAAACGGGCATAGCGCTGGATTAACCCAATAGTGTCGTCGCAAGAGCCATCATCGATGCACAGGACCTCCCAATCGGAGTGGGTTTGCAATCGGATGGCGTCAAGAGTTTCGGACAGGGTTTGGGCAGCGTTGAAACAGGGAATAATGATGGAAAATGTGGTCATGGTGTCACCCGTTTGTTGGCAGTGGAAAAGAGCGCAGGACGCAACACGCCGAAAGAGGCCGCGCACATCAAAGCGGTGGTGGTTACCGCATAGCCAAGCACAAGAAGATCGAGCCCCATGGGCCCCAGTAGAAGGGCGTTGGCACTGACCGCGATGGCCAGAGCAGCGGTGATGGCAAATTCGACCTGCGGACGGTCATGGTTTCGCAACCAGCTTGCTGCAGTGGCCCAAAGGGTTGTGGGGATCGCAAGCAGGCAGAGAATCTGGACAAGGTGTTCGATCCCCGACCAACCCTCTCCGAATAGGAAGGGCACGTAGACAGGAACGAGGGCCGCCTGCAAAAGCACCAGCGGTGAGATTAAGACGATGCCCATAAGCAGCACGTGGCGCGCTGATTGCACACGATCCGAAGATCGGGCGAGTATCGGGAACAGCACCGTAGAGAGCGCGTTCGTAAAGGCATTGGATAAACTGAGCCCTGCGTTGAAGGCCATGAAATAAAGGCCAAGGGTCTCTGCCCCCAAGGTAGCGCCGACAATGATTTTATCGGCCTGTAGGCGCAAGGTTTTGACGACCTCAACACCCAATACAGCCCAGCCGTACTGCAAAAAGGGGGCGAGGGGCGCGCGGCCCGTGCCCGACCGTTCCCAAGGGTGAAGACGGCGCACTGCGATAAGCCAAATAGGGGCGGACAGCACGCGCGGCAAAACAAGGGCAACAGAGGATGGCCAAACGAGGATTAAGAGGATCGAGGCAAAATTTGCACCGACCACTTGGGCACCGCCAATCGCAGCTGTTTGTTTCAGCTTCCCCGCTCGCATCGCCAACGCAACCTGAACAAGACCCGCAGGCATAAAGAGATATTCCACCCCCATAAGCAGGATCAAACCTGCCAGCAAAGGGTCGACATTGATCACATACAGCAGCCCCGCCAATCCCGATTGGGCGACAAACAGGCCCGTGCACCAGACCCAGAATATCCGGTGCGCGGTGGCGCAGGTGGCTTCAACGGCGTCATCACTGGCGGCAATAATGCGTTGGCCAACCCCGTTTTCGGTCAGGGCCTTCAGGATGTCACCAACGGCAAGCGCAGCAGCAGCAGCGCCAACGACAGCCAGATCCAGCGTGCGTGCGACAAGGGCCAGTACCAGCAAACGCGAGGCCTTGGCAGCCACTTCAGACGCGCCATAAGCAGCAAGACTGGTCAGGAAGGATCGGGATTGAGACGGCATAAGCAATGGGCTCCGGAAATTATCCATACTTGGATAGTGCTCGGTGCCGTGTCGTTTGTCTCAGGCGCGTGTGGTCAGTTCTGGGGCAAAAAGGAATGGGGCCCTATCCGTCTGGATACCTCAAAAATCCATATGCGCAGTCGGCGCTCTGACCGCTTTTAGTTAATGTTAAGGGATCTGATATTCATGATTTTTCCGGAGGCTTTTATGGCGCGTTCCTACCCTAGACTTGGTGCCTTTGGCGCGCTCTTGCTGTCGTGCGCTTGCGCGAAGTTTGATCCGCCAGACAATCTTGAACCTGTTTCGCAGGGCGATGGATACCAAGCCCAATACAGAGAACCGACAGTCACCCGCCGTGAGGCAGAGCTTCTGCGATCCGCCGATTGGAATGCGCAGAAATGTTTGCCTTTTGGGGCGGATCAGGGCGGTGGCGCATCGGGGAAAGGATCATCACTTGCGGCCCATTCCCTGCGCGGAGAGAGGCTGTCGCGAAATGATCTTCTGGATGTGCGGATCGCCGAGGATGAAACATTCAACGGCGATTACGTGGCCTCGCGGGACGGGATGTTAAAGCTTCCCTTCCTTATGCCCATCCAAGCGCAAGGGCGGACCACCGATCAAGTAGAGAACGATATTGCGCAGGCATTGTTGGCCGAAGGGTTTTACGCAACCGCACCGCGGATTTCGGTCCGCGTATCGGACTTTGCCTCGGTAACCGTCGGTGTGTCTGGCGCTGTGTTTGAGCCCCATACTGTAGAAATTGGCGGCACGCGCGGAGATACACTGGACGCGCGCCGTCAGGACGCCATGGGGGCCTCGACAGAAGGGCGTAACCTGTCGGCGGCGTTGCGGTCCGCTGGTGGTGTGCGGCCGGATGCGGATATCTCTTCTGTAGAGGTGCGGCGTGGCTCTGACGTGTACCGATTGGATATGCGTGGCGTGTTCGAGGGGCAGAATGCTGTGGATATCATGTTGCTGACCGGTGATGAGATCCATGTGCCCTCACGCCAGTGTTTTCAGAACGACTTAATGCGTCCTAGCCCTATTAGCCCCCCTGGAGTGAGCCTGTTTTTGTCAAACCTCACGCAACCTGCGCAAAATAACGCTGGCTCGGCTGTTGGTCAGACCGTTCGGGAAGTGCCCTATGGAACGCGCTATATGCAGGCTGTGGTTGATGCGAATTGTGTAGGGGGCGCGCGGATGACATCGGCGAACAGATCCTCTGTTTTGTTCTCGCGCAATCCGACAACAGGGGTTTCTGTTGTAATTGAGCGCAGCATTGAAGACATGCTGCGGCGGGCGGATCGGGATGACTATGACCCCTACCTTTTACCGGGGGATGCGATTGCATGCTATGACAGTACGGTCACAAATATCGCCGAAGTCGGCCGTGTCTTGGGGGTTCTGGGCAGGATCGCTACCCTGCCTTAAACGCTGTCAAAGCCTGTTGAGTAGACGCACAAAGCGTCGCCGCCTCCGAGATTTTGAGCATGGCCTGTGGAGGCGCGCCATTTCTGGCTGTGGCTTCGAGCTCCTGCAAGCAAGCCACAAGCGAAGAGGCACCAAAAAGAGCAGCAGACCCAGAGAATTTATGGGCCTGTGCCGCGATCTCAGGCAAGGGCATGTCGGACTGGGGCCAAGTCTGAACCGCATCAAGTTCACTGTGGAACTTGGACAGAACCTTTTGAAAATTCTTTTCGCCAAGCACTTCGCGGGTTTCCCTCAGATGATCCGCGTCAAACACGATGGTTTGTTTCGGGGGATGGCCAACCAAGGCCGCGCGAAGGGCGCTTTTTGATAGCGGTTTGGTAAGCACATCTTCCATGCCCAGCGTCAGGAAGTCAGCCCGTTCCTCGGGCAGCGCGTTCGCCGTCAGGGCGATGATCCGGCTATGGGCAGAGGCCCCTTTACCCTCACGTATCATTTGGGTCGCAATGCGCCCATCGAGGACCGGCATGGAGATGTCCATGAGGATCAGGTCAAATTTCTCTTGGTACGCGCGGTCCACGCCGTCTTGGCCATCCATTGCATCGGTGACGTGATGCCCGTCTGCTTCAAGCATAGAGCGGACGACAAATCGGTTTATCTCATTGTCTTCAACCACAAGGATTCGCTGAGGGGAGGGCGTGGGTAATATTTGGTCGGTTGCCTGCTGTTCAGACGGGGGCGCGGCAGGAATTGTGGGTATTTCAACCGTGAAGGTGCTGCCGATGCCCGCAACGCTGTGCACCCAAACCTTGCCGCCCAGAACACCAACAAACCGTTTCACGATGCTCAACCCAAGGCCAGAGCCGCCGACCTCGCGGCCATAGGACGTGTCACCGGTGACGAAATCGTCAAAGATGTGCTCTTGAAGATCCTCGGAAACACCGATGCCTGTATCTTCTATTTCAAATCGGATCCGATCGTTGCCCCAAATGGCCGCGATAGTGACGCGGCCGTCCTTGGTGAATTTTACAGCATTGCCGATGAGATTCATCAGCACATGTTGCAGCCGCTCCATATCACCGATGATCCAATGTTGGTGGGCACCATTCCACCCCCATTCTAGGGTCGTGTTATGGGCAAGCGCCATGCTGCTTTGGCTATCAACAATGTCCTGCACCAAACCAGAGACGTTGAAGGGCTCTTCGCGGGCGGTGATCATGCCACTGTCATAGCGGGCAATGTCCAGAACGTCAGACACATGCCTCAGCAAGAGGCGGCCCGAAGTGTCCATATTGTGCAAGTAAGCTTCTTGCTTTGCACTCAGC